>JAHJTB010000331.1 GCA_018830135.1 Pseudomonadota bacterium | reverse complement strand
ATTAGTTACCGGATACCCGGCTCCCGTCCCCCTCAAAACGACTTTACGAAAAATTATTTCACACTCCCCCGGGAACCACCACCAACACTCAATAAAAATTTTCACCCATTATTGCTGGGCCGGCCCTATAATGACCCCGCAAGGAGGGCTTGATCGGGTTCTTCTTGACCCGGGCGCGGGGCCGCCGGCCAGCGGCGGGAGTTTACGCCTTCTTCCTCTCCCCCCATGGTCCGGGCGGCTCCGGGTCCAGGTTTCCGGCAAGGATGAGACCGCATGTCCAACCGCATCATCAATCTGTTTTTCGGCCTGGGACTGGCCATCATCGTCTGCTGGCTGCTCCGGGTCATGCAGTTCTTCTTCCTGCCCCTGGCCATCGCGGTGCTGATCTCCTTCCTGCTCAATCCGCTGGTCAACCGGCTGACCCGCCGCAAGGTCCCCCTGATCGTGGCCGCCTCGACAACCATCGTCCTGACCGTCCTCTTCGTCTGGCTGGTCGGTTCCATCGTCCTGGGCAGCCTGCTGTCCTTCCAGGACCAGTTTCCCAAGTACGAGAGCAAGATCAACGCCATGATCTCCGAAGCCCGGAACCTGACCCATATCGACATCGGGCCGCTGGACAACCTGAGACTGCGCACCGAACTCAGCCGCCTGTCCCTGAGTTCAATGGTGGCTTCGACCCTAAACTCCTTTTTCAACCTGATCTGGTACCTGTTGTTCATCTTCGTTTTTTTGATCTACCTCGTCTTCGGCCGGCCCAAACTGCCCTTGAAAATCAACCAGGCCTTTCCGGAACGACAGGCCGCCCGGATCAACGAGGCCCTGGAAGCGATCTCCCATCAAGTCCAGAGCTACATCGGCGCCAAGACCCTGACCAGTTTCATCACCGGCGCCCTGGTCGTGATCGTCTGTCTCTTTTTCACGGTGGACTTCCCGATCACCTGGGGCTTTTTCACCTTTCTGCTCAACTTCATTCCCACCATCGGCGTCCTGCTGGCCGCCCTGATGCCCGCGGCCATCGCCCTGGTTCAGCACGGCTGGGTGACCGCTCTGTGGCTGCTCGTGGTCCTGACCGCGATCATGCTGGTTCTGGGAAACATGATCGAACCGAAAATCCTGGGTGACAGCGTGAATCTCTCGCCCCTGGTGGCCCTGTTCGCCCTGATCTTCTGGGGGTGGCTCTGGGGCGCGGCCGGCATGATCGTGGCCGTCCCCCTGACGGCGAGCATCAAATTCACCTGCGACAACATCGAAGAATTACGGCCCATCGGCGCGCTCATGGGCGGCAAGGTCTGATCCGGCCGCCTTGGGCCACGCCTGCCGCCATGGCCGGCAGGGCCCGGGTCCCTACGGAGGTATCTAATTGAATAAAAAAGAAGAAATCGTCCTCAAGGCGACCAAGGAAATCCTGGTCAAGTTCATCGAGACCGGACGGGTCTATCCCAGCTCTTTCGAGGAGAACTTTCGTCTGGTCAATCGCATAATCCGGGAATCCGTGGCCGACGAGGAAGGGCCCGGCGGGGGGGACTGAGGACCGACCGCCTTTTCCAACGGCCGCCGAAACGGGCGCCGGGCCGCCCAAAGGGCCGGCCCGGTGTTCCCAAATCCCGATCGGCTGATCAGACGTTCATCGAGTCCAGGAAGTCCTTGTTGCTCTTGGTCCCCTTCATCTTGTCCAGGAGAAACTCCATACTGTCCACCGGGGTCAGGGGCGAAAGCAGCTTGCGCATGATCCAGACGCGGTTGAGTTCCTTGTCCTGAAGCAGGAGTTCTTCCTTGCGGGTCCCTGACTTGTTGATGTCGATGGCCGGAAAGACCCGCTTGTCCGAGAGCTTGCGGTCCAGGTGGATTTCCATGTTGCCCGTGCCCTTGAACTCCTCGAAAATGACCTCGTCCATGCGGCTGCCCGTGTCGACGAGAGCCGTGGCAATGATGGTCAGGGAACCGCCTTCCTCGATGTTTCGGGCCGCGCCGAAAAAGCGCTTGGGACGGTGCAGGGCGTTGGAATCCACGCCGCCGGAAAGAATCTTGCCCGAGGGCGGCACGACGGTATTGTAGGCCCGGGCCAGACGGGTGATGCTGTCCAGGAGGATGATGACGTCTTTTTTGTGCTCGACCAGCCGTTTGGCCTTTTCAATCACCATTTCCGCCACCTGCACGTGACGCTGGGCCGGCTCGTCAAAAGTCGAGCTGATCACTTCGCCTTTGACCGAACGCTGCATGTCCGTGACCTCTTCGGGCCGTTCGTCGATGAGCAGGACGATCAGGGTCATGTTCTTGTTGTTCGTTGTGACGCTGTTGGCGATGGACTGCAGGAGCATGGTCTTTCCGGTGCGGGGAGGCGAGACGATCAGGCCCCGCTGTCCCTTGCCGATCGGAGTCATCAGGTCCATGATCCGCATGGAATAATTGGATTTCTCGACCTCCAGCTTGATCCGCTCCTCCGGATAGAGGGGGGTCAGGTTGTCGAAAAGAATCTTGTCCCGGGCCACCTCCGGGTCCTCGAAGTTGACCGATTCGACTTTGAGCAGGGCGTAGTAGCGCTCGTTTTCCTTGGGCGGCCGAATCTGGCCGGTGATGGTGTCGCCGGTGCGCAGGTTGAAACGCCGAATCTGGCTCGGTGAGACGTAGATATCGTCCGGGCCCGGCAGGTAGTTGGATTCCGGGGCCCGCAGGAATCCGAATCCGTCGGGCAGGGTTTCGAGGACCCCGCCGCCGTATATCAGCCCGTTCTTTTCGGTCTGGGCCTCGATCAGGGCGAAAATCAGGTCCTGCTTGCGCATGCCGGCCGCGCCCTCGATCCCGTATTCCTTGGACAACGTCGCCAGTTCGCTTATCTTTTTTTGTTTCAGCTCAGCTATGTTCATCTTAGGATTCTTCCTTTCCTGATCAGATATTCTCGATCCGCCGTCACACCGGCTTGTCGGGTCGAACAGTCCTGCGATTCTCGGGCCGCTGGATAGCCAGCGGGTTTCGAGAGTCGAGGCTTTATGTTTTGGGACACCGCGAACGGTCAGGTTCTCGAGGACTGCTCTCCTGAAACCGATGAATGAAGTTGGGTGCGACTCCGAATCATTTCCCCTATCGCGCTAGGCAGGGATTGAGCACTTCAGGGGACCCCAATAAGCGGCAAAGGCTAAGTGCTTGGAATAATTTGGAGTTGACCCAGGTAGGGTAAAAAATCAAATCCCTTTAGCTTGTCAGTCTATCCCAACCCATCGGGGTTGTCAAGCGGTAATTGCCCGGCCCCGTAATCATTGAACCGGGGCATTTTGGATTTCAGCCGCCCGTGCGGGCGCATCGGGAGCGCCCCCAATCACTTGCCCGGATTTCTCGCCAGCTTCCTGCCGAGGCCGGGAAATCCTTGCTGCAACGCTCGTTTCGCTTATGATTTCTCGACCTCGCTACCGAACCCGGTGAGAAATCGGGGTTAGGGGGTCACCCGGCTCCGGGGCGGAGCCTGACCGGACTCCTCGAGCGCGGTCATGAGCCGGTCCATGTCCGGAGGCAAAGGGGCTTCGAATTCAAGGTCCTGCCCCGTGACCGGATGCTGGAAGCCCAGGGCCCTGGCGTGAAGCATCTGGCGTGTAAGCAGGTTTTTCAGGGGTTTCCAGGCTCCGCCGGTCCCGCCGCTCTCCGAGCCGTAAACACGGTCGCCCAGAACCGGGCAGCCCAGAGAGGCCAGGTGGACCCGGATCTGGTGAGTGCGGCCGGTCAGAATCCGCAACTGGAGCAATGAAGCGCCCAGCCCGTACCGACGCAGTATTTCCCAGCGGGTCAGGGCCGGCCGCCCGGCCCGGGATCGGGTGGACATCTCCTTGCGGCGGACGGGATGCCGACCGATCGGGGCGTCGATTTCTCCCCGTTCCGCATCCGGCCAACGCCGGCACAAAGCCAGGTAGGTCTTACGGATACCGCCTCCCTTGAAGGCCTCGACCAGGGCCTGGTGGGCCCGGTCGCTCTTGGCCGCGATCATGACGCCGGACGTGTCCTTGTCCAGCCGATGCACAATGCCCGGCCGGGCCTCGCCGCCCACCCCGGCCAAGTCGTCGCAGACGGCCAGCAGACCGTGAACCAGAGTCCCGCCCTGGTGTCCTGCGCCCGGATGGACCACCAGCCCGGCCGGCTTGTTGATGACGATGACGTCCTCGTCCTGGTAGAGCACATCGAAGGCGACCCCCGGGTCCGCCTCCAGTTCCGAGGGGCGGACCTCGGGCACGATCAGGTCGACGGACTGGCCGGTTTTGAGCTTTTGCGAGGCCTTGGCCGGGCGATCCTCGACACTGACCAACCCTTGGTCGATCAGACTTTTGATCCGCGAACGGGACAGGTCCGGAGCCCAGTCCGTGAGACAGCGGTCCAGACGCTGGCCCTGGCTGATTTCAGGAACCTTGAAGGAATATTTTGGGTTCACGGGGTCGAGTGCTGGCCATCGGGATTCCGGCGGGCGGAATCGGTCTTGGGGTTATTTTTTAGAGGGGGGGCTGTTGAAACAGCCCATGATCTCTTTTTCCACCTTGGTTTCGGACTGGTTTTTGGCCACCGATATTTCCTTGACCAGCAGATTTCGGGCGGTATCCAGCATTTTCCGCTCGCCGAAAGACAGTTCCTTGTCCTGCTTGAGCAGGGACAGGTCCCGCAAGACGGCGGCGATTTCGGCCAGGGCTCCGGTCTTGATCTTTTCCGTGTATTCCCGGTAGCGCCGATTCCAGTTCTGAGTCTCGAGGGATACGTCCTTTTCTTTTAATATATCAAATATCTCGGGAAGAGCCGTCGAGCTGACCACTTCGCGCAGCCCTACGTTGTTCACATTCTGGGTCGGGATCATGATGATCATGTCGTTCTCCAGAATGCGCATGATATAAAAACTCTGCTTGAGGTCGGCGACCTCTTTGGTTTCAATGGCTTCAATCCGACCGACACCATGGGCGGGGTAGACAGCCAAGTCTCCCACCTTAAACATCCGCCCGTTTCCTCCAGAATAAAAATGAGTCTCCATTCATAATACACGGCTTTTTACATATAGTCAAAAATTCTTTTTCCTAAAGTCCATGAAAACGTCACCGCCCTGCCCCATGTCGTCCGTCCGGACGACATATCCGACCGCCAGAGTCGAGCCCCGAGGTGTCACGAGTGATTCAGGCGGGTGCGGCGTCCTGGAAAACCCCTGGCCGGCTCCCGGACCTTACAATGGTCATTGCGAGGCGATCACACAGCGACCTCTGATAACATATGATATGTTATCAGTTAGTTAAAGATCACTTCGTCGCCCCGGGGCTCTTCCCGATGACGGACCGGGCGTCCGCATTGTTTCCAGGAAATTCCCGCACACCCCACTAGACGTGGAAACGAAAGGTGACCACGTCACCGTCGGCCAGGACGTAGTTCTGCCCCTCGATGCGAACCAGCCCTGCCTCCCGGGCCGCGGCCATGGACCCGGCGGCGATCAGGTTTTCGTAGTCGATGGTTTCGGCGGCGATGAATCCCCGGGCCATATCGGTGTGTATTTTACCGGCCCCGGCCATGGCGGTGGTCCCGGCGCGTACGGGCCAGGCCCGGACTTCCGCGCCGACGATGGTGAAAAAGGTGATCAGCCCCAGGACTTGGAAGGCGGCCTGGATGAGGCGGTTGAGCCCGGACTCCCGCAGACCCAGGGAGGCCAGAAATTCGGCCCGTTCGTCCGGTTCCAGTTCGATCATCTCCGCTTCGAGGTCTCCGCAGATGGAAACCAGGAGGGCCTGGCAACTGTCCGCGTACGTTTGGAGGACGGGGACCCGAGTCGGGGTCTTCAATTCCGCTTCGTCCACGTTGGCGACCAGGAGCACGGGTTTGGCCGTCAGAAGTCCGAGTTCGGCCAGCAGGGGTTCTTCGCCCCGGATGGCGGCCGGGGTCTTGCCGGCCTGAAGGGTTTCGGCAAAGCGCTCGTACGCGGCCAGGGCCTTTTGAGCCTCGCGGTCTCCGGACTGGGCCACCTTTCGGATTTTGGTCTGCCGCCGTTCGAGTATTTCCAGGTCGGCCAGAACGAGTTCGGTGCGAATGAGGTCGGCGTCCCGGGCCGGGTCGACGATGGGGTCGTGGTGGGTGACGTTGGGGTCGGAAAAGCAGCGCAGGACGTGGACGATCAGGTCCACCTGGCGGATATGCCCCAGGAACTGGTTGCCGAGTCCCTGCCCCTGGCTGGCGCCTTGGACCAGGCCGGCGATATCCACGAATTCGACGGCGGCCGGAACGGTCTGGCTCTGCCCGGCCAGGCGTCCCAGGCTTTGGAGCCGGGGTTCGGGGACCACGGCCAGGCCGTGATTGGGTTCGATGGTGGTGAAAGGATAGTTGGCGGTCTGGGCGCCGGCGGCGGTCAGGGCGTTGAAGATGGTGGACTTGCCCACGTTGGGCAGTCCGACCAGTCCGCAGGAGAGGGGCACGGCGGTCCTCCTAACGAAAGGACCGGCCTCGGGGGCCGGTCCTTTCTCGGTTCCTATTCGGTCAGACGACCGGCCCGGAGGCCGACCGGCTTCAGATTACCACCTCAACAGGCCGGTCCATTGGGCCAGCAGCGGGGCCATAACCAGGGACACGACCGACATCAGCTTGATCAGGATGTTCATGGCCGGTCCGGACGTATCCTTGAAGGGGTCGCCGACGGTGTCGCCCACCACGGCGGCCTTGTGGTTGGCCGAACCCTTGCCGCCGAAATGGCCGGCTTCGATGTACTTCTTGGCGTTGTCCCAGGCGCCGCCGCCGTTGGCCATGAACAGGGCCAGGAAGACGCCCATGACCGTCGCGCCCAGAAGCATGCCGCCCAGGGACTCCTTGCCCAGGAAGATGGCCACGACGACCGGAGAAATCACCGCGATCAGGCCGGGCAGGATCATCTCCTTGAGGGCCGAACCCGTGGCGATGGCCACGCAGGTGGCCGGGTCGGGCTTGGCGCCGGGCTTGCCTTCGAGCAGGCCGGGGATTTCACGGAACTGACGCCGGATTTCCTCGACCATCTGGAAGGCGGCCTTGCCGACCGAGGTCATGGTCAGGGCCGCGGCGAGCATGGGAATGATGCCGCCGATGAAGACGCCGATCACGACCATGGGGTCGGTGATGTCGATGACCTTCAGGCCGGAGGCCTGAGTGAAGGCCACGAACAGGGCCAGGGCGGTCAGGGCCGCCGAGCCGATGGCGAAGCCCTTGCCGATGGCCGCGGTGGTGTTGCCCAGGGAGTCCAGCGAGTCGGTGATCTTCCGGGTCTCAGGTCCCAGACCGGCCATCTCGGAAATGCCGCCCGCGTTGTCGGCGATGGGGCCGTAAGCGTCCACGGTCATGGTCGCGCCGACCGTGGCCAGCATGCCCACGGCCGAAATGCCGATACCGTAGATGCCCGCGGTCTTAAAGGAGACGAAAATGGCCACGCAGATGCCCAGAATGGGCAGGTAGGTGGATTCCATGCCAATGGCCAGACCGGAAATGACGACCGTGGCCGGGCCGGTTTCCGTCTGGGCGGCGATCTTTTTGACCGGCGGGCCCGAGGTGTAGTACTCGGCCAGCAGACCGATGGCGATGCCGACCAGCAGACCGGAGACAACCGCCCAGAACACGCCGACGGGCATGCCGAGGTAGGAGATGGTGTTGTAGGTCAGAATGACGAAAATGATCGCGGCGATGAAGGTCGTGTAGCGCAGGGCCCCGGCCGGATTGATGTTCTTGAGGGCCTGAATCGAGAAGACGCCCACGAAGGACGCCAGCAGACCGCCCATGACCACGAGCAGGGGCAGGGCCATGTAGGCCATCCGCATATCGGTCTGATCGCCGGCCAGGGTCATGGTCGCGCCGATGGCGATGGTGGCGATGACCGAACCGACGTAGGACTCGAAAATGTCCGCGCCCATACCGGCGATGTCGCCCACGTTGTCCCCCACGTTGTCCGCGATGACGCCCGGGTTCCGGGGATCGTCCTCGGGAATCCCGGCTTCGACCTTGCCGACCAGGTCGGCGCCCACGTCCGCGGCCTTGGTGTAGATGCCGCCGCCCACACGAGCGAACAGGGCGATGGAACTGGCGCCCATGGCGAACCCGTTAATGAACTGGGCCGTTTTGACGTCGCCGCCAAAGATGTAGAACCAGAAGCCGACGCCCACGAGGCCCAGGGAGGCCACGGACAGACCCATGACCGCGCCGGAAAAATAGGATACGTTCAGCGCGGCGGCCTGGCCGTGCTTGTTGGCTGCTTCGGCGGTCCGCGAGTTGCCGCGGGTGGCCGCGGTCATGCCCATGAGACCGGCGAAAATCGAGCACAGGGCGCCGGTCAGAAAGGCAATGGCCGTCTGCCAGTTCAGGCCGACCAAGAGCAGAATGAAGACGGCCACGATAAAAAAGGCCAGGTAGGTGTATTCCTTTTTCAGGAATGCCATGGCCCCGTCGTGGATCATCTCTTCGATTTCCACCATGGTCTCGTTGCCGTTGGGCTGCTTCTTCAGCCATACGTATATGGCATACGCGATGACCAGTCCCACAATCCCCAGTAATGGTGCATACGGTGTTAACTGTAGCATCAGCCTTTTACCTCCTCCTTCTCCTTTAGCTAATCATTATCCTTGCGGTTGAATATCTCTTGGGCGGCCGCCAACCCTTTGGAAACAAATGCTTCCGCCGCCGCCGCCGCCTCCCCGATCGCTTTTTCAATCACCGGCTCTTCTTCCGGATCGAAACGTCCCAGGACCCAGGGTTCGGCCGGACGACCCGGCTCCGGGCGCCCGATGCCGATCTTGACCCGACCGAAACGGTCGGTGCCCAAGGTCTCGATAATCGAGGCCACCCCTTTGTGGCCGGCCGAGCCGCCACGGGCCGCCACCTTGATCCGACCCGGTTCGATATCCATGTCGTCGTGCAAAACCAGCAGGTCCGGGAGACCGATCTTCAGATAGTCCATGACGGCCCGCACCGCCCGTCCGCTCAGGTTCATGAACGTCCGAGGCTGGACCAGGAGAACATCGGCTCCTAAAATTCTTCCCCGGCCGACCCGACTGGAAAACCGGGTCTGATCCAGTGTGATGCCGTTGTCGCCGGCCAGCCGATCCAGGGCTGAAAAACCGACGTTATGTCGAGTTCGGGCATATTCAGGCCCGGGGTTGCCCAAACCGACGACTAAAAGCACCAGGGCGCCCCCCCGCCTGCGGCGATCGCTATGACGCCTCGTCCTCCTCGGCCGAACCTTCGCCCTCTTCGCCTTCGACCTCTTCCTCCGCCTTGATACCCTTGGGCGCCGCCACCGTGGCCAGCGTGAAGTTGGTCTCGTAGGGAATCTCGACGCCTTCAGGGGCCAGCAGCTCTTCGACGTGCAGGGAATCGCCCAGGTCGAGATGGCTGATATCGACTTCGATCTGCATGGGAACGTTCAAGGGAAGGGCCGAAATGGTCAAGGCCACCCGTATCTGCTGCAAGAGGCCGCCCTTGTCCGTGCCAATGGGTTTTCCGAGCAGAACCAGCGGCACTTCGGTTTCAATGGGCCGGTTGACGTCGATTTCGTAGAAGTCGGCGTGCAACAGGTTGCGCTTGACCGGATGAAGCTGGTGGTCCTTGAGCATGACCGTTTTTTCCTCGCCGGCCTCGTCTCCCTGGATCGTCAGCCTGATGAGGTTGTGCTGGCCGGACAGGAAAATGCTCCTCAGGTCCTTGGAGTTGACACTCAAGGGGCGGGGGTCCCGCCCGGGCCCGTAAAAAATGGCCGGGATCAGGCCCTGGCGGCGGAGTTGACGCGCGGGCCCCTTGCCGGTAGCGGTTCGGGGCGATGCGCTTAAAGATGCCATATCCATCGATATTCCTCCAAACGAAAGCCGGGGCTTGGGCCGCCGGCTTCGGCATATGGTCGTCAGACAAACAGTGAGCTGACCGAATCTTCCTGGTGTATTCGGCGAATGGCCTCGCCGAGCAGGCTGGCCACGGACAGGACCTTGATCTTGTCGCTCGTTTCGGCTTCCCCGGACAAGGGGATGGTATTGGTCACGACCACTAACTTCAGGACCGAGTTATTGATCCGTTCCATGGCCGGTCCGGACAGGACCGGATGGGTGGCCAGAGCGATGACCTCCTTGGCCCCTTGGTTCATGATGGTTTCGGCCGCCTGGGTCAGCGTGCCGGCGGTATCGACCATGTCGTCCACGATGACCGCCGTTTTTCCCCGGACATCGCCCACGATGGACATCGCCTTGGCTTCATTGGGTTTTTCCCGCCGCTTGTCGATGATGGCCATGGTGGCGTTCAACCGCTTGCCATAGGCCCAGGCCCGCTCGACGCCGCCGGCGTCGGGTGAAACAATGACCGGATTTTCCAGGTCCAGGTCCCGCAGGTACTGCAGGAAGACCGGGGCCGCGAAAAGATGATCGACCGGGATATTGAAAAAGCCCTGAATCTGACCGGCGTGGAGGTCCAGGGACAGGACGCGCTGGGCGCCCGCGGCGGTAAGCAGATCGGCGATCAGCTTGGCGCTGATGGGCACCCGGGGGGCCACTTTCCGATCCTGACGCGCGTACCCATAATAGGGTACGACCGCGGTGATGCGCCGGGCCGAGGCCCGTTTGAGGGCGTCCATGAGAATCAGCAGTTCCATGAGGTTGTCGTTGACCGGGCTGCACGTGGACTGGATCACATAAACGTCGCGTCCGCGAACATTTTCCCCGAGTTCAACAAAGACCTCGCCGTCGGAAAAACGGCGCACATGGGAGGTGCCCAGCGGCTGGAAAAGATACTTGCATATCTCCTCGGCCAGCCCCGGGTTTGAATTGCCGGTCGTGATTATCAGATCATTGCGCATTATTATAATTATTGGCTGGGGTGGCAGGATTCGAACCTGCGAATGCGGGTTCCAAAGACCCGTGTCTTACCACTTGACGACACCCCAGCAAGTCTATTGAAGGCCCGTCAAGGGTTCAACCCACATATTCGCAGGGCGAACCATCCATTTGCCCCGCCCTGTTCGTTCCAGTCGTCGGCGGGCCTGCTCCATACCGCTTCCCTCAGGAAATACGCCAAAGACCGTCGGTCCACTGCCCGTCATCAAGGCGCCGGAAGCCCCCGCGCTTAATAGGAGTGCCTTGATTTCTCCAATTTCTGGATAGTTAGCCGTAACCACCGTCTCCAGATCGTTACAAAGGACATCCTCAATTGTGAAAGAACTCTCGTTAAACGCCCAACTTATATTTGCTTGAGGCCTATTTGTCATCTTTAATTTGAAATTTTTGTAAACCCAGGCCGTGGACAGAGGCCAGCCCGGATTGACCAGAAGAAAGCCGAGGCCGGGCAGTTCCGGGCCGGGCCGGAGCCGTTCGCCGATGCCTTCGGCCCAGGCCGAAGCGGCAGGAAAAAGGAAAAACGGCACGTCCGCCCCCAGGCTCAGGGCCAGGTCGGTCAGTTCCCGCTGGCTCAGGGGCCGGTCGCAGAGGCGGTTCAGGGCCCGGAGGGCGGCCGCCGCATCGGAGCTGCCCCCACCCAGGCCGGCAGCAACGGGAATCGCCTTTTCCAGGACCAGGTCCAGTCCGTCCTTCCGGCCGGCGGCATCGAGGAAGCGGGTGGCGGCCCGATGGACCAGGTTGCTATCGTCTGCCGGCAGGTCGAGTCCCCGCACCTGGAGCCGCACACCCTCGGCCGGGGGCCGGAGGGTCAGACTCAGCCGGTCGACCAGGTCCAGTTTGAGCATCAGGGTCCGGAGCAGGTGATACCCGTCCGCCCTTCGGCCGACGATCGAAAGATGGAGGTTGATCTTGGCGGGGGCCTCGACGGTCAGGCTGGCGGCGGTCATGTCGTCCGAAGCTCCATCCGGGCGTTGGAACGAGCGCGTGGGCCCGCGAGAAGCGGGCCCGGTCAGTGTATTCCAGCCGCGGCCCGGGCCGCATGACCCGGGCCGCGGCTGCGTTTGGATGTGCCTGAACCGCGGGGGCCGGAGGTCCGGCTTCCGCGATTCGGCTCTACTGAATCTTCAGGGTGAAGAACAGGGTATTGGGACCACGCTTGATCAAAAAGAGCAGCGTGTCGCCCTTTTTCTTGCCAACGATGACCTTACGGTACTCGCCGATGTCCTTGACCGGATTCCGGTCGATTTCAACGATCAGGTCGCCGGGTTTGAGGCCGGATTCGGCCGCCGCGCTATCGTCAGCCACGCCGGCGATGATTACGCCCTCGCTTTCGCCCAAACCCAGGCGCTCGGCCAGTTCCGGGGTCAGTTCCTTGACGGTCAGACCGAGGTCCGTGGTCTGGGCCTGGGCTTCGGCCGCCTTCTCATCGGTCAGTTCACCCACGGTCACGGTGAGGACCTTTTCCTTGCCGTCCCGGATGATCGTGATCTTGGCCTTGGCCCCGATCGAGGTGCCGGCGACGATCGTGGGCAGTTCGGACCATTCCCCGATGGGCTTGTCGTCAAACTTCACGATCACGTCCCCGCGCTTGAGTC
This sequence comes from Pseudomonadota bacterium, assembly GCA_018830135.1. Taxonomy (GTDB): domain Bacteria; phylum Desulfobacterota; class Desulfarculia; order Adiutricales; family JAGVGV01; genus JAHJTB01. Next base: position 4,657 of record JAHJTB010000331.1, on the reverse strand, counting down.
CGGCCTTTTCCGCGGGTCCGCCATCGGTCACATCGGCCACCAGGGCGCCTTTTTCACCTTCCAGCTTGAAGGTCTTGGCCAGTTCCGGGGTGATCTTCTGGATCATGACCCCCAGCCAGCCCCGAACGACGCGGCCCTTGTCCTTGAGTTGGCTGACGATGTCCTTGGCCATGTTGGCTGGAATGGCGAAGCCGATGCCTTGTCCGCCGGCGATGATGGCCGTGTTGATACCGATGACCTCGCCGTCCAGGTTCAGCAGCGGTCCGCCGGAGTTGCCCGGGTTGATCGAGGCGTCGGTCTGCAGGAAGTCGTCATAGGGGCCGGCGCCGATGGCCCGTCCCCTGGCGCTGAGTATGCCGGCCGTGACCGTGTGATCCAGGCCGAAGGGGTTGCCGATGGCCACGACCCAGTCGCCGATGCGGACCTTGGCGGAATCGCCGATCTTGAGGAAGGGAAACGAGCCATCGTGCTTGATCTTGATCAAGGCCAGGTCGGTCTTGGGGTCCCGTCCCAGAATCTCGGCCTTGTATTCCTTGTCGTCCGACATCCGGACCATGATTTCGTCCGCGCCTTCGACCACATGATTGTTGGTCACGGTCAGGCCGGAGGGATCGATGATGAATCCGGACCCCAGGGAGCGCTCCTTGCGCTCGCGGGGCACGCCTTGATCACCGAAAAACCGCTCGAAAAATTCCCGCCAGCGGTCGTCGGGAGCCATGGGGCCCCCCCCCTTGAAGCGGTAGGCCCCCATGGGGGACTTGGTGTTTTTGACCGTGGAGATGTTGACCACGGCAGGCGAGGCCTTTTCGGCCACGTCGGCGAAGGACGGCGGGGTCTGGGCCGCCGCGGGCCGCGGCGACGGGTTCAGGGTCAGGGCGAGGACCGCCCCTAAAGCGATGACGGCCGCCATGCGGCCGGCAATCGACTTGCACGGCCTTGGAAGCCGGTTCATGAATGTTGCAGTCATGGAGTTCTCCTCACGTCTGGACGGCCGCCTCATTTTTTTCCGGCGGCCACGAATTTCATCCGCAACTCGTAAAGCAGATTGCTCAGCAAGTTGGTTTCCTCGTCGTCCAGATTGCCCCGGGTCTTGGCCTCGAGCATGCCCAGGATATCGATGGTCTGCTTGGCCAGAGGCAGGTTGACGCTGGTCTGCCCGGTCATCGGGTCGGCCAGGTCGCCCAGGTGGAGCAGGGCCGAGGTGGCCAGGGAAAAGACGAACGTGGAAAAGTTGACCTCCGGTAAAGGAGGCTGCCGCTCACCCGCCTTGGGTTCGGCATCGGTCCGGGCCTTTCGCGTCTCCGCTTCGGGCTCCGGGTCCGTCCGGGGCGCCGCCTCTTCCGAGGCCGGCGCGTCTTCGCTGAAACGGCGTCGATCCTTGATCACGAAACCTTTGTCCTCTTCCCCCATGTTCAAGCTCCTCACTTCGGTCGTCTCAAGGCATCGTCCGAGCCTCGCCCGGCGGGCTGTTGGCTTTGATTATGTACCCAAAAGCGCGCCCCTTCAAGGCGGGACCATTAAAAGTTCATGCGCCCGGACTCCTCGAGATCATAAATCGGTTCGGCAAAACGGGCGGGCCGGGCCACCGGGACCGGACCCGCCCGGGCGGGTCAGCCGGGGTCAGGCGTTGACCGCGTTGACCGCCACCCCGTCCTTGAGGTAACGGATCATTTGTTCGGCCACGGCCACGGCCACATTGACCTGGGCCTCGAAGGTCGAAGCGCCCAGATGGGGCGTGCAGATGAAACTGTCCAGAGTCAGCAGCTTGTGCTCGCCCGGCGGTTCCACGGCGAAAACGTCCAGGGCCGCCCCGGCCAGCTTGTTCGAAACCAGGGCCTGGTAAAGGGCCTCCTCGTCGACCAGACCGCCGCGGGCGCAGTTGATCAAAAAGGCGCCGTCCTTCATTTTGGCAATGGTTTCGGCGTTGAACAGGCCGGCCGTCTCCGCGGTCCTGGGAATGTGAAGGGTCAGGTAATCGGACCCGGCCAGCAGTTCGTCCAGGGAGACCGGCTCGGCGCCCAGGGCCTGAATCTGGTCGGCGGTCAGATACGGATCGTAGGCCAGGACCCGCATCTTGACCCCCCGGCCCAGTTCGCCCACGATGCGGCCGATGGCGCCGTAACCCAGGACGCCCAGGGTCTTGCCCATGACTTCCCGGCCCTCGAGGGCCTTTTTCTCCCAGCGGCAGGCCTTGAGGGAGGCGCAGGCCCGGTACAGATGCCGGGACAGGGCGAAAACCATGGTGATGGCCAGCTCGGCCGCCGCGTTCGAGTTCTGGCCCGGGGTGTTCATGACCACGATTCCCCTGGCCGTGGCCGCCGGGATGTCCACGTTGTCCAGACCCGTACCGGCCCGGCCGACAACCTTGAGGTTCGCGGCCGCGTCGATCAGTTCGGAGGTGACTTTGGTCGCGCTGCGGATCACCAGCCCTTGATAGTCCTTGATGATGGACAGGCGTTCGGCCGGATCGAGCCCCGGCCTTTCATCCACCTCGAAGCCGGCAGCCCGAAACTTTTCGGCGCAACCCGGGTGCGTCTTGTCGCTGATCAGAATCTTCATCGTCCAATACTCCCCTCGATGAATTGACGGCCCGCGGCCATACCGGCCCGGCGGTCTATCCGTTCGCCCGGGCGAACTCCTTCATGAAATTCACCAGGGTCTCGACCGCTTCCAGCGTGACGGCGTTGTATATCGAGGCCCGGCAGCCGCCTACGGAACGATGGCCTTTCAGACCGCCCAGCCCGTTGCTCAGGGCCTCGTCCACGAAGCGTTTCTCCAGGTCCTCGTTGGGCAGCCGGAAGGTCACGTTCATCAGGGAACGGCTGTCCTTGTCCGCCGTGGGGGTGTAAAAGCCGTTCTCGTCCATATAGTCGTACATCAGGGCGGCCTTTTGTTCGTTGATGCGGCTCATGGCCGTCAGACCGCCGATGGTTTCCTCAAGCCACTTGAGGACCAGGCCGATCACGTAGATGCCGAAGACCGGCGGAGTATTGTAAAGCGAATTCTTGTCCACATGGGTCTTGTAGCTCAACATGCTGGGCAGCGGGTCCTGGACCCGCTCGACCATGTCCTGCCGGATGACGACCAGGGTCACCCCTGAGGGCCCCAGGTTTTTCTGGGCCCCGGCGTAGATCATTCCAAAAGGCCTGATGTTGAAGGGCCGGCTCAGGATGTCCGAGGACATGTCCGAGATGATGGGCTCGCCGCCCGTATCCGGGTAATCGGCCCACTGGGTGCCCTTGATGGTGTTGTTCGAGGTCAGATGGACGTAGATCGCGCCCGGGGTGAACTTGAACACCTTGGGGATGTAGCAGAAGTTGCGGTCCTCCGACGAAGCGGAAATGTTGACCCGGCGCTTGAGAAGCAGGGCCTCCTTGATGGCCTTGTTGGACCAGGCGCCGGTGTTGATGTAATCGGCCGTGGCGCCCATATTGAGGAAATTCATGGGGATCATGGAAAACTGGGTGCTGGCTCCGCCTTGAAGAAAGAGGACGTGATATTCCTCGGTCAGCCCGAGCAGACGTTCGACCCGGCCGTTGGCTTCGTTGAGGATATCGGTAAAGGGCTTGGAACGGTGGCTGATTTCGAGCAAGGACATGCCCGTGCCGCGGTAGTCCAGAAACTCGGCCTGAATCTCTTCCAGCACCGACAGGGGCAAGGCCGCCGGCCCTGGATTGAAGTTGAAAATTCTCGCGCTCATACGTCCCTCCAGACAGCCCGGCCTTCTTGCGGTGCCGGCCAAGCTTTCTTAAAAGGAAGAATCGTAGATACCCCCCTGAAAAATGTCAAGAACAAAGAGGATGAACCCCGTAACCCGTCAGTGAATCGGGGCGGCTCGAATTTTAGCCGCCCGCGCGGCCTTTGGCCGAAGGACGACTCTGCCGCCGAGTCCCCCGGTATATATGGAAAAGGCGGCAGCCGGAGTCCTGAGGCCAAAGGCCGCGACAGGGCGGCCCTAAGATGCCACCAGGCACTGAAATGTTACATGAACCCCCAATGCCCCCCATTTATCGGGCGATCGAGCACGTTCGAAACGAGTCGCCTGTTTTTTTTCGTTTTTATACGTGGTAACCCGGATAAAAAAAGGCGCCTGTCCCTGTTTTCTTCCTGTTTTCTGATTCAGTTAGTTGGCGGGCCAACCCCATGGCAAGCCACGGGGTTGGCGCCCGCTCCGAATGTTCACACCCGTCCGCTCCGAAGCGGCCGGTTTTCAGGTCACGCAGGGAATCATGGTTTCGGGATGGGCATCGATCCAGTCCCGGGCCGCCTGGTTCGGGTCGGTTTGAGGGTTTGCTTCCAGGGTCTGGCCCACGGCCAGGGCCAGACGGGCCTCGTCCAGGCAGCGGCCGCATTCCAGGATGATCTCGGCGAAATGGGTGCAGCCCAGCCGGCCGATTTCGCGGTTGATTTTGGACATCCAGCCTTCCTCGCGCAGGGACATGCCCACAGCCTTTTGCAGGACGTCCATGGCCTGGGGACAGACCGGATTGGTGTAACGCTTCATCCAGCCCGTAACTTTTGTGATGACGCCGTCGGGGATGGAAACGTCCATCTCGACTTCCATGGCATAGATGTGGTCCTCGAGGATGCCATGAAAACGGACGGTTTTTTCGTCCGGGAACTCGGCCATGACCAACTGGGTTCGACACAAGGTAAT
>JAHJTB010000330.1 GCA_018830135.1 Pseudomonadota bacterium | reverse complement strand
TTGGATTGAATGATGTGGTAGCCGGCCCCCAAAGGGTCGCCTTCGGGGTTGAGAAAGGTGACGATCCGTCGCTTCTGGTAGGCCTTGAGGAAATGCCAGACCAGGGGAAGCGCGGCCGCGGAACCGGTTGCCAGGACCAGCATGACCAGCCGCCGAACCCGGAGAAAAGCCAGGACCGACAGACAGGCGATGGCCAGATGAAGCGCCGTGCCCAGGTCGGGCTGCTTGAGAATCAGCAGAAAGGGGGCGCCCGCCAGCAGCCCCGGCCCGATGAGGTCCCTGAAGCCGAGTCCCTCCGGATATTCCCGGCGGGAAAAATATTTGGCCAGGGCCAGAATGCTGAATATCTTGACCATCTCCGAAGGCTGGAAGGTGAAAAAGCCCAGGTTGATCCAGCGTTGTGCGCCGGAACTGGTCCGGCCCATGACCAGGACGAACAGGAGCAGTCCCAGGCCGAGGCAGTACAGCAGATAGGCCGATTCCTTGAGATAGTGATAGTCGAAGAAGAGGATGCCGACCATGATGCAGAGACCCAGGCCCAGCCAGTATATCTGCTTGAGCCAGATCGGCGTCCCTCGAGTGATGAAGCCGTTCGAGGCGCTGATCAGATTCAGCACGCCCAGGGCGGCGATTACCAGGACGAGTCCCAGAAATATCCAGTCGAAGTTTTCAAGCAGCCGGCGATCGAACATCATGGCCGGGTTCCTCGCTGGGTCCGGTCCCCGGTTACGGCGATCATAGCGGGGGCCCGGCCGCTGTTGAAAAAGGCGTCCATGACCTTCTGGGCGACCGGGGCCGCGGCCGAGCCGCCGTGGCCGCCGTGTTCGACGACCACGGCCACGGCGATTCGCGGGTTATCCACCGGAGCGCAGGCCACGAACCAGGCATGGTCCCGGTACTCGTACGGCATGTCTCCCTTGCGCTCTTCGAAACGATGCTGGGCGACCACCTGGGCCGTGCCGGTCTTCCCGGCCACGATCACGCCTTCGACCCGGGCCCGCCGGCCGGTGCCGCCAGGTTCATTGACCACGCCGGTCAGACCCTGGCGGACGGCCTCGATGTACTCCGGCCTGATGTCCAGGCGGCCGAGGGCCTCGGGCTCGAATTTCTTGACCGGACGGCCTTCCGCATCGGTGATCAGCTTGACCAAGTGCGGCCGGTACAGGATGCCGCCGTTGAAGACCGTGGCGATGACGCGGGCCATTTGCAGGGGGGTGGCCAGGTTGTAGCCCTGTCCGATGATAACGGACAAGGTCTCCCCTTTGTGCCAAGGGGCCTTGAAACGGCGCTTCTTCCAGGCCTGGGATGGAACCAGGCCGGATTTTTCGTTGGCCAGCCCCACGCCGGTCCGATCGCCCAGCCCGAAGGCCTGGGACCATTTGGCCAGCCGGTCCACGCCCAGGCGCCGGCCGAGATCGTAAAAATAGACGTCGCAGGACTCGACCAGGGCCCGGTGCAGGGTGACCCGGCCGTGCCCCCCCTTGCGCCAGCAGCGGAAGACCCGGTCGCCAAACTTATACCCGCCGGTGCAATATACGGGCGTTTCCGGCGTGATGATGCCTTCGGCCAGTCCGGCGATGGCCGAAACGATCTTGAAGGTGGACCCCGGCGGGTACTGGCCGCTGACGGCCCGGTTTTCCAAAGGATGCATCGAGTCCGAACTCAGTTCCCGCCACCGGGCCGACGTGATGCCCCGGATAAACTCGTTGGGGCTGAAGGTGGGCCGGCTGGCCATGGCCAGCACTTCTCCGGTCTTCGGGTCCAGGGCCACCACCGCGCCGACCTCCTCTCCCAAGGCCTCCTGAGCCACCCGCTGCAAGTCCGAATCGATCGTCAGGAACAGGTTGTGGCCCGGTATCGAGTCTTGCTGATGGATGACCTTCAGGACGCGGCCCGAGGCATCGACCTCGACCAAGCGCTGGCCCCGCTGACCGAACAAAGATGTCTCCCACTCCTGCTCGACCCCGCAGCGGCCCACCATATCCCGCATCCGGTAGTCCGCGTATTTGGGGTGCTCCAGTTCGTCCTGGGTGACCTCGCTCAGGTAGCCGATCACGTGCGAGGCCAGTTCGTCCTTCAGATATCGCCGTTGCGGCTTGTCCTGGATGAAGAGGCCGGGCAGCTCATAACGGTGGGTCTCGAAAGCGACCAGCTTCTCCCGGCTCAACCCGGACATGAGCAGCGTCGGCTTGAAGGCGGGCCTGTTCATGGCCTCTTCCAGGTTCTTGCGGGTCTCGTCCCAGGGGACGTTGACCAGAAGGGCCAGCCGGTCGATCAGGTTTCCCATGTCCGGAACGTCTTCCCGGATCGCCCACAACTCGAAGGAGGGGTGGTCGTCGGCCAGAAGCTGTCCGTTCCGGTCCAGGATCAGGCCCCGGGCCGGCACGATATCCTGGGCCCGGGTCCGGTTGCTCTCGGACATTTCCCGGAAATCAGGGCCGCGGATGATCTGCAGATACCAGAGGCGGACCATGAGGAAAAAAAACATGACCAGGGCCGCCAGGATCAGATAGGCGTGACGGGTGCCGAAATCCTCGGTGTCTTCGGAAAACGGGCTTCTGGGAATTTTCACGATTCCGCCTCGGTCCGGAGCCCGAACCACGGGACGATCAGGTCGAAAAGCCAGAAGAAGATCGGGCCGACCCCGGCGGTGAGCAGGCACGAGAGCAGGTAGGCGAACATGGGGTTGGAAAAGGTTTCCGGCGGCGCGGGAGACGGTCCGCCCAACAAGTAAAAGCTCAACCAGACCATGCTGCCCGAAACCAGGGTGAAGGCGCCGATGTAAAGCATCTGATACCAGGGCGCGGCCGGGTCGATTTTCTGCCTCAACTGGCCTTCCAGAAGAAAGATGACCAGGAATATGCCGGGATGGACGCCGAAGGCCCCGCCTCCGGACACGTCCTTGAAAAAACCCAGGGCCGTCACGATCAGGGCGCCGGAATGCAAGGGGGCGAACAGGCCCAGATAGAGCACCAGGATCAGGGAGAGGTCGGGGCCGAATCCGTCCGGGATGAGCCAGCCCTCGATGGAGCCCTGAAACAGCAGGACTATAAAGCCGGTCAAGAGGCAATACAACCAGCCTTTGATCGACAGGGGCTGTATGCGGACATCCTCTTTCATGGCCGGCTCGACCCCGTTGCCCGAACGGCGGCCCCATGGCCGGGCCAAAGGGTGATGGGGTTCAGGTGCGTTAAAATAGCGGTTCCTCCCTGATGAGGACCAGGACCTCCTCGATGCGTTTGAAATCGACAGCCGGGGTCACGTCCACTTCCAGGAAAATGGCCGGCCCCATGGCCTTGACCCGACTGACGGTCCCCAGTGTCAGTCCCCCCGGAAAGATGCCGTCCAGTCCCGAGGTCACAAGCACGTCGTCCTTGGACACCTCGTCGTTTTTAAGGACGTACTTGAGCAGGCAGGTTTTTTCGGATCGACCGGCCAGGATGCCCCGGACCCGGGTTCGCCGGACGATCGCATCGATGGAACTGTTGTAGTCGATCATGAGCAGGACCTTGGCGAAGCGCGGGGAAACGCCGACGACGCGGCCGATCACGCCTTCGTCGGTCACGACGGGCAGTCCGGGCCTGAGGCCGTCTTCGGACCCGCGGTTGATGATAACGGACTTGAACCAGGCGCTGGGGTCCCAGGAGATCACCCGGGCGCCCAGGACGGTATAGTCGTTCTCGGACTTGAAGTTGAGGAGTTTGCGTAGCCGCTCGTTGGCCTGGCCGGCCTCCCGAAGCTGATCGACCTGGCCGCGCAATCGGGCCTGAGCCTTCTTCAAGGCCTCGTTTTCCTCTCGGAGTCCGATCAGAAAAAAATAGCCTCGCCACAAGTCTTCCACCGACCGGGCCGATCCCATCAGACCTTCCTGAAAGGTGGCCAGGACCTCGACGAGGACCTTTTCGGGCACGGACATGTCTCTCCGGTTGCCCGAGCCCACGGAAAGGGCCACGACCACGATGACGAAAAGCGCAACTATGGCGATCAGACGAAGGCGCGCTGACACGGTGACCTAACGGGTCATGGACCGGGCCGGTTCGAGTGGCGTTTGGGGTCCCGGACGGCCTATTGGAGCATGACCTCCTTGAGGGTGGCCAGTTGATCCAGGGCCCTGCCGGAACCCAAGACGACGGTGGACAGAGGGTCTTCGGTAATGGTTATGGGCAGTCCCGTTTCTTCTCGGAGCAGGATATCCAGGTTTCTGAGCAGGGCGCCGCCGCCGGTGAGCACGATGCCCTTGTCGACGATATCCGCGGCCAGTTCGGGCGGGGTCTGCTCGAGAGCGATTCGGACGGCGTCCAGAATGGTTTCGATCTGTTCGGTGATCGAAATGCGCACCTCGTCCGAATCGATGGCCAGAATTTTGGGGATTCCGCTGACCAGGTCTCGACCCTTGACTTCGATGGTCTCGACCTTTTCCCCGGGATAGGCGGTGCCGATGGTCGTTTTGATCATTTCCGCGGTCCGTTCGCCGATCAGCAGGTTGTACTTGCGTTTGATATGCTGAAGAATGGCCTCGTCCATCTTGTCGCCGCCTACGCGGACCGATTTCGAATAGACGATGCCGGCGAGCGATATGACCGCCACTTCGGTCGTGCCTCCCCCGATATCCACGACCATGTTGGCCGTGGGCTCGGTGATGGGCAGGCCGGCGCCGATGGCCGCGGCCATGGGCTCCTCGATCAGGTAGACCTCCCGGGCTCCGGCCGATTCGGCCGACTCCCGCACGGCCCGCTTCTCGACCTGGGTGATGCCCGAGGGCACGCAGATGATGATGCGCGGCCGAAGCAGGGTCCGCCGGTTGTGGACCGTTCGGATAAAGTGGCGCAACATGGCCTCGGTGATCTCAAAGTCGGCGATGACGCCGTCCTTCATCGGACGGATGGCCACGATGTTGCCCGGCGTCCGGCCCAGCATCTCCTTGGCCTCCCGGCCGACGGCCAGGACCTTGTTGCCTCCCCGGGCGTCCTTGCGCACCGCGACCACCGAAGGCTCCCTGAGAACGATGCCCTTGCCCTTGACATAGACGCAGGTGTTCGCCGTGCCCAGGTCGATGGCTAAATCGTTGGAAAACAGTCCTAATAATGAATCGAAAAGCATCTGATGGTCCTTTGCGCGGCAAACCTTCACGCGGGGAGTAAAAAAAGCCTCCCAGCCCTAGTAAAACCTATCCCGGTAACCTACCAGAAAAACATGAAGAACTCAAGAAATATTCTCGGGGACCGCTTCGAGGGCCTCTCCGGTCCGGGACAACGCAACCCGGGAACGGGAAAAAGGTCCGGATAATTACCCCGTTCCCCGGGAACAGGGGCGGCCCTCGACGGTTCGGCCGGATGAGGAAGAAATCTGGACGAGGGAAGCGGGACCGCAACCCCTGCCCGGGATTGCGGTCCCAAACCGCCCGCGCGGCCTCCGGCCTTCGGACACCGCGCGGCGCCCATGGCAACTTTAAATTCGACGCCCGAGTCGTCCCTCGGCCAGGGGCTGCGGCAGGGCGGCTGGAACCGCATATGCCCCTGCGATCGATTATGCCGGACCCCGGTTTTTTTCTTGCCCTGCTTTCCCCAGTTTTGCTAACCTCACCCTGTCTGGTCAAGGTCGGGCTCCCGATCGACGTCCTGCCCGGCGGCCGGTTTGGGAAGCTTTCCCAATCAAGGGCGGCGGAAGGATGCGGTCGATGTCGCGCCCTGATCGCGCTTTCCGCGATCCGGGTGTATAGTGGTGATGATATTTCCTGCGGCAAAGGCGACGGGGCCGTTTCACCCGGATGAAAAACAATTCGTATTCCGACTACCTGGAAACCTCACCGCCAGGCGAAGGAGGTCGGGGGCCGGCAATGAGCACGCTTTCAGAAGAGACCGACGGAAAAATGGCCAGAATCCTGGTCGTGGACGATGAAGACCTCAATCTCAGGCTAATCGAGGCGCTGCTTCGGCCTCAAGGCTACGAAGTCACCCTGGCCCGGGACGGCGCCGAGGCATTGGAAAAGGTCCGGGAAAACCCGCCGGACCTGATCCTGTTGGACATCATGATGCCTCGGATGAACGGATTCGAAACGGCCGGCAAAATCCGCTCCGATCCGGCGACCATGCTCATCCCCATCGTCATGGTCACGGCCCTGCAGGACGTCGAGGACCGGGTCAAGGCCCTCGAAGTGGGCGCCGACGATTTCCTGACCAAACCGGTCGATCGAATGGAACTCCGGGCCCGGGTCCGGTCCCTGCTGAAAGTCAAGGCCTACAACGACCACATGAAAAACTACCAGCAGGAACTCGAGGCCCAGGTGGCCCAGCGCACGGAGCAACTCCGGCAGGCCTTTGAAAAAATCACCCGCGCTTCCCTGGAAACCATTCACCGTCTGGCCCGGGCCGCCGAATACAAGGATGAGGACACCGGAGCCCACATCCTGCGCATGAGCAACTACTCGGCCGCCATCGCGCGAAAGATGGGCCTGGACGATGTCACGGTCGAACGCATTCTGTATGCCGCGCCCATGCATGACGTGGGCAAGATCGGCATTCCCGATTCCATCCTCCTCAAGCCCGGTCCCTTGGGCAAGGAGGAATGGGAGCTCATGAAGCAGCACACCACGATCGGGGCCAGAATCCTGGAAGGGTCGGATGGGGACTTCATCCGCATGGCTGAAATGATCTCCCTGACCCATCATGAAAAATGGGACGGGAACGGATATCCTCGCGGCCTGCAAGGCGAGGACATTCCCCTGGTGGCCCGCATTGTGGCCATTGCCGACGTTTTCGATGCCCTTATGTCGAAGCGGCCGTACAAACAGCCGTTTTCCCTGGAAAAGTCTCTTGGTATCATCCGGGAGAGCCGGGGAAGCCACTTCGACCCCGAGGCGGTGGATGCGTTTTTTTCCATCCAGGACGAAATTCTGGTCATCCGCGGCCAGTTCAAGGACGAGTCGGTCAGCAAGCTGGTTCAGATGGCCGGCGTCTAGGGCTTGCGGATGACGGTCCCGAACACCGCATGATGCTTTTTTTGCTTGACTTATCCCTGGTGTCCGGCTACTGTTTTCGTTTACGTTGTAGGGAGGATCGATCCTATGTACGCAGTAATTAAGGCCGGGGGCAAACAGGTCAGGGTGGCCCCGGGTCAGCGGGTCCGGGTGGAAAAGCTGGAGGGCCAGATCGGAGACCTGATCACGATCAACGACGTGTTGCTGGTATCCGACGGCGACCAGGTCAAAGTGGGCCAGCCGTTGCTGGCCGGGGCCGAGGTCACGGCCAGGATCGTCGAGCAGCACCGGGAAAAAAAGATCATTGTTTTCAAAAAGAAACGCCGCAAGGGCTATCGCCGGACCAAGGGACACCGCCAGTATTACACGGCCCTCGAGGTCCAGGATATCCGGGCGTAAGGGAGATTTTCAGAGATGGCTCACAAAAAAGCGGGCGGCAGTTCGCGCAACGGTCGGGATTCGGCCGGCAAGCGGCGGGGCGTCAAGCGTTACGCCGGGCAGCAGGTTCGGGCCGGCAACATCCTGGTCCGGCAGTTGGGCACTGTCCTGCATCCGGGCGAGAACGTCGGTCTGGGACGGGACTACACCCTGTTCGCCCTGATCGACGGCGTGGTGGCCTTCGAACGTTTTGGCAAGGACCGCAAGAAAGTCAGCGTTTACGCGTCGTGAGTTCCAGGTGAGGGCCGTCGGCCCGGCGACTCCGGCCCATGAAATTCGTTGATCAGGCCACGATCACGGTCCGGTCAGGCGACGGCGGCCCAGGCTGCGTCAGTTTCCGGCGTGAGAAATACGTCCCCAAGGGCGGGCCGGACGGCGGAGACGGCGGCCGGGGCGGCCATGTACTGCTGGCGGCCTCTTCCCAAAAAGACACCTTATACCGGTTTCACCTCAATCAGCATTTCAAGGCCAAAAAAGGCCAGTCTGGGCGGGGAAAGAACCAGCACGGCGGAAATGGGGCCGATCTAGTCATCCAGCTTCCCCTGGGCACGATCGTATCGGACGCCGAAACCGGCGCTCCGTTGGTCGATCTGTCCCGGCCGGGCATGGAGTTCATCGTCGCCGAAGGCGGTCGGGGCGGGCAGGGCAACGCCCGTTTCGCCACCTCGACCAACCGGGCGCCCCGATTCGCGCAGCCCGGTGAGCCCGGCCTCGAGATCCGGTTGCGCCTGGAACTCAAGCTTCTGGCCGACGTGGGACTGATCGGCCTGCCCAACGCGGGCAAGTCCACCCTGATTTCCCGCATCTCGGGCGCCCGGCCCAAAATCGCCGACTATCCCTTTACCACCTTGATCCCCAACCTGGGCGTCGTCTCGGACGGCGGTGAACGCTCCCTGGTCGTGGCCGACATTCCCGGACTCATCGAAGGCGCCAGCCAGGGGGCCGGTCTGGGACACCGGTTTCTCAAGCATGTCCAGCGTTGCCGCCTGCTGGTCCACCTGATCGACGCCGGATTGATCGAGGCCGACGATCCGCTTCGGGACTACAACCGGATCAACACCGAGCTGGCCGCTTTCGACCCGGAACTGGCCGCCCGGCGCCAGATTGTCGTGATCAACAAGATGGACATGCCCGGGGCCGACGAGGCCATGGCCCGCGTTCAGGCGGCCCTGCCCGACCGGGAGGTCCTGGGCGTTTCGGCCCTGGTCGGGACCGGACTGAGCGAACTGAAATGGAGCTTTTTCCGCCTTCTGGACGAAGCGGACGAACAAGCGGAGCCTCCGTGGGAAACGTGAAAGACCTGGCCGTGCGTCGCCGTCTGGTTTCATTGAGCCGCCGGTTGGTGGTCAAGGTCGGCAGCGGCGTGTTGACCGGCGAGAACGGTCTGAACACCCGGGTCATCGGCCGGCTGTCCGGCGAGATTTCCCGCATCCGCGCCTCGGGCCGGGAGGTGGTCCTGGTCTCCTCCGGCGCCATCGCCTCGGGCTTCCGCAATCTGGGTTTTTCCCAGCGGCCGGTGAGTATCCAGGAGAAACAGGCCTGCGCCGCGGTGGGCCAGGCCGGACTGATTTTTGCCTGGGAAAAGGCCCTGGCCCGGCACGACCTCAAGGTGGCCCAGGTCCTGCTTACGGCCGACGACCTGAGCAACCGGCGCCGGTATCTGAACGCCCGCAACACCATGTCCACCCTTCTGGGCTGGGGGATCATCCCGGTGGTCAACGAGAACGACACCGTGGTCGTCGACGAGATCAAGTTCGGGGACAACGACACCCTGGCCGGCATGATCACCGGTCTAGTCGGGGCCGATCTTTTCATCAATCTGACCGACATCGACGGGCTGTACGATTGCGATCCGCGCCAGAACGAATCGGCCTGCTTCGTGCCCCTGGTCAACGCCGTGGGGCCCAGGATCGAAGCCATGGCCAGCCGGATACCGGGCGCCCTGGGCGCGGGAGGCATGTACACCAAGGTTTTGGCAGCGCGCCGGGTGGCCCGACGGGGGGTGGCCTGCGTGATCGCCAATGGCAAAAAGTCGCAGGTCCTGACTCGAATCCTGGCCGGTGAACCGGAAGGCACCCTGTTCGTTCCCCGCGAGGAGCGGCTCAACCAAAAAAAGCACTGGATCGCCTTCACGGCCAAACCCAAAGGGGTCCTGGTCGTGGACGACGGGGCCCGGACGGCCCTGCTCGAGCGGGGCAAAAGCCTCCTGCCTTCCGGCCTGGGAGACGTCCAGGGCAGCTTCAATCGGGGGGACGTGCTCCAGGTCAAGGGGGCGGACGGCCTGGTCGTGGCCGTCGGTCTGACCAACTACACTGCCGACGAACTCCACCGCATCCGGGGCTGCCGGACCCAGGAAATCGAGGGGATACTCGGATACAAGCATTCCGACGAGGTCATTCATCGCGACAATATGGTTGTGGGGGACAAACTGCGGACCTGAGGTATGCGGCGGACGTCGCGGGAAAGGAAGGACAAGGTGACGGTTAAAGACATGGTGGTCGATATGGCCCGTCGGGCCCGGGAGGCGTCCCGCGTCCTGGCCCTCCAGGACACCGGGGCCAAGAACCGGGCCCTGGACCTGATCGCCGACCGGATCGAGGCTGAAGCGGGTCGAATCCAGGCCGAAAACATGAAAGACGTCGAAGCGGCCCGGACCGCCGGACTGAGCGCGTCCATGATCGATCGGCTGACCCTGTCGGACAAGATTCTGGCCTCCATGGCCGGTGGGCTGCGGGACGTGGCGGCCCTGCCCGATCCGGTGGGGGAAGTGACCGGCATGTGGACCCGGCCCAACGGGCTTCAGGTCGGGCGGGTCCGAATCCCCCTGGGCGTCATCGGGTTCATTTACGAGTCCCGGCCCAACGTGACCGTGGACGCGGCCGCGCTGTGCCTGAAGTCCGGGAACGCGGTCATCCTCAAGGGCGGCTCCGAGGCCATCCATTCGAATCTGGCCCTGGCCGGGATCATCGGCCAGGCCCTGGAACAGGCCGGCCTGCCGCCGGCCGCGGTCCAGGTCATCCCCACCACGGATCGGGCGGCGGTCAACGAAATGCTGGCCCTGGACGACCTGATCGACCTGATCATCCCCCGGGGCGGGGAGGGCCTGATACGTTTCGTGACCGAAAACTCGCGCATCCCCGTGCTCAAACACTACAAGGGCGTCTGCCACGTGTACGTCGACCAGTCGGCCGACCTGGACATGGCCGTCCGGATCGCCTTCAACTCCAAGGTCCAGCGCCCCGGCGTCTGCAACGCCTTGGAAACGCTGCTGGTGGCCGAGGCCGAAGCCGACGCCTTTCTGCCCCGGGCGGCCGAGGCCCTGGAAGGGGCCGGCGTGGAACTGCGCTGCTGCCCCGAGGCCCTCCTGCGCCTGCCCGGCCGCAAGGCGGCCGTGGAGTCGGACTGGCCGGCCGAGTTTCTGGACCTGATCCTGGCCGTCAAGGTCGTCTCCGGCCTGGAGGAGGCCCTGGATCATATCGCCCGGTACAGTTCCCAGCACACCGAGGCCATTGTCACCTCGGACTACGAGCGGGCCAGAGCATTCCTGGCCCGGGTGGATTCTTGCGTGGTCCTGGTCAACGCCTCGACCCGGTTCAGCGACGGCGGCGAACTCGGTCTGGGAGCCGAGATCGGCATCAACACCTCCAAACTGCACGCCTTCGGCCCCATGGGCCTGGTCGAGCTGACCACGACCAAGTTCATCGTCTTCGGGAGCGGGCAGATACGGGGGTGATCCGGGAGATCATGGCCGCTTCCGGCGTCAGAATCGGCCTGCTGGGCGGGACTTTCAACCCGATACATCTGGGACACCTGCGGGCCGCCGAGGAGATCGCCGAGGCCTTTGCCCTGGACCGGGTCTGGTTCGTGCCCGCCGGACAGCCGCCCCACAAGGACCCCTCACCGGTCGTATCCTTCGCTCATCGGCTGGAAATGGTCCGCCGGGCCGCGGCCGGACGCCCCGGCTTTGTCGTTTCCGACATGGAAGGCCGGCGGGGCGGGCCGTCCTACACCGTCGAAACCCTGGCCCGGGTCCGCAGGCGAATCGGCCGGCGGGCCGACCTGTTCTTCCTGACCGGACTGGACGCCTTCCTCATGATCCACACCTGGCACGAATTCCGGCGCTTGTTCGAACAGGCCCATTTCGTGGTCTTCAGCCGGCCCGGTTCGAGCCCCGTCCGAATGGAACGCCTGCTCCGGGAAAAGGTTTCCGAGCGGTACGACTGGCGACCCGACCTGCGGGCCTATGTCCGACCGGACTGGAATCGCGTCTATTTCCATCGCATCACCCTGCTGGACGTTTCCTCGACCCAGGTCCGCGGCCGACTGGCCCGGGGCGCATCGATTCGGTACCTGGTCCCTGAAGCCGTTCGGGAGTATATTGAAAGCAACCGGCTCTACGCGAGCGTCGGGCCGGAAGAGAAAGGACAAGGCTGAGTGGACACCCCTCCCCCAAGCAAGGCGCGGCTGGTCGTGGAAGCGGCCCTGGAACGCAAGGCCCTCGATCCGGTCCTCCTCAAAGTCGATCGCATCACCTCGATCGCCGATTATTTCCTGGTCTGCTCCGGCCGGTCCAACCGGCAGGTCCAGGCCCTGGCCGATCACATCCGGGACCAGGTCAAGCAGCGGGGCGGCCATCTGCCCCTGGGCGAGGAGGGACGGACCCAGGGACACTGGATATTGATGGACTATGGGGAGATCATCGTTCACATCTTTTACCACCCCATTCGTGAGTTCTACGACCTGGAAGGGTTGTGGATCGAAGCCGAACAGGTGGAACTGGATCGGGAGAACGACCTATGAACATCGGAGGAAGCATCCGACGAATGATCGCCCTGGCCGTGGTTCTGGGCCTGGCCCTTCAGCCCGCCATGGCCTCGGCCCTGACCCGGGAGGAGGAACGGGAGCTGGGCCGGGAGGTCCTGTTCATGGTCAAGAAAAACTACAAGATGGTCGATGACCCCGACATCGTCAACTACGTCAACCAGGTCGGCCGCAGGATCGTGGCCGTGATCGGACCGCAACCCTTCGACTACCAGTTCTTTGTCCTGGACAGCGACGTGATCAACGCCTTCGCCACCCCGGCCGGAAACGTATTCATCAACAGCGGGCTGCTCAGCAACCTGGATAACGAAGGGGAACTGGCCGCCATTCTGGCCCACGAAATCTCCCACGTCACCAGCCGACATATCGCCGGCCGCATGGACCGGAGCAAGAACCTGTCCCTGGCCACCCTGGGCGGGATAATGGCCGGCATCTTTCTGGGCGGACCCATCGGCACGGCCATGATGGTCGGTTCCGCGGCCGGTGCGGTCCAGGCGGAGCTGGCTTACACCCGGGCCGATGAAAAGGAAGCGGACAGCAAGGGGCTGGACTATCTGGTCGAGGCCGGGTACGACCCCCGCTTCATGGCCCAGTCCTTTCAGATGCTATTACGCACCTCCTGGCATGAGCCGGACGACATGCCGACTTACTTGACCACCCATCCGGGCCTGGACCAGCGAATCGCGGCCGTGGAAAACGCCGTGATCAGCCATCCGGGATACAACAAGGTCCGGGGGCAGGGGGATACCAAAGGCTTCGAAGCCACGAAAATCCGGATTCTGGCCCTGCTGGCCGATTCGCAGCGGGCCAGGAACTACATGGAGGGGCTGCTCAAGAAGGACCCGGCCAGTCCCATGGCCCACTACGGCATGGGCCTGCTTTTTCAGCGGGAGCAGAACTTCAGCGAGGCCCTGCGCGAGTTCAACACGGCTCTCAAGGCCGACCCGGCCAACCCGGCCGTGCTGACCGCGGTGGGCGGCCTGCGCTACCGGATGAAGGACCTGGACGGGGCCGCCGACATTCTGGGCCGGGTCCTGGTTCTGCGGCCCGATTCGGCCCGGGCCCTCATGCTCATGGCCCAGATCAACGAGGCCCAGGGCAACCAGGACCGGGCCCGGGACCTGTTCGGCCGCGTCTTGAAACAGGACCCGGACAACGCCGAGGCCTTGTACAAGATGGGACAGATTTATGGCAAGGAAGGCGACATGGCCCGGGCTCACCTGCACACCGGGCTGTACTTCAAGGCCGAGTTCGAGTATGCCAAAGCCGCCTATCACCTCGAAAAGGCCAAGGAGTTTGCCGACAAGTCCGGGCCGGCCAGCCTGAAGGAGCAGATCGACGCGGCCCTGGAGGAAGTGAAGGCCTCGAGCAAACTGGGCGGTCAGCAGGCCGGCGGCGGTCCCGGCGGACGCCGCTGATTTTCCAGGCCCGGGTTTTCAACGGCCCGGGTTTCTGGTATGCTGAAAGCACGATCTTCACCTGAATCCGAATCAATCGAAGCGACCCTCGGCCAACCGCGGGGAGCCTTCTACATATAACGTAGCAATCCATATTGAAGCCGGTTGGGAGGAATCCATGAGCGAGCAGATCGCCGCGATCATCAGTCCCACGTCCATCGCCGTCGTCGGGGCCAGCAATCGTCCGGGCAGCGTCGGCCAGTCGGTTTTCCACAATATCCTCAACGCCGGCTACACCGGGGTCCTCTACCCGGTCAATCCCAAGGCCCGGTCCATCCAGAGCGTCAAGTCCTACCCCCGCCTGGGCGATATCCCGGACGCCGTGGACATGGCCGTGATCATCGTCCCGGCCACCGCGGTCGCGGCCACGGTGGTCGAGGCGGCCGAAAAGGGGGTCAAGGGGCTCATCGTCATCACGGCCGGCTTCAAGGAGATCGGCGGCGAGGGCGTCCAGCTGGAAAAAGAGGTCCAGGCCCTGGTTCGCAAGCACAACATCTGCATGGTCGGGCCCAACTGCCTGGGGGTCATGAACACCAGCCCGGACGTCAAACTCAACGCCAGTTTCGCCTCGAAGATGCCCCGGCGGGGCCGGATCGCCTTCATTTCCCAGTCCGGGGCCCTTTGCACCGCGGTCCTGGACTACGCCGACGGCCGCAACGTGGGCTTTTCCAAGTTCATCAGCTTCGGCAACAAGGCCGACGTCAGCGAGATCGACCTGCTGCGCTACCTCAAGGACGATCCGGATACGGAAGTCATCCTCATGTACCTCGAGGACATCTCCGACGGCCGCCGGTTCATCGAGACGGCCCGCGAGATCACCTGGGATGCCAAAAAGCCCATGCTGGCCGTGAAGTCCGGGCGCTCTCCCGAGGGGGCCAAGGCGGCCGCCTCCCACACCGGCTCCCTGGCCGGATCGGACGCGACCTACGACGCCATCTTTTTCCAGAGCGGCATCCAGCGGGTCGAAGGCATCGACGAGTTGTTCAATTACGCCATCGCCTTCGCCAGACAGCCCGTCCCCAAGGGCAACCGGATCGCCATCGTCACCAACGCCGGCGGACCCGGGATCATGGCCACGGACGCGGCCATGCGGCACGGCCTGACCCTGGCCACCCTGTCCGACGAGACCCAGGCCAAGCTGAAGGAACATCTGCCATCCACGGCCAACATCCACAACCCCGTGGACATCATCGGTGACGCGACCCACGAACGGTACGAGGCCGCCCTGCGCCAGGTCCTGGAAGACCCGGGCGTGGAAGGCGCCATCGTCATCCTCAGCCCCCAGGCCATGACCGATCCCCTGGAAACCGCCGAGATCGTCCCCCGGGTCATCCAGGGCATCGACAAGCCGGTCCTCTGTTCCTTCATGGGCATCGTCGACGTCTCCGAGGGCATCCGCTACCTGGAAGCCCACAATCTGCCCAACTATACCTTTCCCGAATCGTCGGTCCGGGCCATGGGGGCCATGGTCCGTTTCGGCGACCTGCTGCGCCTGGACAGGCGTTGCGTCCGCCGGGTGGCCGCCGACCGGGACTCGGCCGCCGATATCATCCAGCGCAAACTGGGCGGCCGGGACGAGGCCTACATGACCGAGAACGAGGCCGGCGAACTCCTCCAGGCTTATGGATTTCCCGTTCTCAGGCACCGCCTCGCCGCCGGTCCGGACCAGCTCGAGTCCGTGCTCGAATACGTCGGCCTGCCCGTGGCCATGAAAATCGCCTCCCCGGACATCATCCACAAGTTCGACGCCGGCGGGGTGCGCCTAAAAATCAAAAGCCTCGAAGCCGCAAGAAAGGCCTACGACGAGATCGTGGCCAACGCCAAGGCCTTCAAGGAAGAGGCCCGCATCCAGGGCGTCCTGGTCGAACGCATGGCCCGGCCGGGCCTGGAGGTCATCCTGGGCTGCACGAGGGACCCCAAGTTCGGGCCCATCGTCATGTTCGGCCTGGGCGGCACGTTCGTCGAAGCCATCAAGGACGTCTCCTTCCGCCTGGCACCCATGTGGGAGATCAGCGCCGAAATCATGATCCGCTCCATCAAGTCATACCGCCTCCTCCAGGGCGTGCGCGGCAACCCGCCCTCGGACGTGGACGCCATCAAGGACTGTGTCCTGCGCCTGTCCCAGATGGTGGCCGACCACCCCGAAATCGACGAACTGGACATCAACCCCCTGATCGTCTATCCCGAGGGCGAAGGCTGCGTCGTGGCCGACAGCCGCATCATGCTCCGCCGAACCAATATCCAGTCTTCCCCGCCTTCCGCGGACTGCTGAAGACGGCCCCTTTCCGAAACCGTCCCGCCCGGGGCTCCTCGCGGCGGGATTTTTTGGGCCCGGCTTTCGGGGAGGCCGGGCCTGAGGGCCTTGGCTTGATTATAGTTCATACTATTTATCAAACAGGCGAGGGCGGGCCTGTCGCCGGCCTATCCATAAATATGTATAATAATGTAATATTGTCGTTGGATTTACGAAAAAAATGACACCAGGCACCTTGACAAACCCCGGGTGAGGCCATATTATGTTGACAGTGTGAACGATTATGGAGGACGGTGCTGGACCCATGGTGGAATACCAGAGCGAAAAACTCAAAGACCTGCTCAAGGCCATGGTTCGCTGCTGCGGAGAGCGAATGGCCCAGGAGGCCAAACGACTGGGCCTGCCCCACTCGGAAATGGAATGCCTGGAACTCTTCGACGGCGAACGCTACCTGACCACCAAGGGCATTGCCCAGCGTCTGGGCGTGGCCAAAAGCCGGGTGACCCGGATCGTGGACGGACTGGTGGCCAAAAAGCTGGTGCTTCGAAGCGACGACCCCAACGACGCCCGGGTCAAGCTGATCGCCTTGACGCCGGCCGGCAGGAAGAAGGCGGAAGAAATCGAGTCGATCCTGCACGAAAACCACCGCCGGGTCCTGTTGCAGCTTCCGTCCGGCGAACGGAACCGGGTCATGACCGCCATGGAAACGCTCTGGACGGCCATGGAAACCGTGAAGGCCGACCTCGACCAGGATGAAGACAGGTCGTTGGAAACGGGTTGATCCCGATAAAAAAAGAGGGGGAAAACGCAATGGATAACGCAGCCGAAACCATGGATACGCGGGCCGGGTCCGCGCCCGATCTGAAGGAAATCCAAAACCAGGTCCTTGAACTCAAGACCCGTCTGGACGCCCTGGCCAAGGAGGCCCCGGAGGACAAGCTGTCCATGATCGTTTTCAGCGGCGACCTGGACAAGGCCCTGGCCGCCTTTATCATCGCCACGGGCGCCGTGGCCATGGGCATGGACGTGGTCATGTTTTTCACCTTCTGGGGCACGCCGGTTTTGAGGGACAAGGACAAGAAGGCCGGCGGCAAGGACATGATGGGAACCATGTTCGGGACCATGCTGCCCAAGGGCGCCGACCAGGTCAAACTGTCCCAAATGAACATGGCCGGCATGGGCACGGCCATGATGAAGTCCCTCATGGCCAAGAAGAACGTCGCCTCCCTGGAGGAGATGATCGAGATGGCCGGCGAACTGGGCGTGCGGATCGTGGTCTGCGAGATGTCCATGGACCTGATGGGCTTCAAGCACGAGGAGATGATCGACTATCCGCACCTGTCCTACGGCGGTGTGGCCACGTTTTTGGAAGAGGCCGGCGGAAGCCGGGTCCAACTGTTTATATAATTCATAAATAAAGCATGAAAAGGGAGGAAGAACGATGAGCGACGCATTGACGGCCGATAAAGTCATGGACCTCAAGGGGCTGCCCTGTCCCATGCCCGTGGTCAAGGTTTCCAAGGGCATCAAGGAGGTCCAGGTGGGCCAGGTCATCCAGGCCATCACCACCGATCCCGGCGCCCGGACGGACTTCCCGGCCTGGGCCAAAAAGACCGGCAACGAAATCCTGAAGACCGAAGACAACGGCGACGAGACCAGCTTTTTCATCAAACGAACCACCTGACAGTCCCCAACCAGCCTGTCGCGGGCCGGCCCGCCGGCCCGCGCTTTCCTCGATAACTCTCCGGCCCAGAGGAGGTGCGCGCCGTGGAAACGGTCTATTACATCGTGTTGGTCCCCATGGTCTATCTGGCCGTGGCCGTCTTTTTCGTCGGCCTGGCCATCCGTCTGATCTCGGTCCTCAAAAAGCCGCCCTTTGCCCCGACCCTGATGATCTTTCCCGAAAAGCATCCCCGATGGTTCTGGGCCCTGGCGGACGCCCTGCTCCTGCCCACCGTCCGCAGGCACAACCCGGTCCTGTGGGTCTTCCTCATGGTCTTTCACCTCTGCTTTCTGCTCCTGCTTCTGGGCCACCTCGAACTGATCACCGAAATGTCCTGGCTTCAGGTCTGGCAGCACGAGGTCTTCATGGGCCGGGGATTCATCGGCCTGCTCCTGGCCGTCAGCCTGCTCTTCTTCCTCTTCAGACGGTTCATCTCGCCGACCAAGGACCTGTCCGTGCCCGAGGACTATTTCATGCTCATTCTGCTTTTCCTGACCGTGATCTTCGGGGCCGAAATGGACTGGGCCCGGCGATGGTACGGGTACGGGGAACTGGACGTGGACGGGTACCGGTCCTATCTGATGAGCCTGGTGACCTTCAGCCCCGACATCGGTGACGTCACCTCGCCCGGCCACTCCTTCATGCTGGTCCTGCACGTCTTTTTCGCCAACCTCTTTCTGGCCGTCTTTCCCTTCACCCATCTGATGCACAGCATCTTCACCTTTGCCCTCAACAAAGTCAGGAGGGGTTGATCATGGACCAGAACACGAGAGAACAACTCCTGGCCCTGTTTCAAGGCAAACTGAACCGCACCATACAGATGTACCTCGAGACCTGCACCCGCTGCGGGGTCTGCACGCCGGCCTGCCATGCCTACGCCTCCATCCCCGTGCCCCGGTACACGCCGGCCCACCGGGCCGAGGTCGTCCGGCGCATCTACAAGAAATACTTCAAGGCCCAGGGCAAGGTCCTGCCGCTGTGGGGACAGGCCAAGGCCCTCGACGACACGGCCATGGCCGAACTCTTCGAAGCGGCCTATTCCTGCACCGGGTGCCGGCGCTGCATGGTCTACTGCCCCTTCGGCATCGACACCCAGCAGATCACGGCCATCGCCAAGCTGCTTCTGGTCGGGGCCAATATGGAGCCCGAGGTCCTGTCCATGCTGGCCGACGTGTCCATCTCCAAGGGCGAATCCATCGACGAGTTCAAGGAAGGTTTTATCAAAGGCATCGAGCGGCTGGAAAAGCAGGTCGTGGAAAAGTGGAAGTCCCACCCCAGCGGGACGCCCATTCCCTTGGACGTGGAGGGGGCCGACCTGCTTTACGTGGCCCTGGCCGGGGCCCATTCGATCATCCCCGCGGCCGCCGTGTTCAACGCCGCCGGAGAAAAGTGGAGCCTCAGCTTTTTCGAGGCCGTCAACTTCGGGGCCTTTGTCGGGGACCCGACCAAGACCAAGATCATCCTGGACCGGATCATCAACGAAGCCAGGCGGCTCAAGGTCAAGGAGGTCTCCATCTGCGAGTGCGGCACCGCCTTCCGGGTCATGAAGCAGCTTTCCGGCAGCCAGCCCTTTTACGTCTCCTCCCTGACCGAAGTCCACGCGCGGTACATCCGGGATGGCCGGATCAAACTGGACAAGAACAAGATCGACGGATCGGTCACCTATCACGATCCCTGTCAGATCGCCCGCAACGGCGGCGTGATCGACGAACCGCGCTACATTCTTTCCCACCTGACCGACGATTACCGGGAAATGTCCCCGGACCCGCGCTACAACTGGTGCTGCGGCGGCGGGGGCGGGCTGGTGGCCCTGGGCGAGGAGACCTACGACTTTCGCATGAAGTCGGCCCGGGTCAAGGCCGAACAGGCCGGTCAGACCGGGGCCAAAATCCTGGCCACGGCCTGCGAGAACTGCCAAACCCAACTCGACAATCTCAACGAACACTACAAGCTGGGCATGGACGTCCGCTTCCTGTCCTCCATGGTCGCCGACGCCCTGGTGGAATAGACCGACCCGACCCGCCGGCCCTGTCAACGGGCCGGCGGGAGTCCGCGGCGGCCGGTCCCCGTAAGGGTGGACCGGCCGTCATTCCGGATGTAGGTTACCGAAGCGTAAAATTTAGACACCCATTTTTTGATGTAATTCGGTGGCGGTTTCCCGGGTGTCCCCTTCAATCGCTGATATGGTAATATATTTTAATATCAATTAGATATGGTTAATTCCTTGAAAAATCCCGGTGTGGTTCATTTTTTTATTGACATGAAGAACGGGTTTTGCTACTTGATGAATGAACGCCATTCAATCATTGCCGATGAACATTTTCCTTGCCCCGAGCGGGGAGTTGAGCGGCAGCCAAATTGAATGAACGTCATTCATGAAAATGGGGAATATGGTGCCTCGAAAAAAACGCGTCGTCAAAGACAAGGAGACCCGGGAGCGGGAAATCCAGCTCGCCGCCCGAAAGGTCTTCTTCAAAAAAGGCTTCCTCGCCTCGACCATCGAGGAGATCGCCCGGGAGGCCAACGTGGCCCGGGGCACGATCTATCTGTACTACGAAAACAAGGACGACCTCTATCTGTCCCTGATCGTTTACATGACCAGTGAAATCGGCGACGGCCTGTCCCTGATCGAGGGCGAGCTGGACCGGGGAAACCTTGCCGGCGGCCGGGACATCGTCATGCGGATTCTGGATGTCTATTTCGGAATATACAGCCGCGACCCTGACGGGTTCGCCATTTACGCCATTCTGCAGAGCGGCTTTTTTTCCAACATGGACCTGGGCAACCTGAAAAAGCTCAACGAGACCGCCCGGCGGAATTCGGCCATCACCCGCCGCATCGTGTCCAAGGGCAAGGCCCAGGGGCTGTTCAAACCCGAGGTCAGCGAACCGGTCATGGCCGATGCCTTCTGGTCGACCTTCCTCGGGCACATCATCGTCACGGATACCAAGAAGCGCGTCACGGGCAAGGACTTCATCCGGCCCACGGTGACGGCCACGTTCGGTCATCTGGCCCAAGCGATCGCCTTGGATTCGCCGGGCCGGGTCGGGAACGGGAAGACGTCCGAGTAAACGGGGCCCGGTCATGGATCGGGAGCCAGGAGGTACGACATGACTTCGCGGTTTTGTGAAATCTGCGGTATCCGCTATCCGATCATGCTCGGTCCGATGCTGCAAATTTCCACGGCGCCCCTGGTGGCGGCATTTTCCGAGGCCGGCGGACTGGGCTGCCTGGCCGCGGCCTGGCTGCCGGAGGCGGTTTTTCGGGAGCAGGTTTCGTCCATCCGCAGCCAGACCGGGAAGCCGTTCGCGGTCAACGTGGCCTGGACGGACCCCAATGCGGAAAACGTGGTCCGCTGGTGCCTGGAGGAAGAGGTCAAGACCGTGATTTCTTCGGCCGGTCTGGCGGAAAAGCCGCTGGAGTCGCTCAAGGCTTCGGGCCGGATCGTCTTTCAGGTCGTGGCCAACGTGGCCCAGGCCCGGGGCGCCGAGGCCCTGGGGCTGGACGGTGTCATCGCCAAGGGTTACGAGTCCGGCGGCCTGAACGCCCTGGACGCGGTGGCCACACTGCCCCTGATTCCCCAGGTGGTGGACGCGGTCTCCCTGCCTGTGGCGGCCGCGGGCGGTATCGGCGACGGGCGGGGGCTGGCCGCGGCCCTGGCCCTGGGCGCCGAGGGGGTGCTGATGGGGACGCGTTTCCTGGTCAGCCGGGAATGCGGGGTCAACGACCTGTACAAGGCGGCCCTGGTGGAAGCGGGCGACACGGGCACGGTGGGCGTGGCCTTTCCCCGGTTTTCCGTACGCCTGTTGAAGACTCGCCGCGCCCTGGCCCTGACGGGAGAGGAGCCGATCTTCGAACTGGCCGACGACCCGACCCGGGGAGGCGAGCTGGATGACAAGCTCATGGGCGCGGGCCAGGTGGCCGGTCTGCTTCGGGGGTCTGATTCGGTGGCGGCGATTATCGAATCCATTCTGTCGGAGTTCGAGTCGGCCGTGGACCGGGTCCAGGGGCTGCGGTCGGCTTGGCGGGGTTGACGATATTTCGGGCGGCGTGATTTGAGTTAGTGTTCATTTTATCTATAAGAAACAGGTAATAATGATTTTGGTGTTATATGAATGAACGTCATCCATTAGAAGTGCGGGACCTCTGCCTCCGCTTTGGAGGACTGGCCGTCCTCCGCGAGGTCAGCCTCGAAGTCCGGGCCGGCGAAATCCTGGCCATCATCGGACCCAACGGCGCGGGCAAGACCAGCCTGATCAACTGCATTACCGGGTTCTACCGACCCCAGCAGGGCCGGATTCTGTTCCACGGCCAGGACATCACCCGAACGGCCACCCACAAGATCGCCAGACTGGGCATTTCCCGGACCTTCCAGAAGATCGAGCTGTACACCGGGCTGAGCACGCTGGACAACCTGATGGCCGCCCGCCACGTCCACATCAAGCGGGGCGCTCTGTCAGCCTGCCTGTTTTTCGGTCCCACGGCCCGGGAGGAGATCGAGCACCGGGTGGTGGTCGAACGGATCATCGACCTGCTCGAACTGGCCCCCATCCGCAAGAAGCAGGTGGGCCTGCTGCCTTACGGGCAGCGCAAGCGGGTCGAACTGGGCCGGGCCCTGGCCACGGAGCCCCGGCTGCTTTTTCTCGACGAGCCCATGACCGGCATGAACGTCGAGGAAAAGGAGGACATGGCCCGTTTCGTCCTGGACATTGCGGAGTTGAGGCAGATTCCGATCGTTCTGGTCGAGCATGACATGGAGATCGTCATGGATATTTCGGACCGGGCCGTGGTCCTGGACTTCGGCCAGAAGATCGCCGAGGGCGAGCCCCGGGCGATCATCCGCCACCCCGAAGTCATCCGGGCCTACATTGGTGAAGAGGAGGATGAAGAGGATGTCGGCTGAACCCCGGATGGCGGTGGACTCGTTGGGGCCCGTCCGCGACATCGAGGAAGACACCCTGCCCAAACTGCTTCGCCGGAACTTCAATCTGCACCCGGACAAGGACGCCATCCGGGTCAAGGACATGGGCATCTGGGTGACCTATTCCTGGCGGGACTACTATGAAAACGTCAAGTACTTCTGCCTGGGCCTGAAAAGTCTGGGCCTGAAAAAGGGAGAAACCGTTTCCATCATCGGCGAAAACAAGCCCGAATGGTTCTGGGCCGAACTGGCCGTTCAGGCTGCGGGCGGGGTTGTGTCGGGCATTTTTGTCGACTGCGGTCCTCCCGAAGTCAAGTATTTCCTCGAGGCGGGCGACTCCGGTTATGCCGTGGCTCACGACCAGGAGCAGGTGGACAAGTTTCTGGCCATCAAGGAGGAAGTGCCTCATCTCAAAAAGGTCATCTACTGGGATCCCAAGGGGCTCTGGAGCTATGAAGACCCCATCCTGGCCAGTTTCGAGGAGGTCCAGGCCCTGGGCCGGGAGTACGAAAAGGACCACCCCGGCATCTTCGAGGAAAACATCGACCAGGGCCGGGGCGAGGACATCAGTCTGATCAGCTGGACCTCGGGCACGACCGGACTGCCCAAGGGGGCCATGCTGACGCATCGCTATCTGGTCGAGAACGTCACGGACTGGAGCCGGTTGGACGGCTGGTATCGCAAGGGATACGAGTACGTGTCCTTCATTCCGCCGGCCTGGGGCACGGAGCAGCTGGCCGGCATCGCCGGCGGACTGATGTCTGAACTGGTGGTCAATTTCCCCGAGGAGCCCGAAACGGTTCAGGAGAACATCCGGGAGATCGGGCCCCAGCTCTTGTTTTATGGGGCCAGGCAGTGGGAGTCGGTCAACCGGCTGGTTCAGGCCAGGATGATCGATTCGACCTGGTTCAGACGGCTGACGTACAAGCTGTTCATGCCGGTGGGCCTCAAGCTGGCCGACACCCGCATCGCCGGGAAGGAGCCCGGCCCCCGGCTGCGTTTTCTCCATTTTCTGGCCCACCAGTGCGTTTTCAAGTATTTGAGGGACCGCCTGGGGCTGAGCCGGGTCCGGGTCGCCTACTCGGGCGGCGGCGCTTTGAGCCCGAATATCATACGACACTTCATGGCCTTGGGCGTGGAGATCAAGCTGGCCTATGGGGCGACCGAGGTGGGGCTGATCTCCATTCCGCGCACCGGCGAACTTCGTCCCGAGACTACCGGACGGCCCCTGCCCTGGGTCGACGTGCGGTTTTCGGACGACGGGGAAATCCTGGTTAAAAGCAAGTATATGTATGCCGGGTACTACAAGAACCCGGAGGCGTCCCGGAAGAAGCTGGACGCCGATGGATATTACCAGACCGGGGATTTCGGCCATCTGGACGAGACCGGCCACCTGATCGTGATCGACCGCATGGAGGACCTCAAACCGCTGGCCGGGGGCAAGAAGTTCTCGCCCCAGTTCGCCGAAGTCCG
>JAHJTB010000329.1 GCA_018830135.1 Pseudomonadota bacterium | reverse complement strand
TGCATCAAGGGGCAGAACTACCAGACCATTACCCATCACCCCACCCGGCTGACCCACCCCTTGCGCCGGACCCGGGGGGGCTGGCAACGAATCGGCTGGGAGGAGGCTCTCGGTGAAATCGCCGCCCGTTTTCTGTCGATCCGGGAAAGCAGCGGCCCGGAATCGGTCGTTCTCGGTTACGGAACCGGACGGGACAACGAGTCCTTCATATACCGCTTCGCCAATCTTTTCGGCACGCCCAACGTCCTGACGGCCGGCCACATGTGTTACGGCCCCCGCGTGGCCACGGGAATCGTCCGGTGCGGCAATCTGCCCGTCGTGGATTACGAAGGGCGGCCCTCGGTGGTCGTGGCCTGGGGCGCCAACCCCCTGGTTTCAAACCCGGACGAGTATAAAGGTTTCGATCTGGCCGACACGCTCAAGCAGGGCGCCAAGCTGGTCGTCGTCGATCCCCGCCGCACCTTTCTGGCCCGTCGGGCCGACCTCTGGCTGCCCCTGAGGCCGGGTACGGACGGGGCCCTGGCCTGGGGCATGCTCAACGCCATCATCGAGAACGAGTGGTTCGACGGGGATTTCGTCCGGGATTACGTCCATGGCTGGGAGGCTTTCCGCGAGCGGGCCGAAGAATATCCCCTGTCCTGGGCCTCCCAACTGACCGGTCTGGACCAGGACCTGATCGTGGAAGCGGCCCGGCTTTACACCCAAAGCGGTCCGGCCGGCATCCACTGGGGAGTGGCCCTGGAACAGTCCAGCAACTGCATCGACAACATCAGCCTGCTCATATCGCTCATGGCCGTTGCCGGCCATCTCGACCGGCCCGGAGGCAACGTCTTCTACCCCCGGCCGCCGCTTATCAACGCCAGCTATGTCGGCCTCCATCGCCGCCTGACCAATTCGGCCAAACGGCTGGGAGGCGACCGCTTTCGCCTGGCGGACATGATCGGCGTCATCACCCCCCGGGCGGTCTGGGAGGCCATCCTCGAGGAGCGGCCCTACCCGGTCGAAGCCCTGTTTCTGATCAGCACCAACCCGGTCATCACCCGGGCCAACGCCCGCCAGGTCAAGGCGGCCCTGGAAAAGGTCGGGTTTCTGGTCGTGGCCGACTTTTTCATGACTCCCACGGCCCGCGAGGCGGACATTGTCCTGCCCTCCTCGACCTGGCTGGAACATGATTACGTGGCCGACAACTGGAAACGGCACGGCTACGCCCTGGCCCGACAAAAGGCGGTCCAGGTCGGCCAGGCCCGCTCGGACTACGAGATACTCAACGACCTGGGCCGACGCTGCAACGATCCGGCCGACTGGTGGCCGGACATGCGGGCGGCCCTGGACTACATGCTTTCGCCTTCAGGTCTGAATTGGGACGAATTTTGCCGGCGGGGATACCTGAAAGGGGAGCGGGTGTTCCGGAAATACAAACGGGAAGGATTTTCGACCCCGACCAAAAAGGTCGAACTCTGGTCCACGACCCTTGAGAAGATGGGTTACGATCCCCTGCCCGGGTTCCGGGGTCCGGCGGAAAGCACGTTCAATACGCCGCATCTCATGGACCGCCATCCGTACACCTTGATCACCGGGGCCCGAATTCCCGCGTTTTTCCATTCCGAAAACCGGGCGCCCGGGCCGTTACGCGACCGCCGCCCCGACCCGCTGGTGGAAATCCATCCGGACCTGGCCCGGCGCAAGGAAATCGCCGAAGGCGACTGGGTCCGGATCATCTCGCCGCGCGGCGCCTGCCTCCAGCGAGCCCGGATCACGGACCGCGTGCCGCCGGACGTTGTCGCGGCCGATCATGGCTGGTGGTTCCCGGAGCGGGAGGAGGACCTGGGTTGGGATCGATCGAACATCAACCTGCTCACGGCCAACGATTTCGACTCCTGCGATCCGGCCTTCGGGGCGACCAACCTGCGCACCCTGCTGGTGGACATCGAAAAGGCCGAATCCGCTTGACCGGCGGGCTTATGAAAACCCGCGGCTTCGAACCCAAGGAGTGAAACCATGCTGCTGCTGCCCCCGTTCGACTATCACGCACCGGCCAGCCTGGAGGAGGTCATCGACCTGCTCGAGACCCATGGCCAACGGGCCCGGGTCCTGGCCGGAGGCACGGACCTGCTGGTCAACATGAAGCGCGGCTTCGAGGCGCCGGACTGCGTGGTCGATCTGGGCCGGGTTCCCGGCCTGGACGTCGTCAAAACGACCCGGACCGCGACCCTGATCGGCGCCGGCGCCACGGCCCGGACCCTGTCCGAAAACCGGGCCCTAGGCAGGCGGCTTCCGGCCCTGGCCCAGGCGGCCGCTCAGCTCGGTTCGCCTCTCATTCGCAACCGGGCCACACTGGGGGGCAACCTGGCCCACGCCCGCCCCGCGGCCGACCTGGCCCCGCCGCTTCTGGCCGCGGGGGCCTCCGTGGTCCTGCGCGGGCCCGGCGGCGAGCGGGTGGTCGATCTGTCGGATTTTTTCATTGAACCCGGCCGGACTTGCCTGGGGCCGGACGAGGTCCTGGTCCGCTTCGTCATTCCCGCCTCCGGACCGGGCACGGGAGAAGCCTTTGTCAAACTGGGCCTCAGACGGGCCCTGGAGCGTTCCATCGTCAGCGTCGCCGCCCGGATCGTCCTGTCCGAGGACGGCCGCCGGATCGAGTCGGCCCGGATCGCCCTGGGCGCGGTCGCGCCCACACCCCTTCGATCTCCCTGCGCCGAACAGGCCCTGACCGGGGCCTCGGCCGATACCGGGTCCATCGATCAGGCGGCCCGGGAGGCCTGCCGGGACGCCTGCCCTCGAGGACGGTGCAGTTCCACGGAATACAGCCTGATGATGGTCGAAGTCATGACCCGACGGGCCCTGACCCGGGCCCTGAACGCCGCGCGCCAATAAACCAGGGGAGCAATCATGGAAAAAATCCGCGTCCAATTTTTCGTCAACGGCCGGGAGGAGGACCTGCTGACCGCCCCCAACCGTTCCCTGCTCCAGGTGCTTCGGGAGGACCTGGGACTGACCGGGACCAAGCACGGCTGCGGTCTGGGCGACTGCGGTTCCTGCACGGTCCTTCTGGACGGCCGGCCGGTCAACTCCTGCCTGGTCCTGGCCGCCCAGGTCCAGGGCCGTGAAGTGACCACCATCGAAGGCCTGTCCGACGGGGACCGGCTCCACCCCCTCCAGGAGTCCTTTATCGAAAAAGGGGCGGTCCAGTGCGGCTTTTGCACGCCCGGGATGATCCTGTCGGCCAAGGCCTTGCTGGACCGCAAGAAGCGGCCCCGGGAGTCCGAGATTCGCGAGGCCCTCTCGGGCAATCTCTGCCGCTGCACGGGGTATCAGAAGATCGTGGAAGCGGTCCGGGACGCAGCCGAAAAAACCGGCCGCCAGGGGAGGTAGGGCCATGAAGAAACAACTGGACATCCTGGGCGGCCGGGCCCCTCGCCTGGACGCCCCGGACAAGGTTACCGGCCAGGCCGTATTCGCCGACGACCTGAACCGACCCGGACAGCTTTACGGGGCCATCCTGCAAAGCCCTCTGGCCCATGCCCGGATTCTGCGCCTCGAAACCGGCAGGGCCGAACGCCTGCCCGGGGTCAAGGCGGTCCTGACGTCCCGGGACGCGGGCCTGACCCGGTACGGGGTCTCGCCGGCCCGGTACGACGAAACCCTGTTCGCCCAGGACAAGGTTCGGTACGTGGGTGACGAACTGGCCGCCGTTGCCGCGGTGGATATGGAAACCGCCCTCGAGGCCCTGGAACTGATCGAGGTGGAATACGAGGCGCTGCCCGTGGTGCTGGACCCCTTCGAGGCCATGGCCGAAGGCGCGCCCCAACTGCACGAGGACTTTCCCGGGAACGTCTGCGCCGAGGTCCACCAGGAGTTCGGAGACGTGGAATCCGCATTCCGGGACTGCGCCCTGGTCCACAGCCATCGATTCGTCAACCAGCGCCAGGACGCCGCCTTTATCGAGCCCCACGCCTGTCTGGCCCATTACGATCTGGCCGGCCGCCTGACCCTGTACACCTCGACCCAGGTGCCCCACTACGTCCAGCGCACGGTGGCCATGGTCACCGGCCTGCCCGTGGGCCGGGTCCGGGTGATCAAGCCCTACGTGGGGGGCGGATTCGGCCCCAAGGCCGAAGCCACGCCTCTGGAAATGAGCGCCTGCTTCCTGTCCATGAAGACCGGCCGGCCGATCAAGATGTCGTACAGCCGCGAACAGGTCTTCCTTCACGGCCGGGCCCGGCACCAGTTCTTTCACGAGATGAAAACCGGGGTCCGGAAGGACGGAACCCTGCTGGCCCTCGAGCACCGATGCGTCCTGGACGGCGGCGCCTACACCTCCTTCGGAATCGCCACGGTCTACTACGCCGGCTCCCTGCTGGGCGGTCCATACCGCCTGCCTCACATGAAGTATGACGGGTACCGGGTTTTCACCAACAAGCCGGCCTGCGGCGCTCAGCGGGGTCACGGCGGCGTGGCGGCCCGGGCCTGTTTCGAGCAGCAGCTCGACATCATGGCCGAACAACTGGACCTCGATCCCATCGAACTGAGGCTGCGGAACATCATGAAGACCGGAGACACGACCTGCAACGATCTGAACATGTCCTCACTGGGCATGCGGGAGTGCATCGAGGCGGTCCGGAAAGGCTCCGGCTGGTCCGGGAAAAAAGGGCGGCTGCCCGGCGGCCGGGGCATCGGCATGGCCTGCGGATTTTTCGTCTCCGGGGCCGGATATCCGATCTACCGCTCGGACACCTATCATGCCACGGTTTTGGTCAAGGTGGCCGAGGACGGGGGCACGATCACGGTCCAGACCGGGGCGGCCGAGATCGGCCAGGGGTCGGACACGATGGTGGCCATGATCGCCGCCGAAGCCATGGGAGTCCCGCTCTCCGACGTACGGGTCCAGTCCGGCGATACGGACCTGGCCATGGACCTGGGCGCCTATTCCTCCCGCCAGACCCTGATGACCGGCTCGGCGGCCAAGGAGGCGGCCGAAGACGCGAAGCGACAGATACTCGAGGTTCTGGCCGAGGAACTCGGGGTCGGCATGGACCGTCTGGACATCCGGAAGGGCCGGGTCAGCATCCGGGGGCGGGCCGTGGATATCGAGCCTGTCCGGATTCGCTACAAGCGCGAGCATCGAGGCTGGAAAAATCATCCGGAGGGAGACGAACTGACCTTTTGCGAAGCGGCCCGCATGGCCTACCTGGCCCGGGGGACCATCGTCGGGACCGGCAAGTACAAACCGCCTCAACTGGGGGGTCGGTACAAGGGTGCGGCCGTGGGCACATCGCCGGCTTACGGCTGTTCGGCCCAGGTCGTCGAGGTGGCCGTGGACGAGGAGACCGGGCAGGTATTTATCGAAGCCATGACCGACGCCCACGACTGCGGGCAGGCCGTCAACCGGACCTCGGTGGAAGGGCAGATGCAGGGCAGCCTGAGCATGGGGCTGGGCGAGGCGATGTTCGAAGCGGTCCGCTTCGACGAGGCCGGGCGCATCACCAACGCCAACCTGGGCGAATATCGGATTCCGACGGCCCTGGACATGCCCCCGATCAAGTCGATCATCGTGGAGAGTCACGAACCCAACGGCCCCTTCGGAGCCAAGGAGGTGGGCGAAGGGGCGATCATGCCCACGATCCCGGCCATCCTCAATGCGGTGTCCGACGCCGTGGGCGTCCGGATCACCGAACTGCCCCTGACGCCGGAACGGGTGTTGACGGCCTTGAAGGCCGCCGGGAAAAAGCGGACGGGTTAAAAACTAGGGACAGTCACCTATTTTCCAGATTTCTCTTGGAAATCTGGAAAATAGGTGACTGTCCCTAGTTTTTAAGTTTTCGGTATATTCTCCGGGCCGCTACGCCCGTCACTACCGGTGCGGCGGTCCGGTTCCTATTTGCAGCGTTCCAGGACGGCCTTGGCCCGCGCGACCACGTTGTCCACGTTGAACCCCAGGCGGTCCATGATCTGGCCGCCGGGCGCCGAAGCGCCGAAGTGGTCCAGACCGATCACGTTACCCCGGTCGCCGACCCAGGTCCGCCAGCCCAGGCTCGAACCGGCCTCGACGGCCAGACGGGCCTTGACCTCGGGCGGCAGGACAGAGGCCTGATAGGCTTCGGACGTCGAGGCGAACAGTTCCCAGGAAGGCATGGACACCACGCGGACCTTGCGGCCCTCGGCGGACAGCTTTTCGGCCGCGGCCATGGCCAGGTTCAGTTCCGATCCGGTTCCGATGAGAATCAGGTCCGGGGTCCCTTGGCAGTCGGACAGGACATAGGCCCCGCGAGGCAGCCCGTCGGCCACGGGATATTTGGCCGCATCCAGGTTGGGCACCTTCTGCCGGGTCAGAAGCAGGGCCACCGGTCCCCGGCTCTGGACGGCGTATTTCCAGGCCTCGGCGGTTTCGTTTCCGTCGGCCGGCCGGATCACGGTCATTCGAGGAATGGCCCTCAGGGAAACCAGGTGTTCGACGGGCTGGTGGGTAGGACCGTCCTCGCCCACGCCGATGCTTTCGTGGGTGAAAATGAAGATGGACGGCACGTTCATCAGGGCCGCCAGCCGGAGGGCCGGCCTCATGTAGTCGGAAAAGACGAAGAAGGTCCCGCCGTAGGGGATGACCCCGCCATGGAGGGCCATGCCGTTGACCATGGCCCCCATGGCGTGTTCACGCACGCCGAAATGGATGTTGCGCCCGCCGGACTGTCCCAGTCCGAGGTCGCCCGAGCCGGAGATCAGGGTCTTGTTGGAAGGGGCCAGGTCGGCCGAGCCGCCGATCATGTGGGGCAGACGCCCGGCCAGCGCGTTGAGCACCTTGCCGGAAGCGGCCCGGGTGGCGATCTTTTCCTCAGCGCTGAAAACCGGCAGGTCCGCGTCCCAATCCGTGGGCAACTCTCCTTTGACCTGTCCATCGAATCGGGCGGCCTCCTCGGGATGCTCCCGTCGATACGCGGCCAACAGGTCCAGCCACTCCTTTTCGCCTGCTTCGCCTTCGACCAGGGCCTGACGGAAATGGTCCAGGGCCTCCGGGGGGATGTGGAAAGCGGAATCCAGGGGCCAGCCCAGATTTTCCCGGGTCTGTCGGGTGGCTTCCGGTCCCAGGGGCTCGCCATGAACCGAGGCCGTGTCCTCCTTGGGACTGCAACAACCGATGTGGGTTCGGACCATGATCAGCGAGGGGTGCTCGTGGTCGGCCCGGGCGTTTTCAATGGCCGTGGCGATGCTTTCCGGGTCGTTGCCGTCGGCCACCCGGATGACCTGCCAGCCATAGGCCTCGAACCGCCGGCGCACGTCTTCCCGAAAGGCCAGATCGGTCGAGCCCTCGATGGAAATATGGTTGTCGTCGTACAGGTAGACCAGTTTTGACAGGCCCATGGTCCCGGCCAGGGAAGCGGCCTCCGAAGCCACGCCTTCCATCAGGTCCCCGTCGGAAACAATGGCGTAGGTATAATGATCGACCAGATCGAAATCCGGCTTGTTGAACTGGTCGGCCAGAAAGAGTTCGGCCAGGGCCATGCCCGTTCCCATGGCGAACCCCTGCCCCAGCGGGCCGGTCGTGGCCTCGACGCCGGGCGTCAAACCGTATTCCGGATGACCCGGCGTCCGGCTTTCCCACTGCCGGAAATTCTTGAGTTCGTCCAGCGGCAGATCATAGCCCGTCAGATGCAGCAGGGCGTAGAGCAGGGCCGAACCGTGTCCGGCCGACAGAATGAAACGGTCCCGGTTGAACCAGGCTGGATTGGCCGGATTGTGTTTCAGAAACCGGGTCCACAGGACGTAGGCCATGGGCGCGGCGCCCAACGGCATCCCCGGATGACCCGAGTTGGCCGCCTCGACCATGTCGACGGCCAGCATACGGATGGTGTTGATACAAAGTCGGTCCAGTGTCTCTTGATCGCCCATGGATGCTCCCTCCCCCGGCGTGTCCTGCCCGCATTTGACTTGATATGGCAAATCCGGTCGAATAGCGGCTTTCGGCGGGCCGGTCGGCGTCCGGTTCGTTCCGTCCGCCTCCCGATTCCGCCTCACATTACCGATGTCCGCCCCTGAAATCAAGCATTACGTGCGGCCGGCCCCCGATTACAACGCAACATACTGATTATATTTTTACAATATGATATCGGACCCCTTGAATCCGGACCGGACGGTCTTTCCGAAACCGCTTTCGGCGGACGGGCGACTGGCCCGACGGACGGTCGGGGTCTATATTTATAATAAAGACATGGAGGGGAACCATGGAGGACCGCAGGACGTTTATCAAAAAGTCACTCGGGCTGGCCGCGTTGCTCGGCCTGTTGGCCGGGCCGTTCTCGGCGGGGTGGCGATGGGTCCGGGCTCAGACGGCCAAATTCGTCGTGCCCAAGCATTTCAAGACCCAGGACCTGATCCCGCTCGATCCCAAGGACCTGGACACCCGGGAACTTCCGCTGACTCCGCTCAAATCCTTCCGGACCATGGGTCAGACCGATCATGAAGCCGAACCGGCCTCATGGCGCATGGAAATAGCCGGCCTGGTGGAAAAGCCTTTCAAGCTGTCCTATGACGAGATACGGGCCTTGCCTCCCCTGGAGCGGAACGTGTTGCTTATCTGCCCCGGCGTCTTCGCCAACCACGGCCGCTGGAAAGGTTTCAGCCTCAGGGGCGTGCTGGAGCGGGCCGGCCTCCGGCCCGGCGCCAGCCACGTCACCCTGGCCGGACCGGCCGGCGACCGGCAGGACAGTAACACCTTCCCCATCCGGGACGTCATGTCCGGCCGGGTCTTCCTGGCCTATGAAGTCAACGGGCGTCCACTGCCCCGGGAGCACGGCTTTCCGGTGCGCACCGTGGCCGAGGGCTATTTCGGGTACGACTGGATCAAGTACGTCGACCGGGTCGAGGTGGTGAACCAGCCCTCGAAAGACGAAAACTGAATCCGGGTCCGCGCAGTTCCTTCCGACAGGAGGGCATGGACATTGGGATCGATTCCGGCTAAGATGCTTCCGTGCCTTGTTGATAATTAAGGGGGCATGACATCCAGGAACGGGGGATGCGTTCAAGCCGCCTCGGCCGGACGGCCGAATGGACGGCTCCCACCCATCAGGCCGATATCATGGAAGAACTAACGACCACGGAAAAACGGCTTCTGGCTGAAGTGCAGGCCTTGCGGGGCGAACTGGACCGCCTGCGCGATCGGGTGGCCGCCGCGGACCGGCGGACCGAGGACCAGCTCTGCGTCAGCGAGGAACGCTTCCGGGTCATCTTCGAATCGGCCCTGGACGCCATTTTCATCAAAGACCTGAACCTCCGGTATATCCTGGTCAACCCGGCCATGGAAAAGCAGTGGGGCCGCCCGGCCTCGGAACTGATCGGTCTGACGGACAAGGATTTTTTCGGAGAGGAGGTCGGCGAGGAGATCATGCGCTCCGACCGGCTCGTCCTGGAAGGCCGGATACTGGAAAAGGAGCATACCAAGCCGATCTACGACCGTTTATTCACCTTTCACGTCATCAAGGTGCCCTTGCGGGACGCGGACGGGCGAATCATCGGGCTGTGCGGGATCGCCCGGGATATCAGCCAGCTCAAGGAGACCATGGAGGCCTTGCGCCAGAGCGAGAAAAAAGCGCGGGCCCTGCTGGACGCGACGCCCCACGGCATGATGCTTATCGACACCTGGGGCAAGGTCCTGGAAGTCAATCAGACCATCGCCCGGACCCTCGAGGGCAAAGGCGGCGATATGGTCGGGGAATCGGCCGAGTCTCTGATGGTGTCTCAGGTCAGCCAAGGTCGGCGGGCTCGGGCCATCGAAGTCATCGAAACCGGACAGCCGGTCCGTTTCCAGGACCGGCATCTGGGCATGGTATTCGACAATTACTACACACCGATCTTCGACGACCAGGGCCAGGTCTTCCAGATCGCCCTGTTTTTCCGGGACATCACCAACCGGGTCCGGGCCGAGGAGGCCTTGCGCCAGAGCGAGGTCACGGCTCGGGCGCTGCTCAACTCCATACCGCAAGGCATGCTGCTGCTCGACACCCATGGCACGATTCTGGCCCTCAACGAAACCGCGGCCCGGGCCTTGAAGGGCCGCATTTCCGACCTGGTCGGCCAATGCGTTCTGGACATTGTCTCCCCTCACATGCTCGGCAGCCGAGAGGAACGGATGCGCGAGGTCATCGTCTCGGGCAAGTCGATCCACTTCCGGGACGAAATCGGCCATCGGGTCTTTGACAATCACTACACCCCGATCTTCGATCAGCACGGCAACGTCGTCCAGGTCGCGGTATATGCCAGCGACATTTCCGCCCGCGTCCAGGCCGAAGCCGAAATCCTGTCCTATCAGGAGGGGCTCCGACGCATGGGAGCCTCCATCTCCATGGCCGAGGAACGGGAACGGCGCCGTCTGGCCCTGCATCTGCACGACAAGATCGGACAGGCCCTGGCCATCTCGAAAATCAAGCTGAAAACCGTCATGAAAGCCGCCCCGGACTTGGATCAGGTTCACCAGATCGAGGAAGTCTACCATCTGGTCGATGAAATGATCCAGGAGACCCGAAGCCTGACATCGGAACTCAGCCCGCCCGTCCTGTACGAACTGGGACTGGCGGCCGCCCTGGAATGGCTGGCCGACATATTGCGGGACAAATACGACTTCATCTGCAAGGTCGTGGACCGGTCCCAGAGCGAAGAGGCGGACGGAGACGTGCGGGTCCTCCTGTTCAGATCAATCCACGAACTCCTGCTCAACGTCATCAAGCACGCCGGCGTCACCGAGGCCGAGGTGGCGGTCCAGAATGACGGGTCGTTGCTTAAGATAATCGTCCGGGATAAGGGGACGGGGTTCGTGGCGTCAAAATCCGGCGCCGACAAGGGACCGGTCAAGACCTTCGGCCTGTTCAGCATCCGGGAGCGGTTGGAGTCCATCGGGGGCCGCGTCGAAATCCAGTCCAGGCCGAACCAGGGCACCCGGGTCACCCTGGTGGCGCCCGTGAAAACCCGGGCGCCTCAATCGCCGCCGACCCAGGGCCTCCATTCCGGGCCCCTGATCTGATCCCGGCACCCTCCGGGCCGGACCGGGACTCCAGGGGCCGGCTCCGGCGGTCACTCGCCGATAATCTTTACCAGGACCCGCTTGCGTCTCCGGCCGTCGAACTCCCCGTAGAATATACGTTCCCAGGTCCCGAAGTCCAGGCGGCCTTCGGTCACGGCCACGATCACTTCACGGCCCATGACCTGCCGTTTCATGTGAGCGTCGGCATTGTCCTCGCCCACGTTGTGCCGGTACCCGGAGACCGGCTCGTGGGGAGCCAGTTTCTCCAGCCACACCTCGTAGTCGTGATGCAGTCCGGATTCGTCGTCGTTGATGAACACCGACGCGGTAATATGCATGGCGTTGACCAGGACCAGCCCTTCCCTGATACCGCTTTCCCGCAGGCATTCCTCGACCTGGGGGGTGATGTTGATGAAGGCCCGCCGGGTCGGCACGTTGAACCAGAGTTCCTTGCGAAAGGACTTCATGCGGCCCTCCTCGTGTGTACAACGGGATGGGGGGCCGTCCGCACCGGGGCCCCCCTCCCGTTTTCAGACCGGGCGGTTAAATCTTGCCGTCCTCGGCCATCCGGCGGCACGCATCGAAGACGAACCGCAGAAACACATCGCACTTTTTCTCCCAGGTCTTGTTTGCCATGTACTGGCCGACCTCATCGGCCGATGAAAAGTCGCAATCGGTCAGGGTCCGGCAGTCCGTGTCTCCGAATTCCTGAAGAAAGGCCCGATACAGGCGACCCACACCCTTGACCGCGGCGGTTCTTCTGTCCTCTTCATCCTCCGGCCGGCCGGTCGCCTCCCGGCCGCAACGCAGCCCGATGGCCGCGCCGCTGCCGATCAGCAGCCCGCAGGTCGTCCGCCCCGAACTGATGGCCCCGCTGTACCCGCCGGTGGCCCAGCTCGCTTCTTCCACCGGCAGTCCCCAAAGCTCTTGCAGACCCTGCAAGCTGGCCTCGGCTCAGGTGTAGCGGTGCATGCGTTTGTGAGCCCGTTGAAACACCTCGTCGAAACGGTCCTTTTCGCTCATTCTTCCTCCTTGCCTCCGACCGGGCCGGCCGGGATGTGATGAACTTGTTTCGGATCGAACGAGAATAAGGGGTCGGAAGCGGGCTGTCAAGCCGGGGGGCTTCGGAATCGAACGCGCCCGTTTCCCCGGGGCTGCCTCAGCGGCCGGAAACCCGCAGTTCGAAGATCGGACCGATGAACCGGTCGATGGGAAGCGGGGACGGGTCGAGCCCCGCGGCCGCCAGATAACTTTGCCGGATGTCTTCGCCGGGCATGAGATACAGGGTCAGGATCGCCGTCGCCTCTCCGGCCTCGGGTCCCGAGGCGGTCTTTTCGACCAGTTCCCGGGCTTGGCGGCGCAGGGCATCCAGTTCCTCGGCCGGCCAGGCCCGAGCGGAGAGATTCTGGACGAAATCGAACCAGCCCGGCCGTTCCCGGCGGCGGTCGGCCAA
The DNA here is from genome assembly GCA_018830135.1 of Pseudomonadota bacterium. Lineage (GTDB taxonomy): Bacteria > Desulfobacterota > Desulfarculia > Adiutricales > JAGVGV01 > JAHJTB01. Next base: position 10,364 of record JAHJTB010000329.1, on the reverse strand, counting down.
CTCGTCCCATGTCACGGCCCGGTCCGGAACGCCCAGTTCAAGGGAGACCACGGGTTCGAGTACTTCGGTTGTCCGTCCCGGCCTCAAATCCGGCGTTTTGATCCGGCGGGCCAGCCCCAGGTCGAGTTCGGCGACAACCTTGGGCCGGTCGGTGAAAAGCGGCGGGCCGTCCGGTCCGAAGGCCTGATAAAATCGCCCCCAGGCGGCCAGGCGCTCGGGGATGAGGTCCAGGCCGGCATCGTCCGGGGGGCCGAGGGGCGGCCCTGAAAAGGTCTTTTCCAGCCCTTCGGCCGCCCAGTCCGGCTCGACGTCGTCCACTCCCATCAGCCGCCCCAGTTCGGTCTCGTTTCGGTCCACTTCGTTCAGGATATCGTTGATTTCGCTTCGCTGACGATCGAGCAGGGCCGCAAAATAAAGAAATACCTGGGCCTCCCGTTCGGGGTCCCGCCCGCCGGCCGGATCGACCCAGCGCCCCCGGATATCCGAAACCAGCCGGGCCCCCGAACTTTCCTGGTCGCGGCCTTGCAGGTATCTCCGGAACATGACCAGGTCGCGCGGACTGCGGTAGGCTTCGGCCCATTGCCGAAAATCCCTGACCACGGCCGCCAGGTCGGACGGGTCCGCGATGAAGCCGCCCTCCTGGAACTGAATCCAGCCTTTTTCGGCGGCCCGAAAAGCCGGGTCATCGGGGTGGTCCTGAAAGGGCCGATAGAGTATAATCTGTCGGAAGTGAGACAGGGCCCGGGTCAGCCGGACCGGACTCATTTCAGTATATGGAAACAGGAGGGCGGTCGGGGCGATCATCGGGCGGCCTCTTTCAGGGAGAGATGATGTCGGAACATTTTCATACGTCCATGGACCGAAAAATTTTCAACCTCGAACTCAGCGTGGAAGCCACGTCGGCCTATATCGTGGTGACGTCCATCCTATCGGAAAACGCGCGGCCCGACCTGGAATCCATCCGAAATCGCTGGATCAAGTCGGACGAGGAACTCGATCAGGCCCTCGGGGAGCTCGTCGGCCGCCAGGTTCTCCAAGTCCAAAGCAGCCCCCAAGGGGAGACCCTGTATTATCCCAAACCCTCGTCGCTGTGGCGCTGAAGGCCATCTTCCCGCCTCGGACTATAGTGTAAAGCCCCGGCCCTGTCAATCCGGGACCGGCGCGGGCTTGAGCCCCCTCAGTTATTGGGAACGGTCCCCGACCGCCCTGTCGCGGCCGTCATAAATACCGGGGCTCGGCGCCGGAGCCGCCCTTGGGCCGGAGGCCGTGAGGGCGTCCGGGATGGAATATGTCCCTGCTGACCGACCACCACAGGCGGGCCCGACGACCCGGGCGGCCCCACGGCCGGCCCGCGGCTGAAAGTCTTGACTTGCCGGAACAATTTGACATAATCTGGCCTTCATAGAACCTTGACCCGTGGAATCAAGCCAAATTATCACAGGAGGAGCCGTGTGATGACTGCTGAAATGTTATGGGGCCCATCCCCGGAACAGATCGAAAAAGCCAACCTGACCCGTTTCATCAAGTATGTCAACGAGCGTTATAACAAATCCCTCACCCGGTACGACGAGCTCTGGCAATGGTCGGTTGACGACATCCCGGCCTTCTGGGCCGCGATATGGGACTTTCTCGGGATCATCCATTCCAAGACCTATGACCTGGTCATCGACGACCTGAGCAAGATGCCGGGCGCCAAATGGTTCGAGGGGGCCCAGCTCAACTTTGCCGAAAACCTGCTGCGTTACCGGGACGACCGGACGGCAATGATTTTCGCCAGCGAAGTGCTGCCGCCGCGTTCGCTGACCTATGCCGAACTGTACGACCGGGTGGCCCGCCTGGCCAAGGCCCTGCGGGACTTCGGCGTGAAAAAGGGCGACCGGGTGGCCGGCTTCATGCCCAACATGCCCGAGACCACCATCGCCATGCTGGCCGCGACCAGCATCGGGGCCATCTGGAGTTCATGCTCCCCGGATTTCGGGATCAAGGGCGTCCTGGACCGTTTCGGCCAGATCGAACCCAAGGTCCTGTTCACGGCCGACGGGTATTTTTACAACGGCAACAAGTTCGACTCCCTCGAACGCGTGGGGGGCATTCTGGAGCAACTGCCGGCCACGGAAAAAGTCGTGGTCGTACCGTATATCAACGAGCAACCGGATATCAGCAAGCTGCCCAGGGCGGTCCATCTCTCGGAGTTCACCAGTTCCGAGTCGGGCCTCGAGATCGAGTTTACCCAGGTTCCCTTCAGCCATCCTTTGTACATCATGTACTCCTCGGGCACGACCGGCAAACCCAAGTGCATGGTTCAGAGCCAGGGCGGGATTTTGATCCATCAGATGAAGGAACTGGTCCTCCACACCAACCTGACCCGGGACGACACCATCTTCTACTTCACCACCTGCGGCTGGATGATGTGGAACTGGCTGATGTGCTCCCTGTCCGTGGGGGCCACCCTGCTGCTTTTCGACGGCTCTCCCTTCTTCCCGGACGCGGAAGTGCTCTGGCGGGTGGCCGAACAGCAGAAGATCACGGTCTTCGGCACCAGCGCCAAATACATTTCCGCCCTGGAGCAGGCCGGGGCCAGGCCGGGCGCCAACTGCGACCTGAGCCGCATCCGGGCCGTCTGCTCGACGGGCTCTCCTCTGCCGGTCGAGGGATTCAAATACGCGTACCGTGAAATCAAGAAGGACATACAGCTCGCTTCCATCTCCGGCGGCACGGACATCAACGGCTGCTTCGCCCTGGGCAATCCCATCGGACCGGTTTACGCGGGACAGCTCCAGTGCCGGGCCCTGGGCATGAAGGTGGAGGCCTACGATGATAACGGCCAGGCCGTTTACGACCAGACGGGCGAACTGGTCTGCGAGCGGCCCTTCCCGTCCATGCCCATCTATTTCTGGGACGACGCGGACGGCGAGAAGTATCTCAACGCCTACTTCCGCAAGTATCCGGGTATCTGGTGCCACGGCGACTTCATCGAGATCAAGGCGGAAACCGGGGGCGTGGTCATTTACGGCCGCTCGGACGCGACCCTGAACCCGGGAGGCGTTCGCATCGGCACGGCGGACATTTACACCGTCGTGGAAACCATGGAAGAGATCGCCGACAGCGTGGTGATCGGACAGAACTGGGACAACGACGTGCGCGTCATCCTGTTCGTCAAGATGGCCGCGGGTCAGGAACTGACCGAAGAGCTCAAGAACAAGATCAAGAAGGCCATACGCACGGCGACCACGCCGCGCCACGTCCCGGCCAAGATCATCGCCGTGGAAGACATCCCCTACACGATCAACATGAAAAAGGTCGAGCTGGCGGTGCGCAACGTGGTTCACGGCAAGCCGGTCACCAACAAGGACGCGCTGGCCAATCCCCAGGCCCTCGATCTGTACGAAGACATCGATGACCTGAAATCCTGATACCCGGGCCGTCCCGGCGGTCTGCCTTTCCACGGCCCGTCCCGACCCGGGACGGGCCGTTTCTTTTCGGGGCCAAGGGCGGCCCGGCCCCCGAAGGCCCGAAGGCTCGCGACTTGACAGGCCTGACGGCCGCCCCTATGATGAACGATATCTTGTCAGAAGCGGCGGAACGCATATGGACATCCGGCGTCTGGAAATCTTCCTCAAACTGATCGAGACCCGCAGTTTTTCCAAAACGGCCCTGGAACTGCACCTGACCCAGCCCACGGTCAGCGGTCACATCAAGACATTGGAGCAGCAGGTGGGGCTTCGCCTGTTCGACCGCCACCAGCGCGGCGTCCTGCCCACCAGCGCGGCCCTGGTCCTCGAGGAGTATGCCTGGAAGATACTGGATATGCAAAAAGAGGCCGGATATGCCCTGGAAAAGTACCGCGGCCGGATTCAAGGACGGTTGCGCCTGGGCGGCAGCACGATCCCCGGCGGTTACATCCTGCCGATACTCATGGGCCGCTTCCGAAACCGGTATGAAGAGACGTTTCTGGACCTGACCCTGGACGACACCCGGGGCGTCCTGGATCAACTGGCGGCCGGCGGCATTGAAATCGGCATGGTCGGCGCCCGCATGGACAGCGAAGTCCTGGACTTCGAACCGTCGATCGAGGACGAGATGGTGCTGGCCCTGCCGCCCGGTCCCGAGTGGTCGGAATGGAAAAACACCATTCCGATCGAGGCCCTGACGCAAGTCCCCTTCATCGTTCGCGAGGAAGGCTCGGGAACGCGGACGGCCATGCTGGCCGCCCTGCACGACCGGGGCTTCAGTTTGAAGGACCTGAAGATGGTGGCCCAGATCGGCGGGACCGAAGCGGTCCTGCAGGCGGTCAAGTCCGGCCTGGGCGCGTCCATCCTCAGCCGGATCGCCGCGGCCCAGGCGATCGAGTCCGGCGCGGTCCGGACGGTCCGGGTCAAGGGCCTGGACCTGAAGCGCCGGTTTTACATCGTCACCCACCAGTATCGGACCCGCTCCCCGGTGTGCAATGCGTTCCTGGAGTTTCTGAAAGCGGAAGCCGAGACCTTGACCCCAAACGTATCGGAGATGGAATGACCGACAAGCGTCAGCATCTGACCCAGACCGTTCGCGCGGCCGGCTGAGCGTCCAAGCTGGGTCCGGGCGACCTGGGAGACATCATGAGCCTTCTCCCCCGGGAGGAGCACCCCGATCTGATCGTCGGTTACGACCTGTCCGACGACGCCGGAGTATTTCGCCTGGACGACCGGACGGCCCTCATCCAGACCGTGGACTTTTTCACCCCCATCGTCGACGATCCCTACACCTTCGGCCAGGTCGCCGCGGCCAACGCCTTGTCCGACGTCTACGCCATGGGCGGCCGTCCCCTGACCGCGCTGAACATCGTCTGTTTCCCGACCAAATCCCTGGACAAATCCGTGCTGGTGGACATCCTCAAGGGCGGGTACGACAAGGTCCACGAGGCCGGCGCGGTCCTGGCCGGCGGACACACGGTGGACGACCTGGAACTCAAATACGGTCTGGCCGTGACCGGCATCGTCGCCCCGGACCGGGTCATCGCCAACTCCGGCGCCCGGCCCGGCCAGACGCTGGTCCTGACCAAACCCCTGGGAACCGGCATCATCGCCACGGCCGTCAAGGCCAACATGGTCTCCCCCGAGGCGGAGGCGGCCATGATCCGGAACATGGTCGCCCTGAACCGGTCCGGCGAGGCCGCGGCCGACTTCGGCGTCCGGGGCGGTACGGACGTGACCGGTTTCGGCCTGTTGGGGCATGCCCGTGAGCTGGCCCGGGCCAGCCGGGTAGGCCTGGTCATCGAAAGCGGTCTCGTGCCGGCCCTGCCCGGCGCCCTGGAATACTCGGCCATGGGCCTGGTCCCGGCCGGATCGTGGTCCAACCAGAACTTCTGTTCCAAGTCCCTGCAAGTCTCCGATGCGGTCAAGCCTGAAATGCTGAGCCTGCTGGCCGACGCCCAGACTTCAGGCGGACTGCTTCTGGCCGTGCCTCCGGATCAGGCCGAGGCCCTGCTCGCCTATGTCCGGGCCCGCGAAGGGACCCGGGCCGCCGTCATCGGCCGGGTGACCGAGGGGCCGGCCGGGACGATCGAAGTAATCTAACCGGTTTCCGCCCGGCATCGAATCCAGGGCGGACGGGGCGGACCGCCAGGAGGAAAAGGCCGCATGGACCTACGGATCGAATCCCTGAACCCGCTGTTCAACCCCGGACAGATCGCCGTCATCGGAGCGACCCCGGACCTGACCCGGATCGGCGGCCGCCCCATCATGTACCTGCTCGAGGCCGGCTATCAGGGCGGCATCCACCCCGTCAACCCCAAATACGACCATATATCCGGCCTGCCTTGCTACGCGAAGGTATCGGACGTGCCGGGCGAGGTGGACCTGGCCGTTATCGCTCTGCCGGGCCCACTGGTCCGGCCGGCCATCGAAGACTGCGCTGCCAAGGGGGTGTCCGCGGCCATCATCTTCAGCGCCGGTTTTGCCGAAACCGGCGAAGCGGGGGCAAGGGCCGAAAAGGATATCGTGGACCTGGCCCGGAGCCACGGCATGCGCGTCCTGGGGCCGAACTGCCTGGGCATGTTCAACGTGAGCCGGGACATATACACGACCTTTTCCATCGGCATCCAGACCGGCCGCCCCAAGAAGGGGCGGCTCGGATTCGTCACCCAAAGCGGGGCCTTCGGGTCCCATGTCTTTTCCCTGGCCCGGGAGCAGCAGGTCGGGCTCAGCTACTGGATGGCCACGGGCAACGAGGCCGACGTGGACGTGGCCGACTGCATCGCCTTTCTGGCCTCGGACCCGGGCACGGACGTCATCGCCTGCTACATCGAGGGCTGCAAGGACGGGGAGAAGCTTCTGGCCGCCTTTGAAGCGGCCCGGGCAAACCGCAAACCGGTCATCATGCTCAAGGTCGGCCGAACCGAGGCGGGGCGGCGGGCGGCCCTGTCCCACACGGCCGCCCTGGTCGGCGACGACGAGGTCTACCAGGCCGTTTTCAGGCAAAAAGGCGTGTACCGGGCCCGGACCATCGAGGAGTTCATGGACGTGGCCTCGGCCTGCACCCTCCTGCCCTTTCCCCAGGGCGACCGGATCGCCGTGTTCACCGTTTCCGGCGGGGTCGGTATCCTGATGGCCGACCAGATCGCGGAAAACGGCCTCCATCTTCCGGAAACGCCCCAAGAGGTCCAGAAGCGGCTACTGGAGGTCCTGCCTTTCGCGGCCGTGGAAAATCCCATCGACGTGACCGGACAGATCGTCAATCAACCCACCCTGCTGCGGGACTTCATGGACATCGTGCTGGGATCGGGCGCCTTTGACATGTCCGTTTCATTCCTGGCCCATGGCGGCCTGTCGGTGCCGGTCATGGAAAACCAGTTGGCCGAACTGGGCAAGGTCCGGGCCAAGCATCCCCGGGCGCCTTTCATCATGTCCACCCTGGTCACGCCGGAAACCAAGCGGATGATTTCCGAGGCGGGCTTTGCCGCCGTGGAAGACCCGAGCCGGGCCGTGACCATCATTTCCGCCCTGTATTATTTCAAACGGTCGTTCGATGACGCCGGAAGGCCGGACCGGTAGGACGGGCACGAAAGGGGGCGGTCCCGGCGGCGCGATGATGAGGACGCTTTGTCCGAGCAGCCAGTCATCTACACCATAGGGCATTCGAACCACTCCCTGGAACGGTTCCTGGAGCTGGTCAGGCGCCACGAGATCGGGATGCTGGTCGACGTCCGTTCCCAGCCCTATTCCAGGCACGTCCCCCACTTCAACATGCATGTGATGGAAAAAGCGGCCCGAAAGGCCGGCCTGCTCTATCTCCATCTGGGCCGGGAACTCGGCGGCCGCCGCACGGAAAAGGAACTCTACGACGCGGACGGACGGTTGAACGTCCTGCGCACCATCGACTCCCCGCTGTTCCGGCTGGGCATCCTCCGGATCGAGGACCTGATGCGGCGGTACCGGCTGGCCCTGGTCTGCGCCGAGGAAAACCCCCTTCGCTGCCACCGCTTCCATCTGGTCGCCCGGGCCTTGCGGGCCCGACGCATCCCCGTGGCCCACATCCGGGGCGACGGCCGCCTTCAAGACCAGTCCGAGCTGATCGCCGAAGCCCGGGCGGCCGGCCAGGACGACGACCAGCTCGATCTGTTCTAATCGATCGAGAGGATCAGTTGAAGGCCATGCCTCCGCAGACGTTGAGGGCCTGCCCGGTTATTTCGGAGGCCTCGTCCGAGGCCAAAAAGACCACGGCATTGCCGATGTCTTCCGGGGTCTGGGCCCGTTTCAGCGGAATCTGGCTTTGGACGAGGATATTGAATACCTGTTCCGGGTCCGTGCCCTTGAAGGCCTCGTGGGTCTGGCTCAGGACCTCGACCCCCTGGGCCCACATGGGCGTCCAGATGATCCCGGGACAGACCGTATTGGCCGTCACGCCGTACGGGGCCAGGTTCCCGGCCATGGCCTGGGTCAGCACGATGACGCCGGCCTTGCTGGCCGTGTAATGGGCCAGAAAGTCCACGCCCTTCCGGCCGCCGACCGATGAAATATTGATGATCCGGCCTTTTTTTTGCTTTTTGAAATGCGGGAGGGCCGCCCGGTTGCACAAAAAAACACCCTTGAGGTTCACGTCGATGGTCAGGTCCCAGTCCTGCTCGGAAATACTTTCGATGGTCATCGGCCCGTCGGACGGCTTGCGGCCGGCGTGCCCGAAAACGCCGGCGCAGCAGACCAGGATGTCCAGGCCGCCGGCTTCGGACAGGCTGAGGTCGATCAGGTCCTGGACCTGGTCGGCCATGCGCACGTCCGTGGCCACGGCCCAGGCCCGGCGGCCCGCGTCCCTGACCTTGGCCGCCGTCTGCTCGGCCAGTTCCAACTTGAGATCACTGACGACCACGTCGGCCCCCTCCCGGGCCAGGCACAGACATATCCCCTCGCCCAGTCCGCCCCCGCCTCCGGTCACCACGGCAATTCGATCCTTCAAACGCATGACTTCCCTCCTCGGCTTCAGGAATCCTTTTTCGCAACCAGACCTTTGACCGCTCGTTCCCAGAAATCGCCGGGCGGAGCGCCGACGACCCGCTGGACGATCATGCCCTGTCTGTCGATGATGAACGAGGTGGGCACGCCCCGGATTCCGCCGAGCTTTTCCGCCACGTCGCCGGCCCGGTCGCCCGCGTACAGCACGGGATAGTTGATCTTGTATTTCCGGACGAAGGCCTTGACCGTGCCGGTTCCATCCTTGTCCATGCTAACGGCGATGACCGTCAGGTCGGCCGGATCATGCCGTTTCTGCAGTTCGACCAGGTCGGGCGTTTCCTCCCGGCAGGGCGGGCACCAGGTCGCAAACAGATTGAGGACCACGACCCGGCCCTTGTAATCGCTCAATCGGACCTCCCGTCCCTCGAGGTCCGGCAGGGTCAGTTCCGGGGCCGTCATCGATTCCGGAACCTCCTCGGAAGAACAGGCCGCGACGGCCAGCAGGCAAAACACGAACATGGCCACCGGCCACAGGCCGTATGATGATCTCTTCATTCCTCCCGTCCTCATGCTGCCGCACCTCCGGCAATGAAGTCCGCGTTCCGCCGGGCCGACCCGGTTCGGAGCGGCCCGGTCAATACAGGCTTCGACCGAAATTGAATCGCGAGGCGTGCCGGATCGGACGGCCCTTGGCAATGGCCTCGTTGACTTCAAAAGCCGTGGCCACCGGCCGGGGATCGTATTCCAGGTCCACGATCCAGGCCTTGACCCCGTTCAGGGGTTTGTATTTGAGCAGCGGGGCCATAAAAACGGGCCGCTCGGAAAACAGTACGGCGGTCCGGCCTTCCTGGCGCCAGCGGAATTTTTCGCCCCTCGGACTCTCGACGGGCAGATTGTCCTTGAGCCCGGCCGTGACAAACCGGGAGGTGAACAGCGGCGGCCGGCCATAAAGATAGATCAGGCGAGCCACCGGGCCCGTGGATTCCAGCAGGCGCTTCATGTTGTCCTCGTCGGTTTCCACGGACAGGGTCACTCCGTCGATTCCCAGCCCGGCCAGGGCCGCTTCGGTCTGGCTGTTCAGGCAGTTGAGCCGGTGATCCGCATATACGGTCACCCCCCGTCCCCCCCGGCCGGACCCGGTGGAAGGCAGCAGGGGCAGATGGCCCAGATTCGAAATCATGTACCGGAAGACCTTCATTTTGCCGAGTTGGGCCAGATCGGCCCGCAGGCCGGTTTTGTCCGATTCGAAAATCAAGGGCGGCAGGGACCAGACCAGGTGGTCATAAAGGGCTCCCAGGCGCCGTCTCATGGCCGCGGCCCGCCGGACATTGGACCTCGTCAGGGGCAGAATCACGGCATCGGGCCGAAGCGGGGCCAGGCCGGTCAGCATCTCCGCCCTGGGCAGGCGGTACCAGACTTCCGGTTTGGCCGCGGTTCCGGCCCGGGACCCGGGCTTCCGGACCAGATCGGCCCGGGCCGATTTCAGGGCCGGAGAGGGCTTGATTTGTGTTTCGGCTCGTTCCTTGAAAGCCCGGACCAGGGGCGAAGCCATGGCCTCTTCCTCCCCCCGTCCCGAATCCACCTTGAAGACCAGATCGCCTTCGTTTGTGGCGAACGGGGCATAGAGGAAGACTTCGCGTTCCGCCTCGGCCGCTTCGACCGGCTGGCCGGCTACGGCCATCCGCCTCAGGTTGTAAGCCTCCCGCTCGTCATCCTTCTTGAACTGAACCCGAAGGCGGTCCCCGGTTTCCAGCGGGTGCTGAAGACGGATCAGGGCGCCGTCGTCGCTTCCGGCCAGAACCCGCCCGATAAACAGACCGGAGGTGGCCGCCTGGGAAGGCGCCAGTCCGGAAGCCGGATGGGGCGACTGGAAAAAACCGGTCGAGCGCTGCCGCCCCAGACTGACCTCGATCAGGGAGGCGGCCTCGGCCAGGGCCT
>JAHJTB010000328.1 GCA_018830135.1 Pseudomonadota bacterium | reverse complement strand
GAACCCCAGTCGGTTTTGGATGTCCTGGTCCAGGCGGCCGACACCCTTTCCGGAGCCCGTCCCGGAGCCCGGCGGGAGATGCTGGAAACCTACGTGAAGCGGCTCGAGGACCTCGAGCGGATCGCCAATTCCTTCAGGGGAATATCTAAATCCTACGCCATTCAGGCCGGTCGCGAGGTCCGGATCATCGTCAACAGCGATCAGGTGGGAGACGACGATTCGTCCCTGATGTGCAAGGACATCTGCCGCAAGATCGAAAAGGAACTGTCCTATCCCGGTCAGATCAAGGTTACGGTCATCCGCGAAACCCGGGCCGTGGAATACGCGCGTTAAGATTTCCCGGCCCGCCGCGCTCGGCGGGTCAGGCGTCGGCCATGGGGGCCAGCCTTTCCATGACCCGGCCCTCCCGGTCCACGATGAAAATGTCGAAGCGGCTTCCACGGGCCGCTTCGGCCACCTCGTCCAGCCTCATGGCCTGAAGTTCATATTGGGCTCCAGGCTTTTTGGGCAGAGCGTGCCAGCCTGACTGTCCGTCCTCCTGTGTCCGGAAGACGGGGATGAACTTGAGTCCCTTGGTTTCCTCCTCCATGGCCAGGAGCGCCCCGCCGCCTTCCAGTTCGAGAAATGGTTTCTGAACCGTATCTTTTTCTACGACCACCCAGACCCAATCTTTGTGGTTCACCGTTCCGGCCATGTCTCATCCTCCCCGTTCATTTTCTGTCATAAAGATAACCATTCCAGTGGCCGGTTTCCAGCCGCCGCCTCGAAACCGGGTGAACGTCTTTTTCCCGCGGATCAATGATGATGGGGCGGACGGACCTCGGCTTCCCGGAGTTCGAGCCATTTCATGATTTTGGAGAACTCGGATTGAAATTCGGCCAGCGCCCTCCCCCGATGGCTGACCTGGTTTTTTTCCGCCATGGTCAGTTGGGCAAAGGTCCGTCCCAGGGGTGGATAGAAGAAAATGGGATCGTAACCGAATCCGTTTTCACCGGCCGGGGCCTGGGTGATTTCCCCTTCGCACTCGCCGACCCAGGTCAGACCGGGTCCGGTGGGCACGGCCAGGACCAGGGCGCAGACAAACTTGGCCCGCCGGTTTTTGAGGCCCGCCATCTCCGAAAGCACCTTTTCCGATCGGTCCCGGTCCGAGGTGTTCTCTCCGGCGTATCGGGCCGAGTAGACCCCGGGCGCGCCGCCCAGGGCCTCGACCACCAGACCGGAGTCGTCGGCCAGAGCGGGAAAGCCCAAAACGCGGGCGTAAAAAAAGGCTTTGTGGTAGGCGTTGTCTTCAAATGTGTCGGCGTCCTCTATGGGTTCCGGCGTCGGTCCGAACTCGCTCAGGTCCATGACCCTGACGGGCTGTCCATCCAACAGCTCTCTGATTTCCCGGATTTTTCCCGGGTTCCGCGTAGCCACGACAATGATGTGTTCCGACATGTCACTCTCCAGGGTACCATTCTGTCCGGCCCGCATCATAAACACATCCCGGCGGTCGGGTAAACCCTTTTCCCGGATGGGCCGCAACTCCTCAGTTGTCAGGGGTGGTCCCAAACCACCCTGTCGCGGGCGGGAGGAGTCTGATATGCTCCGGTCAGCTCAACGATTTCAATGGACCGGACGAATCCGGCGGCCTCATGGTTTCGTTTTCCCGTTTTCGATTGTCGCTTGCGTTGTTTCCAGGCCCTGATATAAAAAAAACGAGTGCGCATGGAAAGGAGGCGATCGTGCGGCGGCTTAGCGATTTCGCGAACCGGGTCCTGGGGCATCTGCTGTTCGGGCTGGGCCTGACCATGGCCGCCATCGTCTCGGCCCAGGTCTTTGCGCGGTACCTGTTGAACAATTCGATCTTCTGGTCCGAGGAACTGTCCCGGTTTCTGTTGATCTGGCTGACTTTTCTGGGTGCGCCCTATGCCTATCGCCTGGGGGCCCATGCCAGCATCGACCTGCTCCGGGGGCGTCTTCCGTCCTGGGGACGACGGGCGGCCGCCCTGGCTTCGCATCTGGTCACCCTGGTCTTTTCCGGTGTGATGATTTACTTCGGGACCGGTTTCGCCTGGTTCGTCCGGGACCAGATTTCACCGGCCCTTCATCTGCCGAAATGGGTCCCCCATGGGATCATCCCCGTCAGCGGCCTGATCCTGGCCCTTCATGCGGCCGCCTTTCTGATCGAGGAACTCAAGCGGGGCGAAGACGGATGACCGCCGAAATCCTCATCCTGGTTTTGCTGATTCTGTTCGCCATCAACGTGCCGATCGCCCTGGCCATTGGCGGGGCGGCCGTGGCGGCCATTCTGGTCCAGGGCGACTTTTCCCTGATGATGGTCGTCCAGCGCATGTACGCCG
>JAHJTB010000327.1 GCA_018830135.1 Pseudomonadota bacterium | reverse complement strand
GTCCCCGTTCCCGATCATTTTCCGGGCCAGGACGATGGGCGGGTAGAACAGGTAGTTGTCGGTGACCTTGAAAACCACGCCGGCGCGGGAGGCGGCTTCGAGTATCCGGTCGGCACTGGCCAGGGAGGTGGTCATGGGTTTCTGCAGGGCCACGTGCTTCCCGGCCCGGAGGGCCTCGATGGCCATGGCCTCGTGGAGTTGATGGGGCGTCAGGATTTCCACGGCGTCGACGGCCGGGTCCCGGATCAGGTCCCGGTAATCGGTATAGGCCTTTTCCGCGCCCCATTGCTCGCGGCGGCGTTCGGCTGTTTCCTTTCGAACGTCGCAGACCGCGTATATCCCGGCCCGATCCAGACCCTGGTAACCGGGAAGGTGCAAATCCGCAATACGACCGCAACCGATCACACCGATGTTGATTGGATTCATATTCCGGCTCCGCCGATATCGTTCGAAGCGGGTGCCCTCCCGAATCGGGGCGGGACATTGGGTTCCGAACGGGGAAAATGCCGATGGACTGGTTTCGGGACGGATACACTGTAGTTCAGTCCGGTTCGCTTGCCAAGCCCAAAGGGATCAGGCGGGCGCCTGGTGCCCAATATTTCCCGGTTCATCGAATCCTTACGGATAAAAGGATTTTTGACTTGACAAACACCTCGATCTGACTTGAAATTTATCATCTTCAATTAGAACAAGGGAAAGGACCGAGGACCATGGCGGGTCCCTCAAGGAAGAAAGTTCTGTTTGTTGCGGTCCTGCTGGCCGCGATCATCGCCGTGGCCGTGATCGCTTCCGTACGCTTGAGCGGCAGGAGGGGGCTGGAGCAGGCCCGGACGGCCAAGCGCCCGCCTCTCACGGTCAAGGCCGTCAGGGCCAGACTGGGCCCGATCCAGGCCTGGGTTTCCGGCCAGGGCACGGCCCGTGCCGTACGGCGCGAGTTTCTGACCTTCGAACAGTCCGGCAAGGTGGTCTTTGTCAAGAAAGGCGAGAACGGCCGGGAGCTGAAGGAGGGCGACCGGGTTCAGGGGCCACGGGGCGAGGACGCTCAAGGCGAACTGCTGGCCAAGGTGGACGAACGCGACTTTCTGAACCAAGCCCGAATCGCCGAAGCGGAACTGGCCCAGACCCGCCAGCAGGGCGGCATATCGAGGGCCCAGCTCGACAAGGCCCTGGCCGACTTGAAAATGGCCGAGGCCGACGTGGAACGGTACCGCAAGCTTTATGAGAGAGCGGCGGTGTCCAAACGGGAACTCGACTTCCATCTCAACCGCCTTAAAAGCGCGGAAACCGCGGTCGAGGCCTCCCGGGCTCAGACCGGCGCGGCCGGATCGGGCGTAGCCTCGGCCCGGGCCCGGGTCGGCCAGTCCCAGGTCGCCTTGGAACGGACCCGGATATACGCGCCCTTTGACGGGATTCTGACCTACGTCAACATCCGGGAAGGGGACTACTTTTCCCCCAACCTGGTCAACCTGAACAGCGAAGAGTCCCTGCTCCGGACGATCCCCATGGTCATCATCGATCCGAGCCGGTATGAAATCACCCTCGAACTGCCCTACTTCGACGCCATGCTCCTTACGCCCGGCCAACCGGCCTTCATCCTGGCCGGCGGCCTGTCCGCCTCCGGTCCGGACGAGGCGTCCCCGGGGGCCGCCTGGACGGCCCGGGGTACGGTATTTTCCGTGAATCCGGCGGTCAGCCCGGGCGGGCGATCGGTCCAGGTCAAGATTCGAACCACACAAGGCGCGGAAAACCTGCTCGACGGCATGTTCGTCAACTGCTGGATCGTGGCCGAAGAGAAAAAGGCGGCGGTGGTGGCGCCTTTGAACGCTTTTGTTTACCGGCAGAACCGGTCTTACGTTTTCGTGGTCGACGAGCCGTCGGGCCAGGTGGCCCAGAGACGGGTCAGCGAAGGCATCATGGGCCTGACCAGCCAGGAAATATCCGACGGGGTGACCGCGGGCGAACTCCTGGTCACCGACGGCCGGCACCGGCTGGTGGATGGGTCTCCGGTCGAGGTCCTGGCTATCGAGGGTCAGGGTGAGAAATGAGCGAGCAGGAACGTCCGACCGGCGAAACGGCCGCCGAGACCCGTGGCCACGAGGCGCCTGATCCGGCCCAGGCCTCTCCCCTGGCCCGCTTTTTTTTTCTGCGCTCGACCTTTGCCGTGCTGCTGACCTTCCTGCTGACGGCCGCGGGCCTGATGGCCTACTCCTCCATCGTCAAGGAGGCCCTGCCGGACCTGGCCATTCCCCAGGCCACGATCCAGACGGAATGGCCGGGCGCCGACCCGGAGACCATTGAAAAACAGATCACCAATAAAATCGAAAAAAAGGTCAAGACCGTCAGGGGCCTGAAGCGGGTGCGCAGCGCCTCCTTCAACTCGTTTTCGGTGGTGGCCGTCGAGTTTCAGGCCGAGGCCGACCCGAACGAGGCCATGCAGCTGCTGGGAGTCAAGGTCCGGGACGCCGAACCCGACCTGCCCCGGGACGCGGGCAAGCCGAAAATCCAGCAGGTCTCGGTCAACGACACCCCGATTCTCACGGTCGCCCTGTACGGCGATCTGGACCCGGCCGTCATGGGGCTGGCCGCCGAGGAACTGAAGGAGGAGTTGGAAAAAATCCCCGGGGTCAGCCGAGTGGAAGTGGGCGGAAAACGCAAGGAAGTCATCCAGATTCAACTCCGCCCCGACCGGATTTACGCCCTGGGCATCTCCCCGACATCGGTTCGGGACGCGATCCAGGCGGCCAACCTGGACATGCCCTGGGACCGGATCGAGAGCGAGGAGATCGGCACCACACTCCGGCTCCATGGCCGGTTCCGGGACGTGTCCGATCTCCGGAGCCTGCCGGTGGCCCGCCTGAGCGAAGGCCGGGTGGTTCGCCTGGACGAGGTCGCCGTGGTCCGCCGGGAGCTGGAAAAGGAAAAGACCCGGGTGTCGCTGAGCTGGCTGGGTTCGCCCTTCCGCGGGTCGGTGGACGTTTCCGTGGTCAAGATGCCCGGCGTGGACACGCTGCGCGTGATCAGGGGGATCAAGGCCTTGCTGGACAAGGCCGAAAAAAGCCCGGACTGGCCCCACGGCATGGAGTACCGCCTGACATCCGACCAGTCGATCTATATCTGGGACAAGCTGCGGGACGTTTTCAATAACGGCTGGCAGGCCATGCTGGCCGTGTTCGTAGTCCTGTTTTTCATGCTCTCCTGGCGGGAGGCCCTGGTGGCCGGCCTGTCCATTCCCTTGACTTTTCTGGGGTCCCTGGCCGTCATCTGGGTCCTTGGCTACTCCCTGAATGAAATGGTCATCATCGGCATGGTCCTGGCCCTGGGCCTGCTGGTGGACGTGTTCATCCTGATGATGGAGGGCATGCATGAAGGCATTTTCGTCGAAGGACTCAGTTTCAACCAGGCCGCTTTGAAAACGGTCAAGACGTACGGCATGGCGGCCTTTGCCGGCCAGATGACGACGATTCTGGCCATGGTGCCCCTGTTCGGAATCGGCGGCCTGGACGGCAAGTTCATCCGCATCATTCCGGTGACCACCATCACCTGCCTGGTCATCAGCTTCCTGGTCGCCCTGCTGGTCGATATTCCCCTTTCCCGCCTGGTCTTCCCGTCCGTCCGGACCGGCCTGAAGAAGACCCGCATCGACGTGATCACCGAGAAGCTCTCGGGGCGGCTTTATACCTGGAGCATGAAGACCACGGTCCGCAACCGGACCTCGGCCCTGGCCTGGGTCGCCGGCACGGCCCTGATTTTCATCCTGGCCGTGTACGGTTCCGGCCTTTTGCCCAGCCTGCTCTACCCCAAGACCGACGGCCGGAACCTGGGCGTGACCATCGAGCTTTCACCGGACGCCACCCTGGACGCATCGCAAAAAACGGCTGACGAGGTCGGCGAACTGCTGCGTTCCAAGGACTATTTCCAGAGCGTGGTCAAGTTTGTCGGTCAGAAAAGCCCTCTGGCCCGCAACTCCATCGGCGAGTCCCTCATGCCGTACGAAGACACCTACTTCGTGGGTTTTTCCTGCATCTTCAAGGAACTGGATCAACGGGACCGGATGGCCTTCGAATATTTGGACGACCTGCGCGACGAACTGGCCGCCGTGCTGCGTCGCCACCCCGGCAGCCAGTTGGTCCTGACGCCGGAAACCGGCGGCACCTCGACCGAGGACCCCATCCAGATCGAACTGATCGGGGACGACATGGACCGCCTCCGTTCCATTTCCCTGGATGTCCAGGCCGCGTTGCGCAAGATTCCGGGCACGTCCGACGTGCGGGACAACCTCGGGCCTTCCCGCAGCGACGCCAAGCTGCTGCCCCGACGGGAGTCCCTGGATTTTTACGGCATCAGCCAGGAGGACCTGGCTTACCAGATGCGCATGGCCATGACCGATATCGACGCGGGCAGGTTCCCCTTGAGCGGGACCCGCGACGACCTGGAAATCCGGCTGGGCATGGCCTGGCCCAGCCGCGACGGCCTGCCCGGGGGACCGACCCGGATCGACGAGTTGTACATGCTCCGGGCCTTTCGGCCCAACGGCGAAACCGTGTCGGTCTTTTCCCTGCTCGACCTGGTCATGGGCGAAGCCCCCCTGTCCATCACGCACAAGGGAGGCAGCCGTTCGGTCACCGTCCTGTCCAAGACCGAGGGCCGGACGGTCGAACAGATTCTGGGCGACTTCGAACCCAGGCTCAAGGGCATGCAGGCCGCCTGGCCGGCGGGATATGAATACCATTTCGGCGGGGAGGCTGAATCCATGACCGAAACGTACGCCTCGGCCGGGAACATGTTCGTCATCGCCATTTTTCTCGTCTTCGCCCTGCTGGCCCTTCAGTTCGGCTCCTTTTCCCAACCCTTCATCATCATGCTTTCCCTGCCCTTCGCCATGATCGGGACACTGGGCGGCTTTTTTCTGGCCTGGATTCCCTTTTCATTTCCTGCGCTTATCGGAATCATCTCCCTGGTGGGCATCGTGGTCAACGACGCGATCGTCATGATCGAAACCATGAACGGGCACATCAGGAACGGGCTGTCCGTCCGGGAGGCCTCGGCCCGCGGGGCTGCCGACCGGCTTCGTCCCATCGTCAGCACGAGCGTGACCACGATCGTCGGACTGATTCCGTTGGCTCTGAGCAACCCCATGTGGATGCCGCTGTGCAACGCCATTATTTTCGGACTGATCGCGGCGACCTTGGTCTCCCAACTGATCATTCCCTGCCTGTACCTGCTGCTGACCCCGGACGGGACGACGCGGCGGGAAGCGGATAAAATCCCAGCCTGAAAAAAAGGAGAAGGTCTCATGTTCATCAGACAATTCGGAGTCGCCGGCCTGCTGATCGTGGTCCTTGCGGCCCTCCTGGCCGCAACGGGTTGCGGCGGCGGCCCGAAGGGACCGGTCAAAGCCGGTTTCCTGGGCGACTACCAGAACTTCCAGAAAGACCCGGAAAACCCGAGCGCCATGTTTTTCGAGAAGCCCGGCGTGAAGTGGGACCGGTACACCAAGCTGATGATCGACCCGGTATTGATCTATTACCATCCGGATTCCGAGGCCCAGATGATCCAGCCGGACGAGTTGAAAAAGCTGGCCGACGGGTTTCGAACCGTGGTCGTGGACGAGGTCAAGGACAAGTATCCGGTGGTGGACAAACCGGGTCCGGACGTGCTTCGAATCCGGGCGGCCATCGTGGACCTGATTCCGTCCAATGCGGCCCTGAACGTGGTGACCACCGTGTTGGTGCTATGTCCGGTGGATATGGGCGGGGCGGCCATGGAGGTCGAGTTCCTGGACTCGGTGAGCAACGAGCGCCTTGCGGCGTACACGGACCGCAAGCGGGGCCACCCGGCCAAGTTCAACGGTTTTACCAAGTGGAGCCACGCCGAGGCGGCGTTCAAGGCATGGGCCGAGGAGCTGCGCAAGGCCCTGGACACACCCTGACCAAGGCGGGATGCGCCCTTCGGGGCGCCCTTCCCCCTTTTATTCCCTGCGCATGACCAGGATGGTCACGTCGTCGAAAAGTTCGCCGGCCTGGAAGGCGTCGACGGCCTCGATGATTTTGCGGCTGATGGCTTCGACCGGCTGATCCGTCCTGGAACAGAGCAGGTTTCTGAACCGCTCCTCGCCGAAAAACTCGCTCGTGGGCGATGAAGCATCCACAACCCCGTCGGTATAGAAAACCAGCAGGTCGTCGCGTTCCACGTCCAGTCGTTCCGAGGCGTACCGTTGGCCCGGAACAATGCCCAGGGCCCGCCCGCCCTGTCGCCCGAATTCGTTGCAGGAACCGCCGGGTTTGAGCAGGAAGGGCGGGTTGTGACCGGCGTTGGTGAAGTCCAGGGCGCCGGTGTCCGGGTCGAAATAGGCCAGGAACAACGTGACGAACATGCAGGCATCGTTGTCCTGGCAGAGCACGTCGTTGGCCTTTTCCACGGCCCGGGCCGGGTCGGGTTCGTCCGGGCAGATGAACCGGAACAGGGTTCGGGCCATGGCCATGAACAAGGCGGCGGGCACGCCCTTGCCCGAGACATCGGCGATCAGGACGGCCAGTCGATCATCATCGATCAAAAAGAAATCGTAGAAATCACCGCCCACTTCCTTGGCCGGCACATTGTCCGCGAAGAGGCTGAAGCCGGTCCGTTCCGGGAAGGGCGGAAACACGTGGGGCAGCAGGGAGACCTGAATCTGTCGGGCCACGCGGACCTCGCCCAGCACCGCTTCCCGCGCGGCCGTTTCCGCTTCCAGGCGTTCGGTGTAGTCGGTCAACTGGCCGCCCAGCCGGTTGAAGGTCCTGGCCAGTTGCTGGACTTCGGCCATGCCGGTGGGTTGGACCTGGAGTTGAAAACGGCCTTTGCCGATTTCGGCCAGGTGCCGGCACAGGTCGAGGATCGGAGTGGAAACCGAGGCGGAAAACCAGAGGGCGAAAAGCAGCCCCACGACCAAAGCCACGATCACGCCGAGGAATGTGGTCCGCCGCATGCTGCTGATGGTTTCGTTGTTGACCTTGCCGATGTTGATGCTGGCCTGATTCTGGCTGAAGGCGGCCGACCGGCCGATCTCGTTCCAGGCCGGCATGAAGAACTCCCGGATATTGACCGCTCCGACCACGATGAACGGGGTGTCCGGCACCTGGACCAGGACCATGTATTTTCGCTGTTCCCGGTTCTTCCGGTCCACAAAGGAGTAATAGCCTTTGACTTCCGGCTCGGTGAAGGAACGTTCGACCAGGGTCCACATTTCCGGGAACTTGGCCTTCCATTCGGAGAAATTACGGCCCTCGACGCTTTTGTTGGGATGTAGAACGGCTACTCCGGTGTTGTCCACCAGGTCCAGGTAACCGGCCCGCCCCCGCCGGGTGAAAATATCCTGGGTGGCGATGCGTCGAAGCGTTTCGTCCCGGCGAATTTCCTCATAGTCGTAATGCGTCCGGTCCCTCAGAAGCAGGGACAGTTCCTTGGCCACCCCCTCGGCCTGGAGGCGGACCAGCTCATGGCCGTAGTCGGTCAGGATTTTCTTGGAGAGCAGGAAGTTGGCCTGGGCGATTTCCCGGACCGCGTCCTGGGCCGCTTTCAGGTTGGACTCGGACTGGTCTTCCAGAGACAGGTAGGTCAGGCCGACGGTAAGCAGCAGGGTGACGACGATGACCACGACATACGATATCAGGAGGTGGGTCCGTATCTTCATAAATGCGACCTCTCCATTGGCTTTTGGGATGCCGGTATTGTATCACAGTTGAAGTTCCCCGCGGCAAGCCGCGGTCAAGCTTCGTCATG
Source organism: Pseudomonadota bacterium (assembly GCA_018830135.1). Lineage (GTDB taxonomy): Bacteria > Desulfobacterota > Desulfarculia > Adiutricales > JAGVGV01 > JAHJTB01. Next base: position 13,528 of record JAHJTB010000327.1, on the reverse strand, counting down.
TAAGGAAGAAATCCATTTGTCTGTTGTCGGGCTAAGGTTATCCGGCCCTGCAATTTCGAAGGATGGTCGCCTGAACGGGACGGTCAGTCCATCCTGGGGGCTTCGATCTCCTGGCCGGGGGCCAGAATGGTCATCCCGCCGACCCGGCCCCGGGCGTCCTTGCGAAAGCGGATGCGGATGCCGGCAAACGCCTTGAAATAGAACTCGTCTTCATTCAGGGCCTCGATCGGCGTCGGTTTTTCCTCGTCCCCCTCCTGATAGAGCAGCCCATCCCCTCCCCGGGTGATGGTGATGATCGGACCGTCCGGGACCTGGTACCGCCCCAGGTAGGTCTCCAGGACTTCGGTTGGCAGTTTCACGCGCCGGGGCGCCTGATTCAGGGGAATCCGTTCATCGAGCAGGTGCAGGCCGATATCGCTGATGTTTTCGGCCAGAATGCCGGTGTTGGACAGCACGATCACTCCGGCCCGGGGTTCGGTCGTATAGCCCATGAATGCGCCGAAACCGCTGGTTCCGCCGTCGTGCATGACCACTTGGCGTCCTTCAGCGGTCAGGACCATCCAGCCCAGGCCGACCCGCATTTCCGGCACCGGACCGGGCCGCCGGGCACGAGCGGCTTCCAGAAGCGACGGGTTCAAGGGCGTCCGGTTCAACCCGGCGCAGGCGCCCAGCAGTTTAAGCAGGTCGTCGGCCGTGGAGCGGAGGGCCCCGCAACCGGCCAGCACGCCGAAATCCCAGGGCGGGACCGGTTCCCCGGCCCCGTCGTGGCCTTGAGTGAAGCGTTTTTGCATCCCGGAAGTCAGGCGGATGCGAGTATCGTTCATGCCCAGAGGCCGACAGACCCGGTCGACGACCAGCGTCTTGTAATCGGTCCCGGCCCTCCGGGCCAGGAGATGGCCCAGCAGGCCGTACCCGAAATTGGAATACTGATAGGCCGAACCGCTCCGGCCGCCCCCATTCTCCCCGGCCAGCGCGGCATAAAGGTCCCGGGTCTTATACCCGGCATACGGATTTTTCGGGTCCTTGGGCTCCCAGTTGCCGGGCATGCGCGGCAGTCCCGCCCCATGGCCGGCCAGGTCCAGCAGGGTCACCCGACCGGTCTCGGGCGATGCAAATTTGAAACCGGCCGGCATGAGTTCTGTTACAGGCTGGTCCAGAGCGACTTCACCCCGCCGCACCGCCTCGGCCAGCAGAATGCCGGTAAAAACCTTGGTCAGGGAACCGATCTCGAAAACCGTCCGGCCGTCGAGTTTGCGGGAGCCGGCGCTGAAAACCCGGCTGCCTTCCTTGTCCACGTAACCGACGACCAGGTTCAGGCCCGGCCGACTTTGGACCCGGTGATCGATGATCGAAGAAATCCGGGCCGCCGGCGCTTCGTTCTGGCCCTCGGAAATGGTTGCGACCGCGATCAAGGTCAGGCAGAGAATGGCCGGAATGGCCCGTACAAAGGGCCGCCTTTTCGGACGAGGAATCATTACGGGTGGAAAAAAGATTCCGGCCGCGCCGATCGAGGCGTGGCCACGGTCCGCCGCCGAGACGGCGCCTGCCTCACGAGTCATTCCATGCTCCCTGGCAATTCAGTGATCGGGGACGGTTCCCAGCCACCCTGTCGCGGTCTCCGGCCCGCGGGCTCGAACCGCCGCTCGGGCCGAGGCGGCGGCCGTCAGTCGTTCCGCCGGTCAAGGACCAGGGTCACGCGGCGGTTCCTGGCCATGTCCGCCGGCTTTTTCGATTTTACGAGCGGCCGGGTGTCGCCAAAGGCCTTGACCGTTATGCGTTTGGGGTCAACCCCGGAACGGGTGGCCAGGGCCTGTTTGACGGCTTCGGCCCGGGCCTGGGAGAGGCAGAGATTGTCCGAGCAGACGAAGTCCGGGCTGACCTGAACCTTTTTCCGGCCAAAGGGCGAAGAATCGGTATGGCCTTCCAGAATGACTTTCAACGCGGGGTTGTCCTTGAGAATCTGGCCGACGAGATCGATCTGCTGAAAGGCCTCCTTTTTCAGGACGGCCCGGGCCGTTTCAAAGGTAATGTCCCGCAGATTGAACTCGACCCGGCCGGATTTCCGCTCGCAGTAAAACAGGCGGCGGTTCTTTTCGGAAAAGACCTGATCCATGAGCAGTTTGTCTTCCAGCCGCCGGCGGTCCCAGTCTTTCAGGGCGACGTCTTCGGCCTGGACGGCCGCGGTCCCTTTGTAGCGTTCGCAGATCATGGTAAAGACCTTGGCCGCCATGGTCCGGGATTCCGCGTCCCGCCGGTCCAACATATAGGCCTTTAAAAACGAGTCCAGGGCAGAGCCCAGAAGGCCCATGTCCAGATAGACTTCGCCCAGCCCGAAATACGGCGTGCCATAGTCGGGGTTGTGCAGCAGGGCCTGCTTGTACAGATCGATGGCCTCTTCGTGCCGGCCGAGATGAAAATGGGCGTTGGCCATGTTGGCGCAAATCTGTGGCGTGGCGCGACAGACCTCCGGGCAGAGGCGCAAGGCCTCCTGGTAGTAGGCCATGGCCTGGTTCAGGGCCTTCCGGTCGGCCGGATCATGGACGGCCAGGCCCTTTTTGCCGGCTTCCACCGCCTTGCGGCAGGCGTCGGTTTCAGCCGATACCGCCCCCGGCACGGAGACCAGGACGGCCAGGACGATCAACAGGGCGAAAAATCTGACTTTCATCTGAACACTCCGAGAGGGACGCGAGGCATGAGGCGGCCTTATTTACGAAACGATCGGCCCATGGCGCTGAAGTACTTCTGGTACAGGTCGTCGTACCGGCCGTCGGCCTGGATGGCTTTCAGGAAGCGGTTGAGCCGATCCAGAAGTTCCGGGTCGGTCTTGGCCACGGCGATGGAAAAATGTTCGAGCGTGAAGGGGTTGAGGATGGCGTAGGTCGTATCGGCGTAATCCTTGTAACGCTTCCAGATGGAAATCTGGTCCGAGACAAAGGCATCGGCCCGGCCGCCGGCGACGGCCTGGACCCCTTCGGCTTCACTGGGCAGGGGCCGGACCTGGGCCTGAGTGAAAAACTTTTTCGAAGCCAGGCCGGCCTCGGTTCCGTCGAGCACGGTGACGATCCGGTCCGGAGCGTCGAGTTGCTTGATCTCCGTGATGCCCGGCGCCCGCTTCTTGCTCAGCAGCACGCAGAGACCGGTTTCGAAATACGGACCGGTGAACCCGACCCTGGCCGCCCGCTCTTCGTTCCGGCTCATGGCCGACAGAATGCAGTCGATCCGTCCGGCTTCGAGGGCCGGGATCAGTTCTTTCCAGGCCAGGTCGGCGATCTCCAGGTCCACCTTGAGTTCCCGGGCGACCATGCCGGCCAGGTCCACGTCGAATCCCACCGGTCGGCCCTTGGGGTCGAGGTATTCGAAGGGGTAGTACCCGATCTCCATGCCGGCGATCAGCCGGCCCCGTTTCAGGATTTCGTCCAGCCCGCCCGCCCAGGCGGTCCCGGCCGCCAGGGACAGGATCGTCCCCAGCAGACATATGCACAACGCAGTCTTTTTCATTCCCGTAATACCTTGCTCCTGGATTGAATCGACCGACGGCCGGCCGCACTTCATGGCCCGATCAGCACGGTAGGGTCGCCCTGGACGATGGTGTCCGGCGGCCCCAGGCAGATGGCCTTGTCACCCACCCGGGCCTGGGGCATGGCCCCGACCAGGACCTGGGTCGAACAGGGTGGAATAATCGGCCCGCCCACATGGGGCACGAGTACGGTGACCATGGGGCAGACGTGCTGGTCCAGCACCCGGGCGGCGGGCCTGCCGCCGATCAGCGTCGTGGGGGCCCCCGTGACTATAACACCGCCATGGGCGGTCATGTCTCCTATTCTCGCGGCCGGTTTGCCCATTTCCACCTCTTCGATTAAACCCGGTTTTTGCGGTTGGCTTCTACTGCGGCGCCGAAATGCGTGCCGCAACGCTCGTTTCCCGCTTTTTGACCTCGACGTATCATGTCATACGCCCGCGGCCAAAAACCGGTCCAACTTCGCGTTTCGCTATGCATTTCGACACCTCGCTACGAACTCAACCGCAAAATCCGGGTTAAATGCCTGCCAGAAACTTTTCGTGCTGGGCCTGGAAAAAAACCATCCGTCTTTCCGGCGACTTGAAAATAAAACCGCTCTTGTACTGGCTGGCCGTGAGGTCCAGGAAGACGTCTTCCCCGCCTTTGGGGTTGGGCATGGAAACCCAATGGTGTCCACCCGACCGGCCTGAATGCGGGCGGGCTTCGAAGTCCCCCATCTCGTCGACCAGCTTGTTCGATGCCGTCTCGCAGTCTCCGCAGTGCCAATTGGGATGGTTCTCGGCATCCGGCCTGCCCTTGTAGTATTTTTGAAAGTCCTTGGCAGCCGAGGTCCTGGCCTCGCCCATCCTGATGGATATCTCGCGGGCCTGCTCCCGGCTGAAACCAAGTTCCTCGAGTTGTTTCCGGGCCTCGCCGAAATCCTGGGCAATGGCCTTGGACTTTTTACCATAAACATCGTTGAAGTCGGCCAGTTCCGGATGTTCCGCCAGGAACCGGTCCGCGTCGTCCTCATCCTGGAACGGGCCGAAGGCTTCGTTCAACCGTTCCTTGAGGGCTTTTCGGACCGGACAGGGCTCTTTGGACGAAAACGCGCTCATATTATCATTGCCTGTTTACCGGCCCGGCCCGTCATGGCCCGAAGCGCAGGATTCATCCGACGTCCAGGTTTCTTCTGATCCGCTCGACCTTGGCATGGCCTTCCAGTCCCGGGTCCTGAAGAATTTTCACGGCCCAGTCATGTTTCGGGTCCTGGTCGAAATCTTCGCCCAGCCTGAAGGTGATATCGACAAACGCGGTCAGGTCATCTTCCTCGTCAACACCGTATTCCAGGGCCTTGTCCACGGCGCCGTGAATGCGCTCGAGCAAGGCCTCGCCGGCAAGGTCGGGCAGGTCGCAGGGCCTTTGGGCCTGAACGGCCTGGAACTCAGCGGCCAGACGGCCTTCGTAGTTCGAGCGGGAATGGTCGTAAAAGGCGTCCAACTGGGCGGAATGTATCACCAGGGGACCGTGCTGGTCCTCGCCGGTCTCCTCATCCGCCACCAAATCGATCAAGATATCCTCCCCGGTTGACTCCAAAGCGCATGATTCCAGCCTGAGGCCCTTTTCCGCCCGGCTCCAGGCCAGCAGTTCCGAACCCCGGTCGGATTCGACCAGAAACGACGAGGCCGGCCCGAACAGGCGGTCCAGTTCGGAGGCGGTGCAGGTCGGCAAGAATACCCGTAGCACCCTGGGGTCATAGAACCGGAAGTACATTTCCGTACCTTCCTCGTCCATGACCGTTACCAGACGGGCAAAATGGCCCCGGAGGTCCTCCGGGTTGGCCCTGGCGACCAGAAACACGCTCCAGGCCAGGCCCCAGCCTCGATCCAGCAGCCATTCCAGCATCTCGCCATTATCATCGAGCCGGACCAGGTAGGGAGCTACGTCACTGAGCGGCTCTTCCGGCAGGCCCCGATAGAGGGAATGTCCGATCTGTTCGAATCGCACGACCCCCGAGAGGACTTCCACGTTTCGGGCTGCGTCCAGAATGGCGTATAAAGCTCCTCCCTCGGCCCGGGCCCGGTCCAGCAAGCGTTCGCGCAGCCAGAGACGAGCGGGGTATTTTCCTCCTTCGCCTTGCGTCTTTTCGGGTAAGGCCTGTAGAGACCGTTCCTCGGCCTGTTCCGATCGGGTTTCGTCTTGTTCGCTCATATCCGTCATTTCTCTGAACGCGGCCGAGCTTCCCGCCGGTCAAATCCTTCCATAGGAATCCCGGAAGTCCCGCCTTTCCAGAAACCAGTATCCCGAGGCCCATTCATCGAGGTCGAAGCGGTCGGACTTCCGCTTTTCCATATCCTTGGCGGACATGCTCACCGTTGAGACCAGCCCGAAAACGCCGGGGTGTCCGGAGGCCGCCGGCCCGGAAAAAACGGCCTCGATGGCGGCGGCCGGGGTCACGGGCCGGAAAGGCAGGTCCGGGCCGCCGAAACCGGCCTCGGCCCGACAGGCCCTGGCCAGGGCCTCGATTCCCTGGTAGTAGGACGCGACACGATCTTGCGCTATGAGACCGGCCAGCGATTTCAGACCCACGTCGACAAAACAGTTGACGTAATGGTCGCCGGGCCGGGAGGCCAGAATGGACAGGCTGAAATCCTCGAACCGATACCCGAGGGAGACCCCGGTCCAGCCTACGATCCGGAGCATGTTTTCCATGAAATCGTCATAAAAAACCGGCTTGTCCCCTGTGCCGTCGAAAACGCCCCGGTCCGGGTCGGGGTCGAAGGCGGCCCGGCCCAGATCGGAGTCCAGTCGGGCTCCCAGGCCGCTCATCTCGATATCGATCTCGATGAGCAGGCGGGCCATGTCCCGAACGGGTCCGGCAAGAATCGACGTAAAAAACATGGACATGTGCTTAGCTCCTAGTTAAACACTTGAACATCGAAACCCCGCTTTTTATACTTTTCCTCCACAAAACCCGAGTGGGGCAGGGACCCGTCCAAAATGGCCTTGGGGCGCTGGCCTTTGTCGCCGTGCTGGGTCTGGATCATCTCGATGTTGGACGTCTGGTCGGCCAGATTCTTGGCTCGGCTCTTGCTTATGCTCTTGACCTCGACAACCTGGCCGTTCTTGAGCAGGATGTCGGTTTCCTGGCGGGCTCCGCATTCTTCGCACCGAAAAACCACGCTGGTCGCCTCGATAAGCCCCTGGGCATCGAGTGCGGCGATGACCTTGTTTTCAAAGCGCCAGCCCCGAACAAAGCCTTCCTGATCCGGTTTTCCCTCTTTGGCCTCGATGCTTTTCTCGTTGCCCTTAATCGTTTCCTGGGGCGTTTCCCGGCGTTCCTCGACCCAGACATGGGGGCAGCGCCGCTCCCGGACCGCCTTTTTTTCGGGCGATTCCCGCTGGTTTTGCCGGGCGAGCGGGCACGGGGCCGAGGTGTCGCCGACGTCGTCCGGGCCGGCTGCTTCCTGCTGGGCCTCGAACATGTTGTTCGTGGCTTCGGACAGATCGTACTTGGCCGCGGCCAGTTCGTCCCGGTCCGGGCCCGGTGGCAGGTCATCGGGGGAAAGGGTCGGTTTTCCCAGGGCCGAGGTCCTGACCAGGTTCGGGTACTTGGCCATCATACGGCCCTGGACCGCCTTGTACTGGCCGTGGGCCCGGGCGTAGTCCGGAATCTTGTGGGATTTTCCCGTCTGGTTCTGGCCGTCTTGAGTCATGGCATGATGCGCTCCCGATCGCTGGAAGGTTCCCTCGATTCGACCGATTTACGGTTAGGCCCAGGCCGCACGGGCCAGGATTCTGGGCACGGCGAAAGGCGAGGCGGGCTCATCCGGGTCCCGCTCGGCCAGCATCTTCCGGACGAGCTGCACCTTGGTCCGTCCGTTCAGGCGCTGGTCCTCCAGTATATCGAGGGCCCAGTCGCACTCAGGCGTCCGTCCGAAGTCCTCGCCCAGTTCAAAGGTGAACTCGGCGAAGAGGAACACGTCCTTTTCCGCTTCGATGCCGTAGCCCAGGGCCCGGTCCACGGCCCGGCCCGCCCGGGCCTTGAGATCGCCTTCGGGCATGGCAGCCGCCTCGCCCGGAATGATCCCTTCGATGTGTCGGACCAGCCGCTGTTCGAAATCGTCGCGGGCCGACTCCCGGAAGGCCTCCAGTTGCAGGCAGCGCATGACCAGAATGCCGCCGGGTTCGATGGGGGCCGCGTCTTCGGCCGGCCGGGCGAAGGGCCGATGCCACGTCTCGGGCTCAGCCGGGCCGGCATCCAGGGCCTGGCGTTCCAGGGCCAGGTCATCGTCGGTCTTTTCATGGCAAAGCAGGGCCCGGCCGTCCTCGGACTCGAACATCACGCTCAGGACCGGTCCCAGGACGCGGTCGATTTCGGCCTCGGTACAAACCGTGAGATAGGTCCGCAGGACCCGGGGATCGTAGAAGCGGAAGTAGAGTTCCTCCCCTTCCTCGGTCTCGACCGAAACCAGGCCGGACAGATGGGCCCGCAGGCTTTCCCGGCCGGTCCGGGCGACGAGAAAGACTCCCCAGGCCCGCCCCCAGCCCTGTTCCAGGAGCCAGGTCGTGATTTCCGAACCCGCTTCGAGACGGACCAGGTACGGGGCCGCATCCGAGAGCGGCTCTTCGGGCAGTCCCCGATACAGGGAATGATCCGCCTGTCCGAAGCGGACCACGCCCGAGAGAACTTCCACGCTCCGGGCCGCGTCCAGGACCGCGTACAGGGCGCCGCCCCGGGCTTCCGCCTTCTGAAAAAGCAGGGATTCAAGCCGAACGAGCCCGGGGTCGCGCTCGGGACGGGCCGGGGTCTCGGAAGCCTCCCCGGCCTGATCCGCGGCCTCCTCGGCCTTCTTTACGTCGTCTTCACTCATGATCCCGCACCTCGTTGGATTCGACCCGGTTCCCGGGTCGGTCAGCTTTTGCCCGCCATCATGGCCTGCCGGGCCTTTTCGCACTTCTCACAGAAGGGCCTGCCGTTTTTCGCCGCGTCCTTCATGGCTTTGGACTGGTTGGCCAGGGGCCATTCGGGCATTTTGAAGACATAGGGCTGATACGGTTCCGCTTCCGGGGCCGTGGGGGAGGCCTTGCCCTTCACGTCGCTGCCGGGTTTGCCGTCGTCGGCCTGGTCGGGTTGGGCCGGCGTCTCGGGCGGTTTGGGCGGCGTGGGCACACCCGGCACGGCCAGCCCCGGCGCTCCGCCGCTGTTGACCAGGACCAAATTGCCCTGGATGGTCACGCCCATGGGATCGATCTTGATGAACCCGCCGGCGGCCTTGATGGTCAGTTCCAGACCCGCGTCGATGACGACCTTGGTCCCGGCCTGATAGACCAGTTCGGCTCCCACGGACTGCTTGTGGCTGGCCGCGTAGCTTTCGGCCACCTCGCCGGTCACGATGAGCGATCGGCCGCCCATGATCTGTCCGGCCGAGTCGCCCTTGATCCGCAGGTGGGCGTCGCCGTCGATGTTGGTCATGGAGTCGCCCTTGACGTTCAGGGAGGCGTCCTTTTCGATATGGGTCGAATCCGCGCCCTGGATCGTGGTATGGGCGTCGTTTTCCACCAGGGTCTTTTTGTCGTTCTTGACGATCAGGCTCCGGTCGTTCCCGATCCACTCGCGCCGGTCGTTTTCCACGCGCAGGTCCTGGTCCTTCTGGGCGTGGACGAAAATCTGTTCCTGTCCGGCCAGGTCCTCGAAGCGGATTTCATTGTACCCGCCGCCGCCCTTGGTCGTGTTGGACTTGATGGTGCTTTTGGTCTTCTCGTCGGGCAGGGCGTAGGGCGGTCGCAGGTCTCCGTTGTAGACGCGGCCGATGACGATGGGACGGTCCGGGTCGCCCTCGAGGAAATCCACGATGACCTCCTGTCCGATCCGCGGCAGGTACAAGATGCCGTACCGTCCGCCGGCCCAGCCCTGGCTGACGCGAATCCAGCAGGAACTGTTCTCGTCCATCTGGTCTTCGCGGTCCCAGTGAAAATGCACCTTGACCCGCCCGTGCTCGTCCGTGTAAATCTCCTCGCCTTTCGGCCCCACGACGATGGCCGTCTGAGTGCCTTTGATGACGGGCTTGGGCGTCTCGAGCGGCGGATGAAAGGCCTGGTCCGAATCGATGCAGGTAAACCGGTTGAGGTAGAGCGGTTCCTCTTCGCCGGGCGCCTCGGCTTCATGGCCCGCGACCTGAGGCTGGGCGCCCTGGTGGCTCACGTCCAGGAGCAGGTATTCCCGGTTGAAGTCCGAGCGGGGGTGCTGGGACAGGGAGAAGCGGAACCCGGGCGCCAGGCGCCGGCAGAGGCTGGCGCCCCGGCCTTCCCGGCGGACGGCCTGAATGCCTTCCAGCCGCACCTTGGCCAGTCCCTTGCCCCGCCCCTGGGCATCGTATCTTCCGGGGTAATCGTACACCTCCAGGGAGGTGTCCCGGGAGGCGGACTGGTTGACTTCGAGGTCGAGTTGGGGCTGTTTGAAGTTGAAATCGCGCATGACCACGGCGCCGGAACGGACCTTCTGGCCGTATCGCCATTCGCTGACATAGTCCGCGTCCTGAACCAGGCCCGTGTATTCCCGGAAGGAAACAGAGGCATCGCCGTCTATAGGGACGTGGGCCACGGGGCTGTCGCCCATGACCATGACGTGGTTGTCCTTGGAATGCTCGAAAAAGTAGAAAATCCCTTCCTCTTCCATGAGCCGGGAGATGAAGTCGAAGTCGGACTCGCCGTACTGGACGCAGTATTCCCGGGTCTCGTAAGCCTTTTGCAGGGCGAAGCGGTACTGGTCCCCGGGGATGCCGGCGTCTCCCAGGACCTGCTCGATGATCCGGCGAACGTCTTTCTTCTGGAAAATGCGCTGGTCCCGGCGATAGCGGAGAAACCAGAAGATGGGCACGAGCCGGGCTTCGTAATAGGTGTATTCCGTGCCTTCCCGGGTCTGTTCGAAGCCGAGCACCCTGCCGTTGACGTAGCGCCGGCCACCTTCGTGATACAGGGTCAGCAGCCCCGGCTTGCCCACCACGGCGTCGAAGTCGATGGCCGAATCCAGGGAGGCCAGTTCGACGACAAAGGAGAAGGGCCGGCTGACGGACTCCTCGCCCCGGAACCGGACCACTCGCAGATCGTTTTCGTGTCCCGCGGTCTGGAACAGGAAGTCGGCCTCTTTGGACATGCGCAAAAGAACCATGATCTCCTCGGCGGCTTGTTTCCTCTTCAGGAGGACTTAAACGTGACGGAGAGGTCTTTGCCCGGTGCGGAAACGAGCCAACTCGTCCAACCGAGGTGGTTCGGCGCCCGGGCGGTCAGTTGCATCGGCCTGGCTTCGTCGCCTTTGAGGACGACTTCCACCTCGAAGTCCAACGGGTCCATGACGAAAAGCTGGACCAGGCCGCACAGGAGCTTGAACTGCTCCCCTTTGGGGGTGAAGGACAGGAAGGCCTCGAACCCGAGGGGCCCCAGCCTGACACGGAACCTGCCCCGACGATCCCTGACCTTTTCGCCGGCCAGGCAGTCGAGGCCCAGTTCAGCGTTCCGGCGGCCCAGGGCGTTCTTCTGGTCGGGCTTGAGGATCACCCAGCGCTCGATACATTGAATCACCCGGACCGGAACGTGGTCGAAGAAGGCGGCAAGGAACCGTTCCAGGGAGGCGGCCGACCGGGGCAGTTGGGTCAGGAGCCCCAGGCTGGCGAGCAGTTCCATTCGAGGCACGTCGCGCAGGGCCGGGGTTTCGGCCCGGCCGGTCAGAGGCAGGAGCCGTCGGGAAAACTCGTCCTGGCCGTCCGGTTCGAACTGGACGGTATAGCGGTATTTCCACCAGGTCCGGTAGAACAGGGAGGTCAGGCGGTGATGAAAAACGTCCAGGAAACGGCGCACGCGCACGGCGTCGGGATCGTCGTCGGCATAGATGCTTTCGGTATAAAAGGTCGGCAGGGGGGAAACCGAGCCGTAGAGCCCCAGAAAGCCGACCGTGACCAGAAAGCGTTCCAGCCCCTCCGGCGTCCCGGCCTCCCGCTCGATGGCCTTCAGGTCGGACTTGGGAAAGACCAGGGACAGGTCGGGCCGGAGCCGGACGATCTCCCGCGCGGCCGGTCCCCTGCCGCCCAGACGAGGGGCCTCCGGGTGGATCAGTTCGATCAGGCGCAGGGCCTGGAAAAAGGAGAAGCGATGCCCTGATTCAAGCAGTTTGTCGATCAATTCCGGTTCCATGGTCTCCTTGCCGGCCGCCGGACGCCTCACAGCAGCGTCTGTTCGCCCATCCTGGCCGGCCATTCATAGATGTCGCGGTGTTCGACTCCCTTGACCGTCAGCCGGACAAAGGAGTTCATCGTGACGTATCGGGCCATGAACTCGTGCAGGACCCGCCCGAACAGGTATACGTCGCCTGGCCCGGAGAAATGGCTTTCCTGCAGGTCCATTTCAACGGCCAGCCCCCGGACCGGCGTGCCCCGGTAGAAGCGTTCCTCGGGCCGGCCCTTGACCCCGGCGATGGCGCTCATGCGCAGTTCGTTTTCCCGGGCCGCCTGGCGGTCCTCGAAGGCGTGAAAGTTGTACAGGGCCAGGAGGCCGCGCAGGGCTTCGACGCTGGTCAGGGACATGTAGTTGAGCGACCAGTGCGACATGAGCAGCCAAAGGACGTTCCGGCTCAGGGGCGGGGGAACGGCCCTCGAGATGCGGCCGATGTTCCGGAAACGGGTCAGGCCGGCCGAATCGGACGTCGGCAGCCGCAGGTCGCCGGGCCTCAGTTTTTCGGGCAGCCGCCCGTTGCAGCAGGTCAGTTCCACGGACACGACTTCGGTGGGCGGCACCGCGCCTTCCTGGCTGACGTTGACGAAAGACAGCGAGGTCGTGGTCCCGACCCCGACCACCGCGCGCCTCAGATGGGCGTGAAAGTAAATCCGGCCGCGGTCCTCGGCCCGGGCGGCGTGCCGAAAGGAGAAAAACGGGGGATATTCGGTTTCTTCGGCCGTGCCGGGCATGAAACCCACGACCCGGTCGATGGCGTAGACCTCGTAATGGCCGGGCTGGGTCCCGGAGGGGCGGACCGGGTATTCGAAGCGCTCCTGATCGACCCGGATGGGATCGGCGTCGTGGGAAAAGAGATTGACGGCCCCGGCGCAGTAGAGCAGCACGTTGTCCCGGCCGATCCGGTGCTGGGTTTCCGGCGTCCGGTCCAACTCGAAGATCATCTCGAACTCCCCGCCGTCGGCCTGACCGGCGGCCCGATCCAGGCCGTTCAGGTCGATGGCCAGAAACTTTTCCGGCAGGCTGAAATACTCCTGCAGCAGCCGGTATCCGGGGAAGGCGTTGTCCGGATAGGGCAGCAGGGCCTCGCCATCGGAAAATCCGGCCGGCCGGATGCCTTTCAGGGGCATGTCCACGGCCGGACCGGAGGCCTCCCGGCTCACGGAACGCAAGGTCCAGCGCTTGACGTGCCGGCAGAGCCAAAGGTACAGATCGTATCCCGCGCCGGCCTCGCCGGCCAGGTGGAGGCGCAGGTCCTTGAGTCCGATCTGGTCGGGGGTCATGCCGCCGTGGATGGCAAAGCGCAGCCGCAGGTAGGGCGAAGTCTGGGGCGGGACTTCCAGGGCCGCGTCGATCAGCCGCATGGGGTACAGGATCACGTCACCGGCGGTGCGGAAGCGGCAGTTGGTGCCTTCCACCGGCGCCGAGTCGATGGCCGTGCCTCGGGGCAGGACGATCCGGGAACGCAGGGCCTCGACGTTGGGTTCGAACTGGACCATGGTCATGGCCGGTACGGGCCGCAGATAGTGCGGAAACATGAGGCTCATCATGGCGTGGGTCAGTTCCGGGAACTCGTCGTCGAGCTTCTCGCGGATGCGGCCGGTCAGGAAAGCCACGCCCTCCAGGAGCCGTTCCACGTCCGGGTCTCCGCCCGGCCCGGCCAGGAGATGGGCCGCCGCCGGGTAGGCCTCGGCGAACTCCCGGCCCATTTCGCGCAAAAAATTCAACTCTTCCTGGTAATATTCGCTGAACATGATGAACTCTTCCGTCGTGGATGACCGACGCCCGGGACATTCCGGGTCC
>JAHJTB010000326.1 GCA_018830135.1 Pseudomonadota bacterium | reverse complement strand
CGGCTGGATGATCTGGTCCGCTTCGTCCACGTTGTCGATGACCAACAAAGCGTGGGGGCGGTCCAAGAGCCTTTCCACCGCCGTTTTGGCTCCGTTTTCATCCGGCCAGGCCGGCCGATCCGATCCGGGCATGAGCCGGGCCCAGATGGCTTCGGCCGCCCGGAGCCAGCCGCCTTCCTTGAGGGAGACCCAGAACACGCCGTCCGGGTATTCAGGCCGGTACCGGGCCGCATACACGCGGGCCAGTTCGGTCTTGCCGATCCCCCCCGTGCCCACCACGCCGGTCACGGCCCCGACCTTGCGTTTCCGCAGGTTCTCGTGCAGGGTTTCCAGGTCTTCCTCCCGGCCGACGAACGTCTCCGACGGGTCCGGGGCCATAAAGGGAATATCCTGCGGCGCTTCCGGTTCCAGGACCAGCTTCCATTCCCCGGCCCCCCGGTCGGCCAGGTAATCCAGGGCGGTCTTGAGGGTCACCCGCTTCTGCTTGATCACGCTTTCGAACTGGTAAAACCGATCCGGGCCGGCCTGGTCCCAGCACCAGCAGATGGTTCCCGGACCGATACGAACCAGGGACACCGTTCCCCGCCAGGACTTCTCGGATTCCGGGCGGGTGTACGGATCGTCCGCTTCATCGGCCAAGCGGAGCAAGGCCGCAAGTTTGCGGAGGTTCAAGGGTTGATCCGGGTCCAGAGCCCTGTCGAAGAATCGGTTGTCCAGCCGGTCCAGCGAAAGTTCGCTTTCCGGCGCGTGCCCGTGGCAAACCTCGGCCACGGCCCGGGCGGCCCGGATCGTACCGTCCCCGAAAGGCGGGAAATCCCCAAGCCTGTATTCGACCGGATCGGCCAGAATGTATTCGCTGCTTCGCTTCTGGTGCGCGCGGGAAACGATCCCTTCTCCCTCGGCCCAATACCCGATATCGTGCAGATATACCGATGCCAGCAGGACGAAGGTCTCGGCCTTCGTCAGCCTGTTTGGTTCGCCAAGTCCGTCGGTCAGTTTGTCCAGGTATTCTTCCAGGGCCCCGGAATGATCGAACCCGTTTTTCTCCAGCTTTTTGAGCCATTTCTCGCTGGCCGCCGTCCTGATCTCAATCATGCGTTGGTACATGTCAATCATACGGCCTTGGCCGCAATCGACCTGGTATCCTTTCAGGTTCTCGTGCAGCTCGGACATGGCGGCCCCTCGCCTTTGGCGGGCGATTGTTGTTGCAGTCTGGATTCGTACCGATTCCGATTAAAACACAAAGAAAATGGACGGGCCAGGGGTTTTTGACTCGTCTCATGCGGTCCGTAGGACTCGAATTTTTCGCCGCCCGTTCCGGTGTATCCGTATTGAGCGAGATCATCATATTTCAAACCGGACGGCATGAATGATTCATTCGTGAATGGAAGTGATTGCTTGCGGCATCCGAAGACAAGTTCATCTTGACTTGTCCTTTTTTCGTCAGCCCTCAGGAAATGGGAATCATCTTGCTATCCTCATGCGCGGACGTCTTGGACGTATCCCGTCATTTCCCGCCAGGGAGGCCGTGCCGTGAAGTCTGGCCCCCCGCTTTCGCGAGATTTATATAAGTAGAGAACCGTCGTTCCGACTACCTGTCCGCCGCGGCCGGATGATTTTCAAAGGAGGAAAGCGGGAACGACATAGGTTTCCGGGCGTCTGCTTCCGGCTCATTGAGCATGCTTTTCACTCCGCGGCAGCCTGAGTCCCAAGGCCGGAGCCAGAGACAGAGCGGTCTCGCAACACCGCCAACCGGGGAATCGAGCCGGCCCGGATCATTCGCCCTTGACATGCCCCCTGGCCGTATGGTACCAGTCCGACAACGGCATTTTGAAAATGCCCGCGTTAAAAAAGAATAAATTCCGTTTTACATGAAAATCAAGGCCAAGAAGGCTTACCGAAAAAGAGGTGCCTTCCTGGCCTTTCTCTTTTGACCCGCCAGCCGAACGCACCAATTTACGCCAAATCCACACTTCAGCCCGGACGGGCTTCGGCCCCAAACGCAGTCGCGGGGAAGGTTGGACATGGGTTTCAAGAAAAGCCGTCTGAAATGGGTTGTCGCGGCCCTGGCTTCGTGCCTGGCCGTCGTTTTCATAACCACGGAATCCCGGGCCGGGAAAGCGGAGATCATTCTGGCCGTGGGCGGGGAGCGGCCCGAAGGGTACGACCCGACCCTGGGTTGGGGGGACCACGGCAACCCGCTGTTCCAAAGCACCCTGCTCAAACGGGACGAGAACCTCGAGATCGTTCCGGACCTGGCCGTTGAATGGACCTTGAGCCAGGACCGGCTGACCTGGACGATCCGTATTCGGGACGACGTTCTGTTTACCGACGGGTCTCCGCTTACGGCCGAGGACGTGGCCTACACCTTCAACACGGCCGCGGCGTCCGGCGGCATCCTGGACCTGTCCTATGTGGACCGGGCCGAGGCCCTGGACAAAACCACCGTGTCCATTCGGCTCAAGCGCCCGGACATCACCTTTTTTCATTACTTCGTGACACTGGGCATCGTGCCCCGCCGACTGCACACCGCCGATTACCGGCGCAACCCCGTGGGGTCGGGGCCGTATAAAATGGTCCGCTGGGATGAAGGCCAACAGATGATCCTGGAAATCAACGACCGGTACTACGGGCCCCGGCCGGCCTTCAAACGGCTGGTCTTCCTGTTCACGGAACCGGATGCCGGACTGGCCGCGGCCCGGGCCGGCAAGGTGGACGTGCTGCTGGTGCCTTCGAGTCTGGCCAGACAGAACATCGCCGGCATGACGCTTCATGCCATCCCGAGCGTGGACAACCGGGGCCTGATGTTTCCGGTCGTGCCTGACGCCGGCAAGCGAACGCCCCGGGGCCTGGCCATCGGCAACGATGTCACGGCCGACCTGGCCATTCGGCGGGCCGTCAACCATGCCATCGACCGCAAGGCCCTGGTGGAAGGGGTCCTGGAAGGTTTCGGCAGCCCCGCCTTCGGCGTGGTCGACGGCCTGCCCTGGGACAATCCCGACATTCGATTCCAGGACGGCGATCTGAAAAAAGCGGCTCAAATCCTGGAGGCCGGAGGCTGGGTCGATTCGGACGGAGACGGGGTGAGGGAGAAGAACGGGTTGAAGGCGGAATTCGTGGTGGTCTACGACGCCAAGGACAGCCTGCGCCAGGGCCTGGCTTCGGCCGCGGCCGATATGGTCCGGCCGGTCGGCATCAAGATCGTGCCCCGGGGCGAGGGTTGGGACCGCATCCGGGACGAGTTATGCCATTCCCACGTGATTCTCTTCGGGTACGGCGACCACAGCCCCCTCGAAATGTACAAGCTTTATCACTCGTCTCCCGGACCGGAGCCCATGTACTGGAATCCGGGCTTTTATTCCAACCCGGTCGTGGACCGGTACCTGGATCAGGCCAAGGCGGCCCCGTCCTTTGACGCGGCCATTCCCTTCTGGCGCAAGGCCCAGTGGGACGGCCAAACCGGTTTCACCACCTTTGGCGACGCGGCCTGGGCCTGGATGGTCAACCTGAAGCACACCTATTTCGTCAACAAATGCCTGGACGTCAGCCATCCCCAGATCGAGCCCCACGGCGGAGGCTGGCAGATCACGGCCAACATCACCCAATGGAAATGGGTCTGTGACTGATCCGAACCAAGGTGCATGGATATAATGAAAAATACCATCATTCCGTTTTTAGGCAAAAAGGCCGTTCGGCTGGCCGTGCTCCTGGCGGCCCTGGCCGTTTTTTCCTTCATCCTGGTCAGCGTGTCGCCCATTGACCCCATCGACGCGTACGTCGGGGCCTCGATCCTGAAGCTCAGCCCTGAACAGCGGGAGATCATCGCCCAGCGCTGGGGCCTGAACGACCCGCCCCTGGAACGCTTCCTGCGCTGGGCCGGCCGACTGCTGCAAGGGGACTTCGGCATATCGACCATTTTCAACGAACCGGTGTCGACCGTCATCGGCAAGCGCTTCATGACCTCGTTCTGGCTCATGGCCCTGGCCTGGACGATTTCCGGCGTGCTGGGTTTCATCCTGGGCCTGATCGCCGGAACCCGGGAAAACAGTCCGCTGGACAGCGTCATCCGGCTTTACGCCTATACCATGGCCGCGACCCCCACCTTCTGGGTGGGCATGGTCCTGCTGACCGTGTTTTCGGTCTCCCTGGGCTGGACCCCGGTCTGCTGCGCCTGGCCGCCCGGCCTGAGCGCGGACCAGGCCACGCTCTGGCAGCGAATACACCATCTCCTGCTCCCGGCGGTGACCCTGTCCCTGATCGGGGTGGCCCAGATCACCATGCACACGCGGGAAAAGACGGTCGAAGCCATGCGCAGCGATTACGCCATCTTCGCCCGGGCCCAGGGCGAGTCCACCTGGGGCGTCTCCCTGCGGCACGCCGTGCGCAACGTGGCCCTGCCCGCGGTCACGCTCCAGTTCGGCTCCCTGGGCGAACTCTTCGGCGGATCGGTCCTGGCCGAACAGGTCTTTTCCTATCCCGGTCTGGGCCGGGCCACCGTCGAGGCCGGCATCCGGGGAGACGTGCCGTTGCTCCTGGGCATCGTCCTGTTCAGCGCGGTCTTTGTCTTTACCGGAAACACGGTCGCGGACCTGACCTATCTGGCGGTGGACCCGCGCATTCGAACCGGGGGGGACAAGCCATGAATCAGGCCGACGCGATCTACTGGAAACCCTGGCAATGGGACCGCCGGACCCGGACCCTGGCCCAGGTGGCGGCCTGCCTGGCCCTGTTCACCACGATCTTCCTCATGGCCTGGCTGCACGGCGATCACGGCCTGACCACCCACCTCGAACTGCGCAAGCAGGCCCCGAGCGTCATGCATCCCTTCGGCACCGACTGGCTGGGCCGGGACATGCTGGCCCGGACCCTCAAGGGGCTGCGTATCAGCCTGGGCATCGGCATGGGCGCCGCGGTCTGCTCGTCGATCCTGGCCCTTTTCCTCGGCCTGTCCGCGGCCCTGCTGGGGCGGAAGGTCGATACGGTGGTAACCTGGATGGTGGACGCGGCCATGGCCTCGCCCCACATCGTGCTGTTGATCCTGATCTCCTTTGCCTGCGGGGGCGGGCCCAAAGGGATCATCCTGGCCGTGACCCTGTCCCACTGGCCGGGTCTGACCCGCGTCATTCGGGCCGAAGTCCTCCAACTGCGGACCTCGGACTACATCAGGCTTTCGGCCCGGCTGGGACGGAGCCCCTGGTGGATCGCCCGCCACCACCTGCTGCCCCATGTCCTGCCCCAGTTCATGGTCGGGCTGCTGCTGCTCTTCCCCCACGCCATTCTGCACGCCGCCGGGCTGACCTTTCTCGGCTTCGGCATGTCGCCCCATACCCCGGCCATCGGCGCCCTGCTCTCCGAGTCCATGCGCTACCTGTCCATGGGGCTCTGGTGGCTGGCCGTGGCCCCTGGCGCGGCCCTGGTGGTCACGGTCAAGGCCTTCGACGTCCTGGGGACCAACGTCAAGCTCCTGCTCAATCCCAGAACGACCCGCGAATAAGGAAGGGATTCATGCTTCACGTCCGAAACCTGTCCATCCACTTTACCCGCTACGCCCTGGGTCTGCGCAAGCAGGAGGTTCGCGCCATCCGCTGCCTGGACCTGGACCTTGCCGCCGGCGAGGTCGTGGCCGTGGTCGGCCAGTCCGGCGCGGGCAAAAGCCTCCTGGCCCACGCCCTGCTCGGCATCCTGCCCTCCAACGCCCGAATCGAAGGCGAAATGATTTTTCGGGACGAGCCCCTGACCCCGGAGCGCATGGCCCGGCTGCGGGGCCGGGAAATCGCCCTGGTCCCCCAGGCCGTGACCTACCTCAACCCGCTTCTGCGGGTCGGCGCCCAGATCGCCCGCGCGGCCCGCCTGAGCGGCCTGACCCGGGCCCGGGCCGTCGAAGCCGCCCGCGAGGCCCTGGCCCGCTATCATCTCGCCCGGGAGGTCGGGGCCTGGTTCCCCTTCCAGCTCTCGGGCGGCATGGTCCGGCGGGTCCTGACCGCCACGGCCACCGTGGGCCTGGCCGACCTGGTCCTGGCCGACGAACCGACCAACGGGCTGGACCGGGAGACAGCGGCCGAGTCCCTCAAGCATTTGCGGGAACTGGCCGACGCCGGAAAGGCGGTCCTGCTCATCACCCACGACGTGGGCGCAGCCCTCGAAGTGGCCGACCGGGTCGCCGTGTTCTGCGGCGGCGTAACCGTGGAAGTCGCCTGGGCCGGGGACTTCAAGCGCACCGGTTTACTGCGCCACCCATACACCCGGGCCCTCTGGGCCGCCCTGCCCGCCAACGGCTTCTCCCTGCCCGGACCGTCGGCCCACGTGATCCGCCTGGAGGGGGGATGTCCCTATGTGTCCGGCTGCCTGAGCCACGGCCCGGCCTGCGACGCCGGCCTGCCCGATCTCCTGCCGGCCGACCGGGGGCTGGTGAGGTGCCGACATGCTTGAAGGAAAAAATCTCGCCTTCCGATACCGCCCGGACCGGCCCTGGCTCTTTCAGGACCTCGATCTGTCCGTCGGCCCCGGCGAAGTGGTCGGCCTGCCCGGACCCAGCGGCCGGGGCAAGTCCACCCTGGCCCGGGTCCTGGCCGGATACCTCCAACCCAACCAGGGACACGTCCTGGCCGACGGCCGGCCCCTGCCCAAACAGGGCTACTGTCCGGTCCAGATTCTGTTCCAACATCCCGAACTGGCCGTCAACCCCCGCTGGACCGTCCGCCAAATATTGGGCGAAACCGGCGAGGCTCCGCCCGACCTCATGGAACGCATGGCCATCGATCCGGCCTGGCTCGATCGATACCCCCACGAACTCTCGGGCGGGGAACTCCAGCGTGTCTGCCTGGTCCGGGCCCTGGGCTCCGGGACCCGGTATCTGCTCTGCGACGAAATGACCTCCATGCTCGACGCCCTGACCCAGGCCCACATCTGGCAGGCCGCCCTGGAAATCGCCCGCGCCCGCGACATCGGCCTCCTGGTCGTCAGCCACGACCGCCCCCTGATCGACAGGCTGTGCCACAGGATGGCCGGGGCGTTTGAGGAGACATCGATTTGATTATATTAATGGGGTCCTGTTTAAGCCGGATTTTGCGGTCGGGTTCGTAGCGGGGTCGAGAAATCATCAGCGAAACGCGAAGCGGGAGGAGATTTTGGCCGCGGGCATATCAGGGCGATATGTTGAGGACCAAAATCTTCGAAACGAGCTTTGCAGCAAGGATTTCCCGGCCGCGGCAGGAAGCGGGCGGGAAATCCGGGCTAGCCCTTGGCCGGCTCGAAGGCCTTCAGGAAGTCCTTGTCTTTGATGCGGTTGTGCTTGAAGCCCAGTTCCTCCGGGGTGAAGCCCAGGGCCAGGCCCAGGAGCTGGGGGTAGAAGAAGAGCGGCACCTTGATCTTGGACCCGAACTTCTTGGCCATGGTCTTCTGCTGGCCCTCGAACATGACGTTGCAGAAGGGGCAGATGACCACCAGGCCGGTCAGGCCCATTTGATCGATGCGTTCGAGCTTGCCGAAGGCCATGCGCTGGGCCAGGTCTTCGTCGGTTCCGAGCACGCCGCCGCCGCAGCAGTCCTTGAGGCCCGGGTATTCGACGGCTTCGGCCCCCAGGGCTTCGATGAGCACGGTCAGGCTGCGAGGGTCCTCGGGCGAGTCGAAATGGTCCATGGCCTCGGCCGGCTTGAGGTAGTGGCAGCCATAGTGGGGCGCGAAACGGCCGCCGTCCAGGGGGCGGACCACGGCCTCCCGGATGCGCTCCGGCCCGATTTCTTCATGGATCAGGCGGGTGTAGTGGCGCACCTTGACTCCGCCCCGGTAGCTGAGACCGATTTCGGCCAGCCGCTCGTTGACCCGGGCGGCCAGGTCCGGGTCGCGGCTCATGACGTGCTCGGCCTCGGACAGAGTCGCGGCGCAGGCGCTGCATACGGCGACCACGTCACGGCCGTCGGCCTGGGCCAGGGCCAGGTTGCGCACGGTCAGGACCAGGGCCTGTTCGGAGGAAAGGGATTTGAGCGGGAAGCCGCAGCAGCCGAACCCGGGCAGGTCGGCCAGTTCCAGGCCCAGCCCGGCGGCCGTCTTGCGCACAGCGGCCTCGTAGTTCAGGTTGCGGACCGGGACGGTGCAGCCGAGGAACAGGGCCCAGGACATCAGGCGTCCCCCTTGGTTTCCGGCTGAAAGTCTTTCAAAAGCGCGAGGAAGTCATCCGGCCGTTCATCCAGGGGGGGCAATCCCAGTTCGGCGCGCTTTTCGTTTTCAAAATCGGTGATTTCGTACAGCCGCCCGTGGTTCTTGAGCAGCTCGACCTGGGCGCCCAGGGTCGGCGGGAAGCATCCGGCCTCGACGGCCATGTTTTTCAGGACGAACAGCACTTCGGTGAAATCCACGCCTTCCGGACAGGTCTCCTGGCAGGTGTAGCAGGTCGAACAGACCCAGAGGAGCGGGCTGGACAGGACCTCGTCCCGCAGGCCCAGGACGACGAGGCGGATGAGCCGCCGGGGATCGAAGTCCGGGTTCAGCTCGCCGACCGGGCAGCGGGCGGAGCAGGCGCCGCAGGCATAGCAGCGTTTGATTCCCTCGGCGCCCCGGCGTCGGGCCACTTCGTGCTTGAAGCCGGGGTCGGCCCGGTCCAGATCGATGTCGCTCATGAGGCCTCCCGGTTCCGGGAAAAGGGATGCGGTCCCATTTCAGTCACCGCCCGGCTGAACTCGGCCGTCCGGCCGGCCAGTTCGGCGCCCATGTTCGGGGCCAGGGTGAAAAACAGCAGGCGCCCGGGTTCCAGACCGGCCTCGGCCAGGAGCCGTCCGACGCGTTCGATCCGTTGCCGGGCCTTGGGGCCGCCCTGTTGGGTCCGGCAGTTGTCCGTGTGGCAGGCCGCGACCATAACGCCGTCGGCGCCCTTGACCAGGGCGGTCAGAATCAGGTCGTCCTCGATCCGGCCCGCGCAGGGCAGGGGGATGAAAACCAGGTCCATGGGCGACCGCGGCCGGGGCGCGGCGGCCAGGGCCGGAAGGGCCGAACGGCGGCATCCGAACAAGACCAGGCGCGGGGTGAAGTCCGGTCCGGTCCGGGGCCGGTCCATCAGAGCGGCCAGACGGGCCTTGACCTGGTCGTCGGAGCATCCTTCGAGTTGGAGGGCGTCCGAGGGACATTCGGCCGCGCAGAGGCCGCAACGGGCGCAGGCCACGGGGTCGGGCCAGGGCCGGTGGGTGAAACCGAGGGCCTGGACCGGACAGGAGCGGATGCAGCACAGGCAGGCGGCGCACCGGCCGATATCGACCCGGATCGGGTCCGTGACCTTTCGGCCCGGGGCCAGCAGGCGCTGGATTTCGTCCAGGGCGGCCCCGATTTCCCGGTCCAGCCCGTCCGCCGAATCCGTGCCCCGGGCCGGACCGATGGCCAGCAGGCCGGTCCGGTTGGTGGCTTCGGACAGGAACAGCACGTTGTCCGGCGCCGCAAAACCGTCCGGGCCGAGCATCAGCCCGATTCGGGCGGCCAGACCCTCCAGGGCCTCGTCCGGGCGCAGGGTCTCGTCCAGCACGATGCGGTCCGGAGTCAGCAGCAGCCTGGCCCGGGCCAGGGGGTCGTAGACCGCGAAACGGACCCGGCCGTCGCCGAGCCTTTCCGGTTCCGGCCCCGAGGCCGGGACTCGGACAAAGGAGACCCCGGCCTGTCGGGCCTCGGCGTACAATCGCTCGAGCCCCGGCCCGGCCACTTTGATCTCCGGGGCCAGCAAGAACACGGCCGCCCCGGTCCGGTTTCCGGCCTCGATCGCCGCCTTCATCAGCCGGCCCATGCCGGCGGACGTGGCCGCCCGGCCCGGGCCGCTGAGGAAGACCAGCCTCGAACCGGGCTCGATTTTGGGGTCGGCTTCGAAACCGGACAGCGACGTGACGGGCGTGTCGAAATCAAATCCGGTCGGAGCCGGCTCCAGGCACGGCCGGCCGCAAAGGACCACGGCCCCGGCCTCGATGTTCCGGGTCCGGCCGCCGGCATCCAGCAGGGCGGAAAACCGTCCGGCGAATCCGTCCAGGGCCAGCCAGGTCGCCTCGTCCAGTATCTCCACCTCCGGCGGGACCTCGGCCGGGCTTTCCGACGAATTCCCGTCCGGGATCGGCCGCGCCAGGAAAACGGGAAACCCGGCCCGGCTCAAACGCTCGACCATGGACCCGGCGGCCGGTCCGTCCCCCCAGACCAGGACCCGGCGAACCGGCTCGAAGACCCGCGACAGGACCGGTCCGGACAGACTCGCCTCGGCCGCGGCGGCGCGGACAAGGGCCAGGGCCCGGGTCTCGGCCGGGCCGTCCAGCCAGGGCATGCAGGTTTCCAGGTCCACGGGAAACTGAAGGATCGTGTCGGGCAGAGGCAGGGGCTCGCGACGTCCAACCAGGACAAGCCGGGCCTCCGCTTCCAGAGGCCCCGCGGCCTCGGCCTGCCAGGCCCGGACCCGGCGCACTTCGGATACGCCGGCCAGACCGCCGGCCGCGGCGGCCAGCCTTTCCGGATCGAGCTTCAGCCCGGCCAGGTATTCGTCCGGCGGGAGCAATAAGATGGAAGCGAATGGTTCAGCCATGCTTTTCATTCAATTCGGTTCCGGTTATCGGCCTTCCAGGTACTCGGCCGCCAGAGCGGCCGCGCCTTCGGCCTGGGCCCGGGATTCGGCCGCGTTGAGGGGCCCGCCGGCCGCACCGGCCACGAACAGGCCCGTCTCGGGGTCCCCGGTCAGAAAACCGTCCTCGTCCGTCGATAAATCGAGTTCGGGGGCCAGGCCCGCTTCCGGGCCGCCCAGCCCCACGGACAGCACGACCAGATCGAAGAAACGGACCCGCCGCGCGCCGTCCGCGTCGTCCATGAAGGGGACCGCCAGCGCCCCGTCCGGCCCGGCCTCGATCTCTCCCGGCACGCCCCGAATCATTTCGACCGCTTCCCTGGCCCGTTGTTCGAACCGGTCGAAGTCCCGGCCAAAGGTCTGGAGGTCCATGTAGAACATGGACACTTCGGTCTCCGGCCGGCGAAAGCGGATCAGGCGCGCCAGGCGGAGGGCGTACCCGCAGCAGACCCGGGAACAGTAGTCCCGGCCCAACTTCCGGTCCCGGCTGCCCACGCACTGGATGAAAGCGATCCGGTCCGGCGGCCTGCCGTCCGACGGCCGCAGGACCCGGCCTCGTTCCCGAAGCATGCCTTCCAGGTCCAGGCCGCTGACCACGTCGGTCAGCCGGCTGTATCCGTAACGCGGTTTGAGCGCGGGATCGAAGGGCCTGGCGCCAACGGCCACGATAACGGCCCGCGCCTCGACGGTTTCCTCCTCGGAGGGGGCGTCCAGACGGATGGCCCCGGACGGGCAGGCGTCCAGACAGACCCGGCAGGGCTGGCCCTTGAAATAAAGGCAGATACCGGCGTCCAGCCCGTACCGCGGGCCGAAGGCCGGGACCCCGGAGCGCCGGACGGCCCTGACCGGACATTGTTCCGCGCACAGACCGCAGTCCGTGCACAGGTCGGGGTCCAGCCGGCCGGGCGCGTTCTCGATCCGGGCCAGATACCCGCCCTCCTCCGTCCGCCGGCAGGAAAGCAGTCGAGCCCGATAACGGAAACCGACCCGGCCGGGCCGGGACAAATCGGCCAAGGCGTCTTCGACCAGACAGGCATTGCAACGGACGCAGGACTCGACGGCCTTGCAGGACAGGGTTGCGGTCAGGCCGCCGGGAAAAAGGTCCCGTTCCACGACCAGGCAGTCATGGCCCCGCTCGGCCAGCCGCGCGGCCGCGGTCAGGCCGGCCATGCCGGCCCCGATGATGAGCACGTCGGTTTGCACCGGTCAGCCGATCTCCACTCGTTCGAAAATTTCAGACAAACGGTCCTCCCGCCCCCGGCTCGCGGGCCTGACGCCCCGATCCGGGAACGGCGGATCGCCGGAATTCATTTTCTTACTAGGCTTTGGCCGTCCATGGCAAGAGGCTTTTGCATATTTTTCAGTTGAACCCGGATTCCCGGCGAGCCGGCCCCAGTCGCGCAGGTCCCCGCTCGTCCCCAAGCTCCGGCTTGGGAACGCCATTTCGCCTCGAAGCGCTGCTTCCACTCCTTATTCCGTATGGCGCGGCCATGGCCGGAAACAACGCTGTAATGTAATGGAAAACGGAGGGAAGCGGGAGCTTCCAGGATCGGGTTCCCAAGCGGGAGCCTGGGAACCCGCAAAGTCCTGATGACTGCTAATAGAGAAATATGGTTCCTGACATTTACCCTGATACTTTCGACGAAAGAATCCCGTGGATTTACCCGGGCCGCTCTGATACAAAAAACAGGGACCCAAGGACGTTTTAACCCGGATATTGCGGTTGGGTCCGTAGCGAGGCGTCGAAATGCATAGCGAAACGCGAAGTTGGACCGATTTTTGGCCGCAGGCGTATCACTGGATACGTCGAGGTCAAAAAGCGGGAAACGAGCGTCGCAGCACGCATTTCGGCGCCGCGGTAGCAGCCAACTGCAATATCCGGGTTTAATCCGCCGAACCTGCCAGAGTCGGCGCACCGGGGCCGGGCGATGAACACCGAACTGATCCTCTCGACCTTCGTGGCCATATTCGTCATGGCCGATCCCTTCGGCAACATCCCGGTCTTTCTTTCCCTGACGGCCTATCTGCCGGAAAATGAAAGACGGAGCGCCATGATCCGGGCCTCGGTCCTGGCCACGGCCATTCTGGCCCTGTTCGCCGTGTCCGGCCCCCTGATCCTGCGCTACCTGGTCATATCCCTGGAAGCGCTCCGCATCGCCGGCGGTCTCCTGACCCTGATCGTCGGCGTGCGCATGGTCTACGGCCCCATCGACCAGGCCCCGGAGGGCGACGGAAACGTGGCCCTGACGCCCATGGCCACGCCCCTTCTGGCCGGACCCGGGGCCCTGACCCTGATAGCGGTCTTCATGAACGACGCGGCCGGCCTGGACAAGGCCTGGGTCTTTCTGTCCGCCCTGGGCGGCATGGCTTCGGCCTGCTCCATCATCCTGCTGGGCAGCCTGCTCGCCCGCTTCATGGGCCAAAACGTCATGGCCCTGCTCAGCCGCCTGATGGGCATCCTGATCTGCGGCATCAGCATCGAAATGATTCTGGTCGGCCTGCGAGTCGGCCTGGGAATCAACCCCTGACCCGAATGGAATCGAGTAAAATGATGGACCCAACCAGAGAATCCGCTCCCCTGCCCTTCATTACGCCGGACCTGCCGGGCCTTGGAGGCGAAATCAAGTCCGAACCCGGGCATTTCGTCGTCGAGGAACTGCCTCTGTACGAACCCGGGGGCCAGGGCGATCACCTTTACGTCCGTCTGACCCGGGAGGGCTGGACCACCCGCCGTCTGACCCGGGCCTTGGCCGAGTTGTTCGGTCTGCGGGAGGTGGACGTGGGCTGCGCCGGGCAGAAGGACAAGCAGGCCCGTGCGACCCAGACCGTGTCCCTGCTCCTGCCCGGCCTGGATGAAAAAGAAGCGGCCGCGCGGATCGAAGCGGCCCTGCCGGTGGAAGTTCTTTCGGCCAGGCGTCACGGGAACAAGCTCCGGACCGGCCACCTGCTGGGCAACCGCTTCACCGTTCTGGTGGTCCGCCCCTCGGACGACGCCCTGGGCCGGGCCGAGGCCGTTCACGCGGCCCTGGCCGAACGGGGCCTGCCCAACTATTACGGCCTGCAACGCTTCGGGGTCGACGGCGACAACGCCGGGCGGGGCCGGGAGGCCCTGGTCAAAGGCGGGCCGCGCCAGCGGTGGCTGCGGCGCTTTCTGCTCTCCGCCTTCCAGTCCCGCCTCTTCAACGCCTGGCTGGCCGAACGGATTCAGCGGGACTGGTTCGGCCGGCTCCTGGACGGAGACCTGGCCAAGAAAACGGACACCGGCGGCCTGTTCCTGGTCGAAGACGCCGGGGTCGAAGCCCCCCGGTTCGAAGCCGGAGCCATCACCTACACCGGACCTATTTACGGGACGAAAATGCGCTGGCCGGACGGTCTGCCCGGCGAGCTGGAACGGGCGATCCTGGAAGCCGAGGGCGTGACCCGGGACATGCTGGCCCGGGCCCGTCTGGAGGGAAGCCGTCGGGCGGCCCGGATTCAACCCGACGGCCTGCGGGTCTCGCCCGACCCCCAGGGGCTGCTCTTTGAATTCAGCCTGCCCAAAGGGGCTTACGCCACCACGGTTTTGCGCGAGTTCATGAAGGTCGAACCGGCCCTGCCCGAAGATGACGACGGATGACTTTCACACCAGTCGGCATTCACAAATAGCGTATTGAAACAGGTCATAATTCGTCAGGCCTTGGGCTGAAACCCTTCAACCGCATCATCCGGCGGCGGCCCGGTCGACGTAGAAAAGCAGGGTGTCTCGGGGTCGGACCCGGGCCGCGGGCAGTTCCGGGGCCCGGCCGTCGTGGATACGGCCCAGGGCGTCCCGCTTGTCCGGCCCCGCGATCAGAAACAGCGCGGTTCGGCCGGCGTTGATGGCGACCGGGGTCAGGGTCAGCCGGGGCACAGCCGGCCGGATGGACGGGGGCGGCTGGACGGGCG
>JAHJTB010000325.1 GCA_018830135.1 Pseudomonadota bacterium | reverse complement strand
CCCTGGCCCTGCTCGAAGTCGTCAACCGGCTTCGGGTCCGGGTCGAGCCGCTGGCCGGGGAGCAGACCTGGCCCGAATTCGCCCGGGCGGCCCGGTCGCTCCTGGAGGAACTCGGGCTCGATGAGGCGGTTTTCACCCGGACCGGGCCCCATCTGGCCCGAAACGCCTGGGCCCTGGCCGCTCTGTACGAATGCCTCGACCAGATGGTCCAGGCCGTCCGCCAGACCGGATTGGCCGAAGAAAAGCGCAGCGCCGACGACCTGACCCGGGACCTGACCCTGGCCTTGCGGGAACGGAACATCGGCCGCCAGGGCCAGCCGGCCTCGGGCGTTCAGGTCCTCAATCTCTACGACCTTCACGGCCTGCGCTTCGACCATCTCTTTCTGGCCGGCCTCAACGAAGGCGATTTTCCCAGGCCCCACCCGGAAGGGGTCCTGATGGACGACCCGGACCGGCGCGCCCTGAACCAGGCCGCCGGCGCCAAGGTCCTCCAGACCTCGGCCGCCCAATACCGCCAGGAAGAACTCCTGTTCTACCACGCCCTGACCGCGGCCGATCGACAGGTCGTCCTCTCCTACAGCCGACAGGACGACCGGGGCCGCCTCCGGCTGCCTTCGGCCCTGATCGATGAAGTGCTCCGGCTCTGGCCCGAGGGCGAGGTCCAGGTCCGCCAGACGCCCTTGCGGATCGCGGTCCCGCCCGGGCAGGCCCTGTCCCGGGACCAGTTGATCGGCGGACTGGCCCGGACCGTCCTCCGAAACACCGGCCCGAACGAGTCTCCGGACGGGGACGAAGCCGGAAGCCGGGACGAGCCTTCGGACCGGGAAATCCTGGCCGCCTTGAAGGAACGGCCCGAGGAGGCCGACCGCTGGCAGGACCTTTCGCGCCGGGTCCGGATGTTCCAAGGGCCGCCCGAGGAATCCGGAGGCCGGGTGGCTCCCGAACGTCTGGTCCCCTGGCTGGGCCATCTCAAGAAACACGAGGGGCTGCCCCTGCTTTCCCCGACCCGCCTGGAACGCTACGGCCGCTGTCCCTTCGCCTTCTGGGCCCAGGTGGTCCTGGGGCTCGAACCCATGGACGACACGGGCGACGAGATGTCGGTCCTGGACGAAGGCGCCCTGGTCCACCAGGTCCTGCGCGATTTCCTGTCCGCCTGCCGCGATCGCGCCTGGCTGCCGCTCTCGGGCCGGGACGGGGAAGACGAACTGCTGCGAATCACGGCCCAGGCCGTCTGGGACCGGGCCGAAAGCAGCCGGCCCGTGGGCCGGCTCCCCCTCTGGCAGGTTCGCAAGACCGGTCTGACCCGTTTGCTGGCCCGGTGGCTGACCTGGGAGAAGTCCCGCGGCTCCGAATTGAGCCCGGCCCATTTCGAGTGGGCCTTCGGTCCGGAAGGCCCTAATCCGGTTCTGACGGTTCCTTTCCTCGATGGCGGCGGCCTGGCTTTTCAGGGCCGGATCGACCGGATCGACCGGGACGACAACCTGGGACTGGTTCTGGACTACAAGCTCAGTTCCAACCAGACCCGGTACAACCGCCTGCTCGACCCGGACGAACTGGGGCGGACCAGTTTCCAGGCCCCGCTTTATCAGGCCGCCGCGGCCCAGGCCCTGGGCCTTCCCTGTTCGGCCGCCTGGGTCCTGCTCGGAAGCCTCAAAGGCCCGCGCCTGTCCACCACCCCGGCCACGGACGATGACCTCTTCGCCCTGGACCCGGACCGGAGGCGGGCCCTGGCCCAGTCGGGCCGGGACAACGTGTTCAACCGCCTGGAAGCCGTCTGGCTCGAACTGACCGGAGGCCGCTTTGCGCCCCGGGACCGGGACCCCGACTGCGAGTATTGCGAGTTCCAGCGGTCCTGCCGCACCACGGCCGGAGAGGCTGAACCATGACCGGCCGGCTCGTTTCGTGGACCCGGGGCCAGCTCCAGGCCCTGGCCTTTGAAAGCAACCAGTGCCTGATCGCCGGGGCCGGGTCCGGTAAGACCCTGACCCTGGTCGAACTCGTACTCCGCCTGCTGGAAGGCCGCGTGCCCGGTTTCGAGCCCGGTCCGGACCTCGGCCGGATACTGGCCCTGACCTATACGGAAAAAGCGGCCCGGGAAATGCGGGACCGGCTGCGGGCCGCCCTGAACGAAAAGATCGGCCGGGCCGAATCCGGGACCCTCGGCTTCTGGCTTCGACAGCGGCGCCAACTGGACCGGGCCGCCGTATCCACCATTCATGGCTTCTGCCTCCGGGTCCTCCGCCAGTTCGGACCGGAACTGGGCCTGGACCCGGATTTCGGCATACTGGAACAGGAGACCGATTTCGAAAAGCAGGTCAGGCGAAACACCCTGCTCGACCTGCTGCAGCGCCGCGACCCGGACCTGATGGGACTCCTGGACTACTTCCCCTGGCTGAACCGGGGCCGGGTCCGCGGGGTCGAAGGGCTCCTGGCCCGCCTGATATCCTACGCCCGGACCTATGGACGCACGCCGCGCCCGGCGACCGTGGCAGAGGCGGAAGTCCGGCCCCTGATGGCCGGCCTGACCCAGGCCGCCGACCTGGTCGAACAATTATACCAAGCGGGCCGTCTCAACCCGGCCAAGGCCTACTGTCGGGACGCCCGGGGGTTCGCCTCGGCCGTGCGCCGGCTGGTCTCGACCCGGCCCGACAACGAGGCCGTGTTTTCGGCCCTGCCCGAAATACAAGGCTTTGTCAAAGGCAACTGGCAGGCCGCCAAACCCGCCAAAGACCGGGCCGTCCAAACCCTCGGCCTCCTGACCGCCGAACGAGACCGGCGCCTGGCCCGCCCCCTGCAAGACAGCCTGCTGGACCTGGCCCAACGCCTGGACCTGGCCCTGGAAACGGCCAAGACGCAACGACTGCTCCTGGACTTCGACGACCTGCTCCTCAAGACCCGCGACCTGCTGGCCCAACGGCCGGACGTCCGGGCCCGGATCAAATCCCGCTTTCAGGTCGTCCTCCTGGACGAATTCCAGGACACCAACCGGCTCCAGGCCGATATCACGGCCTATCTGCTCGAACCCGAGGACCGAAACGTGGTCCTAGCTCCCGAGGCCTCGGCCTTGACCGACCTGGACCGGGACCCGCGACGACTGGTCGTCTTCGGCGATCCCAAGCAGTCCATCTATCGCTTTCGCGGGGCCGAGGTGTCCGTGTTCGAGAACCTGAGGGGCCTGATTACCGGAAGCGGGACCGGTCAGGTTATTTCATTAAACCACAACTTTAGATCATCAAAGCAATTAATTGATTTTTATAATTTATTTTTCGAATCGATCATGACCGGACCGGCGGATTTCGAGGCCCGGTACGGACCCGAGGACCGCCAGAAGGCCAACCGGCCGGGACATCCCGGCCGGACGGCCGCCGAACTCATGGTCACGCCGGCCGGAGACAGCCAGGTCCGGTCCCGGGAACTGGAGGCCCGGGCCATCGCCCGGTATGCGGCCGGGATGACGGCCGGAGGAACCCGGGTCCGGGTCGGTGATCCCGGCCGGGTCCCGGTCCCCGGGGACATGGCCGTGCTCCTCAGGCGCTTCACTCATCTCTCGGTTTATGAACAGGCCTTGAGCCGGGCCGGTCTGGCCTATTACACGGTCCGCGGCCAGGGCTTCTTCCAGTGCCCCGAAGTCCGGGTCCTGATCAACCTGCTGTTTTTTCTGGCCCGGCCCTGGCAAAGGCCGGCCCTGTTGGGGCTGCTGCGTTCCCCGCTCTTCGGGCTCTCGGACGACACCTTGACCCGTCTGGTCTGGCCCGCCCCAGGGGCTCCGCCCGTGGACCTGGGCGCTTATTTCCGGACCCCGCCCGCGGACTGGCCCGAGGGGCTGCCCGAGGCGGAGACGGGGCGCCTGGAACGGACCCGAACCATTCTAATCGAACAGGCCCGCGAAGCCGGTCGCGCCTTTCCCGCCGAACTGGTCGAGGGGGCGGTGGAAGCGACCGACTATCTGGCCTGGCTGATGGCCGGGGAGAATGGGGAACAGAAGGCGGCCAACGTCCAGCAGTTTATAGAAATCTGCCGCCGGATGCCCGGCGAGGCCTTGTACGCTCCGGGTGAAATGGCCCGTTTCCTCGAGGAGCGTCTGGAGTCGGCCGGTGACGACCCGGAGGCCCAGATCACCTCGGAAGCGGCGGACGTGGTCCGGATCATGACCATCCACCAGGCCAAAGGCCTCGAGTTTCCCATTGTTTTTGTCCCGGACTGCGGCCGGCCCTCCGGGAGTCGTTCCACCGAACCCCTGGTCTTCGGGCCCGGGGACTATTTTTCGCTTCGTTTCAACGATCCGGACACGGGACAGCGGCGGGTTCCGGCCGATTACGAAACCTTCCGCTTGGAAAACGATCGCCGGGAACGGGCCGAACATATACGCCTGCTTTACGTGGCCGCGACCCGGGCCCGGGATCATGTCGTCTTTTCCGGTTCCGAGGCCGGTTCTCGTCCGGACCCCGACTCCTGGCTGGCCCGGCTTTCGGAATTCTCCGATCTGCATCCCGGACTGCTGGCCCCGGCGCCGGTTCCGGAAACAGACCCGGACGAACCGACCGCAGGCGCAGACCCCGGGACGGCGGAAGACCCGGCTCCCAAGGAATCCCGGCCAGGTCCCCGAGCCCGCCGGATCGTGTCCCGGGCCCTGGACCCGGCCCCGCCGCATCCGGGGACCCTGACTGTCACCGCCACGGGCCTGGCCGCCTTTCTGAGCTGTCCCCGGCGCTATTACCTGGAACAGGTCCTCGAACTGCCCGACCGGCGCCCGAATCCGGGCACGGCCGGCCATGCCCCCGGCCTGGACCCGAGGCAGAAGGGCCTCATTTTCCATTTTCTCCTCGAGACCCTGGACCTGACCCGCCCGGCGACCGGGCCCGCCCTGATCCGCGCCGTCGAGTCCCGGGCCGCAAGCCAGGGCTGGCCCGTGACCGATGGCCAGTCCGGGGAACTGGCCCGCGGCATCATCGAGTTCCTGGAAACCCCCTGGGGCCTCGACCTGATCCAGGCGGCCGGCCGGGGCAGCGTCTACCGGGAACAGCCCCTCTGGTTCAGACTGGCCTCGACCGGCCCGGAAGCCCCGGCCGTGATCCTGACCGGCGAGATCGACCTGTTTTACATCACGCCCGAGGGCCGGGTCCGCCTGGTCGATTACAAATACGCCGCCCCGGACCGGGCCGGCCGGTATGAACCCCAGGTCCGGGCCTACGCCCTGGCCCTGACCCGGGCCGGGCTGTCCCCGGACCTCGAGGCCGGACTCTGGTTTGCCGGGGCCTCGGGCGGCCGGCTGGTCGGGACCCCCTTCGAGCCGGGCTGGATGGAGACGGTCGAAAATCAGATTCGGGCCATGGGGCGGGAACTGGCCCGCCACCTCGAGCCGGCCGGGGAAGGGCCCCCTCCGCCACGCGAATGCCCCCTGGGGGAATGCGGATGGAAATACGCCTGCCACGCCACCGGGACGTTTTGATCGGAACCTGAATCGATATTTTACGAGCCTGGAAAAGATTATCGCCTCACCGGCTTGACACCGGGGTCGGGACCCGCCTATAATGGCCCATTCAACAATATGGTGACGGCGTGATCTTCGAGATTCTGATCTTCGCGAATTTTCGCTTTGAAATCCTCGAAGTGCCGGTCAAGGTCATAACCCGCGACCGCGTTCAGGAAGAGAATCGCTTTGTCCTGAACTGGAAGGAATACTCCCGGCATCTGAAGGAATCCGGCCTGGACCCCGATCCGGCCTGCCGGCCGTTCTTCAGCCGTTACGAAGCCCCCCGGCCCGACATGCAGTTCATAGACCAACTCCTCGGCCTGCAGGCCGAGGTCCGTGAGGTCCTCGATCGGATTTCCGGGGAACAGGTCATTCCCCTGGAGTTCTGGCAGACCATCTTTCGGGAGGCCGACAAACTGACCGAAACCGTGGTCCCCAAACCCGCCGTCCGGTCCGACGTTTCCGAAGACCTGCTCAAATACCTGATCTTTGAAAAATCCGTGACCTCCGAGACCTACCGGGCCTATTTATACGGCGAGCTGCGGGACATGATCCTGGGCAAGAAGATATTTCTGATCCGGAAGTGTCCGGAATGCGGGGTCTACTTTCTGGATCAGACCAAGAATCGGAGCAAGGTATATTGCAATTCGGAGACGTGCGGCAATCGGGCCAAACAGCGGGCCTTTTCCGAGCGCCGTCGGGCCCGGGAAGCCAGATTCCAGCAACCTATTGATTTTATGCATCAATATACGGAGTGACCGGCAAAACGATTTTGCCGGTTATCCTTCAAATCGGTGATTTTACGCGGTCCCGGACCCGATTTCAGCCGGAAAAGCACAGACGCCTGAACCCGGCCGGAGGGGCAGGCAGACATCCAGCATCTCGTCGAGCATGATCAGACGCTCTCGCAACGTGAGCGTAAAATACAAGGGACTGAGCATCAAGACCGCAATGAGTTGTTTCTTGCTCATCGACTCCTCCTCCTATATATTATGTATCGGCATACACGGGAAACAGGTTGAATCAAACCATGGTCAAAAGCGCCGAACAAAGAGAAGTCAATCGCATCCCGTTCAACTCGACGGTGCGGTTTTCCCTGGACGGCAAGACCTGGCACGAAGACCGGGCCCAGGACGTGAGTTCGACCGGCATCCTGCTCAGGACCCCGATGCAGATCGAATCCGGCACGAATCTGCTGCTCTCCTTTCATCTGCCCAATCTGCCCTATCAGGACCCCATCGACGCCGAGGCCAAGGTGATTCGAACCGTAAGCCGGGCCGGGAAGCAGATCGGCCTGGGCCTTCAGTTTCAGACCCTCAAGTCGAGTCACTACGGAATCCTGGAAGAGTTCGTCAGCCGGGTCATGGGCATCGATATTGGAGACAATCTCAAGGCCGAAGACTTCAAGAACGCCCAGGGCGGATTTTCCTTCAGCATGGCCAGGCTGGCCCAGGAGGCCGCCGACCGCAAGGCGGAACGTCAGGCCCGGCTCATTGAAGTTCGGGCCAGGGCGGAACGCCGCGCCTTATACGCCAACATCCTGAAAAAAGCCCTGCTCGGGGCGGTCGTCCTGTTCGTGGGATACATGCTTTACCAGATATTCTCCGTGATCATGGATTTCGCCCTGAATATCACCGAGGTTCCCAAATGAAAAAACTGTTCGTCATTTTGCTGATCCTGGCCGCGGGCCTGGCCTATGCAGCCCTGAACCATCACTTCATACTTTTTGACGATCATCTTAAAATACTGAAGAAAAATAATTATTCGCTCCAAAACACCCTTGTTGACGGCCGAGGGGCCAAAAAGCTCAAGCTCCTCCTGGAACCCGATCTGATCCAGGCGGGCATCAAGGACCTGATCGGCCAGACCGAAAGCTACAAGATTCCCACCAAACCGCCGGCCGTTTCCAAGTAGGCCCGATCATCCCTTCGCCCGTTCGATCAACGGGGCGAAGGGCAGGGGACCTGCCGGCCGCCCAAGCGTTTCATTCGCCATGGTTATGCCTCTTGGCTGTTTCAAGCGGGTAACGTGGGATTTCATTGAATTGGAAATACCGACCCTAGGGATGGGGAAGTGTGGACTGGCTTTGCCGGCCTGGTACAGGTATGGCACGATCAGGCTCCTGACTGCCGTCATTCGACCGAGTTGTTGCCGCCGCAATATGGGCATGTTTTATGAACGGGGCCGCTGTACCTGGAACGGCCGGCCGGCCTGGCTGTGCGGAGGGGTATCGGTCAGTACGTGGCCAGTACCCGGGGAATGACGGCCCGGAGACCAGTGGATTTCTATCCACACGCTTGATGAATTGACATGGACCCGAGATTGCCTTAGTCTACTTTTACTATCATTCAAGAACGCACCAAGTACTTTCAGATTCCTTCCGGAGTGATCTTGAGCGGGAGCCCAGCATGGTACTTGAATCATTGCTTACCGGTTTTATAACCAGCGGAGTCTATTACGCGGCCCAGCAGCACAAGGACGAGCTGGACGTGCCGCTTCAGACCCACGAGGAAATCAAGATCAACGTGAGAAGGGGCCTCAAGAAGCTTTTGCCCCGAATCGCCGAAAAACTTCCGCAAATAGAGGGATTCGACAAAGCGGAGATCAAGGCCTTGGAGGACCTCTTCAAACGCAACAACGAACTGGGGCATTGGTTTCGCAAAATCATTGTGGACAAGCTCGATATGCTGACGCCCATCAGGCACGGGACCTACATCGACGTGTTCTCCGTCGAAGAGGTCAGGGGCGTGATTCAGAAAATCCAGGACGTCCAGCCGATTCCCGGGCTCAGAGAGGAGACGGTCAATGTGGTCATTCCCCATCTGATCGTCCTCATACTTCAGGGGCTCATATCGCTTCCGGAACTGAGACCGACCTTGGCCATGATCCGCTCCATCGAGTCGTTTCGGATTCAGCATGCCCTGCATGGCATCCTGAGCCTGGATGATCACGAGAAGCGCAAGGCCATCGAATCCAGCCGGCGGTCCCTGTACCTTCATGCAGGCGAGGCCTACGCCATCAAGCTGGCGGGCAAGGAGCCCGACCTGATCGGGCGATTCGACTATTTAGCCCCGGGAATGCGAGCGGTGGTTCGGGAACCGGACGGCCAGATTCCGAACGACTTCGAGAATGAAGACAGCACCGAGCCGATCGGCATGGAATCGTTTTTCTCCCGGCTTCGCGATAAGAAGCGCATTCTATTGATAGCCGGGGCCGGCGTGGGCAAGACGACCTTTCTCCGGCGGCTTCACCTGGTCCTGCTGGATAAACTGATTGAGGAATCGCCGTTGCCTATTTTCCAAGAGGCGCGTGATTTTCTGAACGACTCGGACGACCTTTTCACCCGGGTGACCTCCCTGCTGGAAAAATCCGATGAAATAGGCGGCCTGATACACGACAAGGCGACCGAAATAACCAGGAGCCTGAATAATACGGGGCGGCTCTGTTTCCTGCTCGATTCGCTGGATCAGGCTTCATTCAGTAACATGGAGCGTATTTTTCAGGTCGAGGTCAGCCGCTGCCTGGGCGCCAATTTTATGATGGTGGCCTGCCGGAGCGAACAAATCAAAAGTGATCCGGGGTTGTACCGCCGGATATTTGGAAATTTCGAGTGGATCGTCTTAAACAAGTTCAGTGAAGAGCAGCTTTGCAGGTATTTGGGGCCGGATATATTAAACTGGCTGGATTATGAATCCCTTTCCGATGATTTCAAGGAAATTCTCCAAACCGCCTTCTATGCCAATATAACAAGGCGTATTGGCCTTAAACCTGAAGGGCAGCGCGCCAAAATTGAAAATCGATCCGAACTTCTTGAAGCATTCATGAATGAGCTTTTCAGGGAGGCCCATAAGAGGGTTGAAGATATTGACCTGGATCGGGAAGACATTCTGGATTTTCTTTACCGCCTCTCATTGGATACCTTGTCATGTGGGTACAAGCAGTTGTTTCCAGTCAGTTTTGTACAAAAAAAATATAATACCGATTTAAGATATATTTTTAAAAAAATTTTCAAAGCCCAATGGATCAGCCGGGCAATATTTGAAGGAAAGAGCGATAAAAACTACACCTTTTACCATCAGCTCATCCAGGAATATTTCGCTGCCTGCCATCTCAGGAAGCTCTTCGATGATGACCTCACGGGTTTCCACAAGGCCCTGGTCAAACTGCCGTTCAGCGAGGTGGTCCTGGACCTTCTGGACGAACTGCTGACGGACCATGAACGGGTATTCAACCAT
>JAHJTB010000324.1 GCA_018830135.1 Pseudomonadota bacterium | reverse complement strand
TCCGGCAAGGCCATTTTCTCGGCCTGGGCCTTGAGCAGGTCCGTGTGGGCTCCGTAATAGTCCCGGTTCACCCGGTCCTGCATCGCGTCGCGGTCCTCCTTGCCCATGTTGACCACGGCCTGTCGCCTCAGCAGGTCCATGAGCGGCGCGGTTCGTTCCGGGCTTCCGGCCAGCGAAGCCACTAGGGGCCGGGTCGTTTCGTTAAACGGCACCACCCCCGCCTTGACGCTGTCGCCCAGCATGTTAAACAGCTTCTCGGTCCGCTTCAGTTCCAGTTCGTTCTGGAACTTCCGGGCCGCCTGCTCCCTGAAAAAGCGATCGAATTCCTCGTGGTCGCTGGTCGCCGAGGCCACGCCGCCCTTGGCCGTGCTTTTCGGTATGATCGTTCCCCACTCCATGGCGTCCCTCCTGTCAGGTCTGCGTCTGCCTGCTTTCCTGATACGACTCCCGTTTCTCGGCCTGCCACCCGATACTCTCGCCGCGACTGTACTGGAACTGCGTGCCCTGGTTCGTGGACAGGCCCAGGCTGGCCGATGCGTTGACCGCGCTCAAGGCCGAGGCCGCGATCTGAGAACTGGCGTTGATCAGGGCCTTGATGGACTCGATCCAGACCGCATGCTCCTGCAAGGCCGACTGGATGGTCAGCTCGGCCTCCTTCAAGGCGATGTCCGACTGGTTGCGGGACTGCTGCATCCGGGCCTTGAGCAGTTCGGTCTCCGCGTCCTGCTGGCCTTTCAATACCTGTCCGTCCGATCGGTAAACCTCGGTGTCCATGCCGTAGGCCTGAACCAGGGCCTTGATCTGTTCGATGGCCTTTTGGAGGTTGGCCCGGTACTCCTCGATTCGAACCCGGTAAATCTCGATCTGGTCCCGATTCCTCTGAATCTGGCTGTCGATACGGACCTTCTGGATGTCCGCCCCGGTCTTGATCGCCTCCAGCCGCTTGCCGTAGGCCTCGACCTGCTGTCCGTAAACCCGCACCTTCTCGCCCTCGCCGGCGACCCGGGCCTGCCACAGGTTGTATTCGGCCGTCCTGGCCTCGATCTTCTTGGCGAAGACCTCGACCGCCGTGGCAAAGGCCTGGAGCTTGACTTTTTCAGCCTCCATCTCCGTGGCCTGGGCCGTGACCCGTTCGGAATAGACGCCCACCATGGTCTTGATTGCGTCCAGCCGGGCGTTGTAGAGCGTCACCTGCTGGTTTTGGACGTCGGCCGCAAGGCGCACGCCTTCCAGCCGGGCCTTGTACTGCTCCAGGTAGAGCGTCATGGCCCGGACGATCTCGGTGTAAACCGAAGCCTCGGCCTTGTACTCCTCCAGCTTGGCGTTGAAGGCCCGAACGGCGGCCTCATGCACCTTGATGGCGTGCTCGACCGTGTATCGAGCCGCCTCGAACGTCCTTTGAGCCACGGTGTTGGACTGGTCGTTCAGGATGCGCTGAAGGCCGCTGGCCTGCTCGATGGCGAAATGGAGGTGCGCCTGGGCCAAGCGGGCCTGCTCGATCATGATCTCGTGGTTGCTCTGAGCCAGCGAACGCTGCCGCCGCTTGGACAGCTCGTCCAGCCGGGCCGCCATGGCCCCGGGAGGCAGATCGAATCCCGCGTTCTGCTCGATGATCCGATCCCGCTCGGCCACGTACTCGAGGCGTTCCCGCTCCTTGGCCCGCTCCCAGATCGCGTTTTCCGCTTCCGCGCCCAAACCCGTGCCGCCGGCGGCGATGTCCGCCAGCAGCCTGGCCTTGACCGCTTCGGCCAGGTCCCGGTCCGAAACCGGCTCGTTGTAAACGAACAGCGGGTCCGGAGGCGAGACCGATATGGTCGGTTTCTCACCGTTGAAGGATGGACGGTCCGGCAGGTCCGGCGCACCGGGAATCACCAGGTCCTCCAGTATGGGCGGCTCCGGGAAAGAAACATCCGGGGCGGGAATCCTCTCCGGAGTCATAATCGCCGGGGCGTCTCCAGGGTCCGGCGGCATGGGCGAATCCGGGGCCTCCGGAAACACGGGTATGTATGCCTCGGTCACGAAATCAGGCATTTCGCCCGGCTCGATCTCGTCCACCTCGATCAAATCCGGTTCATCGGGACGGGGCACGTCGGCGATGGTCAGGTCTGCGGGCCGTTCCGGACGATATCCGGCCAGGATGGCCATGGCATCCAGGACTGAAGAAGGCACAAAGGAATAGTCGATGTCCGTCTCGGGCATGGTGAAGCCCGTCAGGGCCGCTTTCAGGTCTTCGAGTGCCTCCCTGGCGTCGTGAAAGGACTTGTCCGCGTATTCCTGGGCGAAGTTGAACCGCTGGCCCACGATGTAAAGCGCGGAATCGTTTATCAGGTAGGGAGGCCAGTTGGTGTTGTCGATCGGCGGGACCTTGATGTCCATGGGCGGCATGTCATTTCCTCCCTTCCGCCAAAGACGGATTGACCCGGATGATCCGCTCGACCCGCCCTGACCGGATCAGGTTGCGAACATCCACCAGGCCCTGGACGGTGTAGAAATGCTCCGGGCACAGTTCCTCCCGGCAGGCGAACAGCCCTGAGAATCCCCGGGGGTTTACGCTCGGGCAGGACGGCGGAATTTCGAAGTCCATCGGCGCCCCGCATACCGGGCAGGTCAGTACGCCCGAAAGCTCCGACTCCAGGACCTCCACCGCCGGCAGGCTGTTCTTCACCCGGAAAAAACCCTCCGGCAGTCCCAACAGACGGCACGCCTCGTCCTGGGCCTCCGTGATGTTGATCGGCCGGCCCTCGTATTCCGGGTGCCTCAGCCGATATGAATGTTCGATCACGCCGTTCCACATCGCATGCTCACTCCTGCTGGCCGAACTCTGGTTCCAGTCCCTCATCTGGCATCACCACAACGGCCCGGGGCAGCAGCCGCCCGCTATCATGGCCGGCTGCCGCTGGTCTCTCGGAAAGCAGGCCCCGCTGCACTCGGATCGGTTGTAATAGTCGGGATGACACCCGGCCGTATTTCCGCAGTTCCCCACGCCTCCATTGCACGCGGTCAGATAAACGGCCGAACTGCCCCAATAATCCGCCGCGTCCGCCCCCCAGCACGCATCTCCGTACAGGTTCAGCTTGCACGCGTAATAGGTGGTGCCCAACGGCGTGCCATCGCATCCATACCAGCCGTAGGTGTACTGGAAATTGCACTTCCAGCCGGAAAGGTAACAGTTGAAAACCGGCGCTCCCGAGCAGGTGATAAAGGCCGTGTCCGCCGCCGTGTATTGGTTGAAGGCGATATTGACCGAATCCAGAACCGTCTCCCACTCGGTCCCCGGACACCGGACCATCTCCACCGTGCAGTTTGACGCGCAGTTCGGGTTCGTGGCCGGCGCGGTCAACGTCACCGAACTCCCCGTCGCCGCCGACAGCGTCCCGCCGCCCGACGCGATCCGCCAGCCATACGACTGGCCGTCGCTCGAACTCAGCGTCTGGCCCCCGCCGCAGGCCTGGGTCAGCGTCGAATAGACAATGCCCGCGTCCGGCGTGCTGCAATCGAAATTGAACGCCACCTCGTCGATGATCTCCGCCCGGTCCGTCCCCAGACACCAGCCCATCTGCACCGTGCAGTTTTCCTCGCAGTTGGCGTTCGACGACGGCGCGCTCAACGTCACCGACTTTCCGGTCATGCCGGATAGCTCCGCCCCGCCCGATCCGCCCTCGATCTTCCAGAAGTATCCGCTCCCCTCGCCGCTGGCCGAAAGCACCTGGCTCGACCCGCAGGCCGGCGTCGCCGTCTCATACTCGATCGACGCCTCCGGGTCCGGGCGGCCCGGATAGGTGATCGTCTTGGTCGCAATCGTCACCCACTCCTCTTCGCCGTCCGGATGCACCTCCCGGCACTTGATCGCCACCGTGAAACTGTCCCCGTC
>JAHJTB010000036.1 GCA_018830135.1 Pseudomonadota bacterium | reverse complement strand
GCCGGCCGGCCATGACGTTGTCCCATTCCAGCAGGAGGAACATGGCCGTGCCGAAGAGAATCAGAACCAGGCTGGTCAAGCAGACCAGCTTGGTATGCAGGCTCAGGCGGCGCAGCCGGGTCTTGTGGACGAAGATTTCGGAAAGCGCGATAAAGCCGATGCCCCCGCTGACGATCAGGCCCATGATCACCAGGTTGATCGGCCAGTGGCCGGCGTACCGGGTCAGGCTGTCCCCACCCAGGCCGTGGCTGAAACCGGCGTTGCAGAACGCGGAAACCGCATGAAAGACGGCCAGGTACGCGGCGCGGACCGGGGCGTAGTCGCCGAGCAGGAAGGTGAAGAGCAACAAGGCGCCCAGGCCTTCGATGGCCAGGGTCATCAGGACCACGGACCGGACCAGGCTGCCCAGGTCCTGGCTTTTCGAAAAGGAAAAGCTGTCCCGCACCGCCAGTTCGTCCCGCAGGGATATCTCCCGGCCGACCAGGCGGTAGAAAAGCACGGAAAAGGTCATGATGCCCAGGCCGCCCAATTGAATGAGGACCATGATGGCCAACTGCCCGCCCAGAGTGAAGTCCAAGCCGGTATCGACCACGACCAGGCCGGTGACGCAGACGGCCGAAGTGGCCGTGAACAGGGCGTCCACGGCGCTGAGCCCCTTGGGGCCGCTCATGCCCGGAATGAGCAGGACCGCGGTCCCGATGACGATCAGCAACAGAAAGCTGGCCGTCAGGGCCCTGGGCGGGGTGATCATCCGGCCCGAACCCGGCCGGATGGACAGGAGCAGCCACTTCAAAGGAAAACCCCTCTAAACCTCTTCCATGTGGAACAAGGGCAGTTGTTCGAGGACCAGGGCCCGGACTTTTTCCGGGTCCGGATTCCTCACGGGCGGCGGCTCCAGGAGGGGGACCCAGGCTCCGCCGCAGTCGCAGGAAGCGGGCAGGGAGCCGAGCGGGAGCACGTAGTCCCGGCCGCAGTCCTCACAGCGGAAGACTTCCTTGGCCCCGGAACGGACGCCGCGCTTGGACCGGGGACGGCCCTCGATCTCGACGATGTCCATGGAAAAGTCGATAACGGGCGCGTTGCTGATGGCCGTGCCCACGCCAAAGGCGTCCACCAGAGGGGCCAGATCGGCCACGTCCTTTTCCCCCAGGCCACCGCTGACCACGATTCTGACCTCCCGGTACCCGGCCAGGTCCAGTTCCCAGCGAACCTCTTCGATGATGCGGGCGAAACTGCCTCGGCGAGAACGCGGAGTGTCCAGCCGCACGCCCCACAGCCTGTCCCCCATGGCCCGGGCCACGCGCAGGGCCTCGAACTTTTCGTCTTCAAAGGTGTCGATCAGGACCACCCGGCGGACGGACGGGTCGATGATTTCATCAAAGGCCCGGGCCGCTTCCACGGTGTCGCCCATGAGAAGAATCAGGGCGTGGGGCATGGTGCCCACCGGCGCCTGGCCGACCAGGGCCGCGCCCAGTCCCACGGCCACGCCGTCACACCCGCCGATCCAGGCGTTACGTTCGATCATCGGCGCGATGGCCGGATGCATCCGACGCGCCCCGAAGCTGAACAAGGTCTTGTCCCCGGCCGCCTTGCGAAACCGGGCCGCCGCCGTGGCCACGCCGGAGGCCTGGCAGAGCAGTCCGAGGATGGCGGTTTCCAGGTGCCCGAATTCCAGATACCGGCCCTCGATCTCCATGACCGGTTCGTAGGGCCGGAATATCGTGCCTTCCTGCATGACCCGGACCTTGATGTCGAGACCGCCCAGCAGGCCCCGGACCTCCTCCAGCCCGGACAACACCGCCCAGCTCATGCCTTGCGGCAGCCCCTTGGCCGTGAATTCGGCCCGAACCCGGGCGTCGAGACCCCTGGCTTCCAGGATGCTTTTCGTTCGAGTGAAGTAGACGTCCACCACGTCTCCTCGCCTGACCTGGTCGAAATCCGCCGTGTGAAACATGGCCTGGCCTCCGGTCGATGGAAATGGC
This sequence comes from Pseudomonadota bacterium, assembly GCA_018830135.1. Lineage (GTDB taxonomy): Bacteria > Desulfobacterota > Desulfarculia > Adiutricales > JAGVGV01 > JAHJTB01. The sequence goes on along the minus strand of JAHJTB010000036.1, from coordinate 34,412 downwards.
GGCATTATATCACTACCGGCCGCCCTTGGCTATGGAACCCATGAACTCGAAACCCGATCGGCCGATTCTGAACCGGTCGTTAAGTCTTGCCGCCCACGGTCGTCTGGATATATCATGGCCCCAATCTTATTACCTCAACCTCGCCATCGGCCGATCGGGCGGACTGCCGGCGAATCAGTCAAAGGCAGGCCCCGCTCCGGGACTTCGGACCGGCGGCCGAACGGAAGCCGGGAGGCAGGGCATGAACGAATATGACATGGTGATCAAGGGCGGGCGGGTTCTGGATTCTCTGGCCGACCAGCCGGTCCAGTGCAATATCGGGGTGCGGGACGGGGTGATCCAGACCCTGACCCGGGACGAAATCCATGGCCCCCGGGAGATCGATGCCGGCGGTCTGACGATCGTCCCCGGATTCATCGACGTCCATACCCATGTCGACGGCATGCTCCACGCCGGTCGTTGCATGGCCCGCATGGGCGTGACCACGGTCGTGGGCGGAAACTGCGGCATGGCCATGGCCAACGGCGCTGACGACGTGGCCGCCTTCCTCGGGCGGATCGACACTGAGGGCTTTCCCGTGCATCACGGCCTGCTGATCGGCGCCCAGGACCTGAGGAAAAAGGCCGGGGTCGGCGGGCCGCACCTCCCGGCTGACGAGACGCAACGCTGGAACATGAGCCTCATGGCCGACCGGGCCATGGCCGACGGCGCCCTGGGGGTCTCCTTCGGCCTGGCCCTGGCCCCGGGCATTTCCAGGGCGGAAGTCGTCGACCTGTTCAAGGTGGCGGCCCGGCATGAAGCGGTCGCCGCGGTCCATCCCCGGTATTTCGGACCGGGGGTGCCCGGACTGTCCCGCGACGCGGCGGCCGGGGAAGAGGAACTGATCGAAGCGGCCCGGGAGTCCGGGGTCCGGCTTCAGATATCCCACCTGACCTCGCAACTGGCCTGGCGATCCAGACCCTACGACGCGGTCTTGAGGCGCGGACTGGAGGTCATCGAAAAGGCCCGGGCCGACGGCCTGGACGTCATGGGCGACGCCTATCCATACGATTCATGGTGCATGTATCCGGAAGGGGCGCTCCTGGACGCCCTGCTCGTGCCCGGCGTCAACAAGCATCTGGGCGTGGACATCTCGATGATCGAAGTGGCCGCCGGACCGCACAAAGGGGAGGCCCTGACCAGGGAACTGTACCTGAAACTAAAAGGTGAATCCTCGAAAACCATGCTCGTCGGCCACATGATGCGCCAGGACCTGGTGGACCGCCTCTTTCTGCCCTCGTTCGTCATGGTCGGATCGGACGGCATCTTCGAGGAAGGGACGGGCCGGCCGACCCACCCGCGAGGCGCCGGCGCCTTTCCCCGGGTCATACGGCGCCTGGTCCGGGAGCAGGGGTTCCTCGGACTGACCGAGGCCCTGGCCAAAATGACGGTCCTTCCGGCCCGGCGATTCGGCCTGCATGGCAAAGGCCGAATCGCGGTGGGCTTTGACGCGGACCTGGCCGTATTCGATCCGGAGACATTGGAAGACCAGGCCACCTACCTGGAGCCCGACCAGGGCGTCAGAGGCATGGTCCACGTCCTGGTGGCCGGACAACCGGTGGTTGAAAACGGCCGGTTGACCCAGGCCCTTCCCGGACGGGCCGTCCGGCCCGGCTTGTAGGAAGGTCGGGCCGGCGAAGCATCACCTCTCGCAATATCCGGCCAGGGCGAGGAAACCGCTAGAAAAACGTTTGACATTTGTTTGGTAACAAACTAAAATCGTTTCAACGAGGTGCAAATGTACAGCGTGATCAACGACAGAAGCATCTTCTACATCGCCAGAATCAGCGACAAGGCCAACAGGCTGCTGATCAGGGAACTGAAAAAGCACGGCCTGCAGGGCCTGGCCCCCTCACACGGGGATATCATGGTCGCCTTGTTCAAGAAGCAGAAGGTGCCCATGAAGGAACTGGCCCGGATCATCGACCGTGACAAGTCAACCGTGACCGGCCTGGTCGACAAGCTGGTCAGGTTGGGGTATCTGGAAAAACAAGCGGACCCGGCGGACCAGCGCGTGCAGATTGTTTCACTTACGGAGAAAGGAGGTCGTCTAATCCCGGATTTCATCACCATATCCATCACACTTCAGGAGCGATTCGGCCGGGGTCTTGACGATGAGGAAAAGGAGACCCTGGTCCGCTTGCTGAAGAAGGTCAACGACGCCTGGTAATTTTTTTTAACTTAAAGGTTTGGCGACAAACTAATATAGGAGAATGGCATGCTTGATCTATTGTTGACCGAGGAACAAAAAGCGTTGCGCGAGGAGGTCCGAGACCTGGTCAAGTGGGTCCCCAGGCAGATGATCCTGGACATGGATCGGGAGGTGATTCGCTTCAACAAGGAGTTTTTACGGGAAGCCGGCCGCCGGAACCTGCTGGGGGTCCATCTGCCCCGGAAGTGGGGTGGCCGCGATCAGGACTGGCCGACTCTCTGCATGGTGGTCGAGGAAATCGGCACGCTCGGCTACGCCTTTGGATGCCTGTATGGCGTGGGGGGCTGTCTGGTCTGCTTTGCCATCGTGGAACACGGCACGGATGAGCAAAAGGCGAAATACGTCAAACCGCTGTTGGCCGGAGACATCTATGCCGCCGAATGCCTGACCGAACCCCGGGGCGGCGGGGGGTCCGACTTTTTCGGCACTACGACCACGGCGGTGGACCAGGGCGATCATTTCCTGGTCAACGGGCAAAAGCGTTTCATTGTCGGAGCCGAAGGCGCGGACTATTTCATGGTCTACGCCCGCACCAGTTTCGATCCGGACGTGCCCTCGCACAAGGCGCTGACCTGTTTCCTCATCGATCGGGGACCGGGCGTTGAGGTGGAGTATATCTACGGCCTGATGGGACTTCGTGGGTGCGGGACGGGCCGTCTCGTCTTCAAGGACGCCAAGGTGCCCAAGGAAAACGTGCTGGGTGAGATAAACGGTGGAAAGGCGATCTTTGACACGATCATGATCCCGGAACGGCTGGGTTCCGCGGTCATGTGCATCGGCCCGGCCCGAACCGCCCTGGAAGTGGCCACCGGCTATACGTCCCGGAGGAAGGCTTTCGGGCAGACCATCAACAATTTCCAGGGCGTCAGCTTTCAGGTGGCCGAGGCGGCGACCCTCCTGGATGCGGCCCGGGCCATCACACTCATGGCGGCCCAGGCCGCCGAGAAAAGCAGCCACCCCCGGCAGGCCCGGAGGATGATCAGCGAAGCCAAGCGGTTTTCAACCGAGGCTTGCATGAAAGTGGTCAACCATGCCTTTCAGGTCATGGGGGGAATCGGTTATACTAACGTATTTCCGATTGAACGCATCTATCGGGACATTCGGCTGGGCCCCATCTGGACCGGGTCCAATGAAGTCATGTCCATGATCGTGGCCCATGAATGGTATACCGAGTATTTGAGCCGCAAGGCCTTGGGCCGTGACCGGGACTACGAAGGCGATGCCGCGGAAGCCGAAGCGGTTGATGAGAAGATTTACGAGTAAGGGATTGTCGTAGCCCTAGAGCCTTTTATGTCGCCGCCGGCGTGCGAATCCGGCCCGATGGCCTGGGCCGAGGCGGGTCGCCTCCTCCAAACGGGTGGTGCGGCCGGCCGAAGAACAGCCCAGTCTGGTACAGGCCGAATCGCGCCGATACCCGGGCATGAAACACACCGGAAGGAGTACTGAACGCATGACCGACAAGCACGGCAAGTCCCTGATCGTATTCCTTTCCCCGGCGGGGACCACCCGACGCGCGGCCCGGGTGATCGCCGAAACGCTCGAGGCCCGGGGCCGGCCGGTCTCGCTTCTGGATATGGCCCGGACCAGGAGCGACATGGAGGCCGCAATCTCCGGTCTCGACCCCGGCGACTGCCTTTGGGTGGGATCGCCGGTTTATGCCAACCGGGCCCTGCCTCCGGTCCTCGACTTCATCGACCGCCTTTCGGGGATCGGCGGAGTGTGCGCCGTGCCCCTGCACGACCTGGCCCTGCCGCTACGGGAGAAAGGCTTCCGGCTTCTGGGCGGAGCCAAGGTCATGGCCCTGCACTCCATGATGTGGTCCTGTGAAGACCCTCTGGGGGGCGGCCGTCCCAATGAGGAAGACGAGGCCGAGATCAGAAGGCTGACTGGCCGGGTCCTAGAAAAGATGGATGCCGGGACGGACGCGGGGCTGACCGCCGAGGACCTGAACTACCAGAGCCCGGAGCGTCAGGCCCTGTTCCACACCCGGAGCCTGAAAAAGACCAAGGCCATGATGCCGCCCATGGTTCTGGACCCGGAGGCCTGCACCTCGTGCGGGCTGTGCGTGGACGGCTGTCCCACGAACAACATCACCCTGGAGCCCGTGTTGGGGCTGGGAACCGACTGCCTGCTCTGCTGCAACTGCGTCCGTCTCTGCCATGAAGGGGCTATCCGGAACGACGTGTTCCAAGTGATCGAGGGACGTATTCGGGCGTTCGCCGCCGATTATGACGAGCCGGCGGTGACCCGGATTTTCAGCTGAACATTCAGGCCGGCCGGGCCGCCAGTCTTTCACGTATTATTGCGTAGTCCCGGAGCGCCTTCAGCGCCCGGACCGCGCGAACCGGGCCGGGGAAGACCGGCAGGCCCCCCTGGACCAGGTTGCGGATGGCCGGCGTTTCAGGACGCCGAAAGGTGTAGCCCAGGACCGGCTTGCCCTGGGAAGCGGCCCACCGGGCCAGGGCCCTGGACTGCTTGTCCATGATTCGTTCGGCCTCGGCCTGGGCCTCCCCGGCCCCGACGCCGGACAACTCGGCCGCCCGCTTGATGCCCGCCCCGCCCATGAGTACGTAGAGCAGCATGGCGTCCATGTTTTCGTCCTCCAGCAGGGCCTGGGGGATTTCGTGGAAAAAGGCCCGGGGATTTTTGGTAAAGGTGATGTCCACCGGGTTGTTGACGCTGCCCGTGCCCGGAATGAACGCGGAAAGCCGTTCGATGGTCCGGTCGGAAAGCGGGGGGAGTTCGAGTCCGGCCCGGCCGCAGGCGTCGGCCGCGGCCGCGCCCGGCCCGCCGGAATTGGTCTGTATGACCACCCGGTTGCCCCGTGGCGGCGGCAGGACCCCGAGAGCCCAGGCAAAATCGAACAGCTCCGTGATCGAACCGGCCCGCAGCACGCCGCTTTGGCGGAAGATGCCGTCGTAGAGCCGGTCCGGACCGGCCATGGCCCCGGTGTGAGACAGACCGGCCCGGCGGCCGGTCTCGGAACCGCCGATATAAAAGGCCACGATCGGCTTGCGGGGCGTGATGGACCGGGCAACCTCGACAAACTCCCGGCCTCGCCGGATACCTTCGATGTACAGGGTGATGACCCGGGTCTCGGGGCAGGCCCCGAAATACTCCAGGCAGTCCACCACGTCCAGGTCGGCTTCGTTGCCCACGCTGAAAGCCGAGGAAAATCCCAGGCCGAAGTCAGCCAGATGCCGGAACAACTGGGTGATCAGGCTGCCGCTTTGCGAAGCCAGACCGATGAATCCCGGTATGCCGTCGAATGGATAAAACGTGGTGTTGAGCGGGAGGTGGGCATTGACCACGCCCAGGCAGTTCGGCCCCATGAGCCGAACCCCGTGGCGGGCGGCCGCCTCCATGAGTTCCTTCTGTCGAGCCGCCCCCTCCCCGCCGACTTCGTTGAAACCGGCCGTGACCACGATGGCCCGGCGGACGCCCTTCCGGCCGCAGTCCTCGATGGTCGGGGCCACCAGGTGCGTCGGCAGGACCACCACCGCCAGGTCCGGCGCTTCGGGCAGGTCCAGAACGCTTCTCCAGGCCGGCAGCGTCTGGACCCGGGGCTCCTTGGGGTGGACCGGATAGATCGGTCCCGTGAAACCCATGGACCGCACCGAGGCCAGCAGACTGCTGCCCATGGAGCGGAAGTTGTTCGAAGCTCCGAAAAAGGCGATGCTCCGGGGATTGGCGATCCGGTGCAGCGGCGAATCATTGATGGAATTGAGCATGTCTCTTTCCCCAGGGCCGGTACGGACCGAATGACCGCCCCCCGGCAAGCGGTTTCAGCCGATACCGCCTTCGGGCCATTCGCCCCGATTCTTCAGGACCGTGCGCAGCACCTTGAGGGCCTGGTTGACCACGGGCATGCCGCCATAGGTGTACATCTGGAAAATCACCTCGGCCACTTCCTCCGGTTTGCAGCCCACGTTCAAGGCGGCCCAGATGTGCATCTCCAGCTCCTCGGTCCGCTGAAGCACGGTCAGTGCGGCCACGGTGACCAGCTGGCGCGTCGGGTGGGGTATCTTTTCCCGGGCGTACATCTGGCCGGTTATGAACAGGGACAGGTCCTTGGCCAGGTCCTTGTCAAAAGCCCGCCACAGGGCGTAAGCCCCCTCGCCGGTCAGGCCGCTGAAATACAACTCGGCCGTTTCCTTGGTCTTCTTCTTCAGATCGTCACTCATGGTCTTGACCTCCCGTTGGTCGGGCCAGGTCCCGGATCAGGGCCTGGTATCCTTTGTTTTTCACCGGTTCGAAACCGAACCGGCCATAGAAATCAACGGCCTCCGGGTCGGCGAACAGGCCCAGCCCCAGATAGCCCTTGTTCTCGCAGTCGCGAATCATCCGTTCCATCATGGCCCGGCCGATGCCTAGGCCGTGGCAGTCGGGCGAGACCCAGACATGCTGGGCATAGGCCATGAAGGCCCCGTCCGAAACCAGCGTGGCCAAGCCGACCAGGCGGCCGTCGTCCCGGCGGGCCAGGTAGCAGTCCGCCGAAGCCAACATTCGGGGGACCCGTTCGGGGTCGACCCAGGGCCGGCCCACCGATCGGGCCAGTCGGACGATCTCCTCCACTTCAACCGGTTCATTGACCGTCAGGGCATAATCAGGCATGCGGAAACCGCCTTGATCTCAGGATCGAGTTCGTCATACTATTACAGGCGCATCTCGGACGCAACCCCGGTCTGGAGGTCGATCACACGGACATGCCGGCCGACCGCGACGTGCACACCATGCTGCTGCGGGTCAGGCCCCTTTTGGGCGCCCATCCGGAGATCATGAGGGACTACCTGTTCTACCGCAGTGAGGTCGAGTTTCAACGGGACCGCCTGGACGAGGCCGAACAAAAGGCCCTGAAGCGATTCGACCGCTTTCTGGTCAAGTGGCGGGCGTGGATCGTCCGGGAGGTCTATGATGAAGCAACCCTGGCAGAGGCCCGCGACCAGTTCGGCGAGGGCCACTGGTGGTGGCGTCTGAAGGATTGAGGGCGGGTGTCCGGAGCGAGGCGCTGCCCCGCCCGGACGCTGCTTCATTCCTCGAAAACGATCTTGTGGTCCACCAGCCGCATACCCTTGAGGCGGCCCTGCACGGTTTTCTGCTCCCCGAAAATACTCACCAGCCGATAGGAGCCGGGGGCCTCGGGCTCGACCCGGTCCACGGCTTCCAGGATCAGTTCCTCCCGGCCGTTCCGGAAAACATACGCATTGGCTTCACACATGGTTCGTCGACTCCTTTCATGATCCGCCAGGCCGGACCGTCCGATCCAGGGCCCGGCCAAGCGGACGGGCTCAGTAACGCTTTTCCATTTCCTCGAAGCAGGGCAGACACAGCGTCTGTTCATGGATACGCCGGGTGCGGGACTCCATGACCGCCTCTCCGCACGAATCGCACGGCAGGCTGGAAAGAATCCGGGCCTGTTTGGGCGGCGGGCCGGACGGCTCCTTGACCTCGAAAAGGTCCGCCAGTCGGGCTTCCATGACCCGTTTGGAGGCCATGGCCCGAATCTGTTTCCAGTCGGCTTCCTCCTTTTCGGTCAATCCGTCGGTCTGCATCTTGCGATGGAGACGGCCCAGAGCCTCGTGACCCTCCCCGAATATGCCGGGACGGGCCACGATGCGGGCCGCCTTTCCGTCACTCCGGCGGTAGAAGGTGAAAGCGTTTTTACCGTAGTCCTTGTGGATCAGGTTGCCTTTGCCAAAGGTGCAGCCGGTCAGGTATTGAATGGCATCCACGCCGCACATGTCGGTCTCGACCACGGCAACGATATCCTCATCCCCGGATCGACCCATCTCCTGAAGGGCCCATTCGGCGGCGCGAATCCCGATGGCCAGACCGGGACACCAGTGTCCGTGAAAATCGGTGGCCCCTTGGATCAGTTCGGAATTTATAGCTTCGGGCATTATGACCTCCTCTATATTGCGTATCTTGAAATCGGCCGGCCGGGGTCGGCGTGCATGTCGGTATATTCCATTGCTTCGGCCACCTCGTTCAAGGGGTGCCGACACCAGGCCAGGTGCCTCCCGCCTTCCAGATTGACCGGGGATGGCGGCCGGGTCAGGCATCCTGTTTCGAAACGGTCGCAACGGTCGATGAACGGGCAGACGGGGGCTTTTTCCTGTAACCCGACGGGGTGGAGGACTGATGGCCGGGCCCGGCCGCCGGATATCAGCATCCGGGTGTAGGGGTGCCCAGGCCGGCCCATGACGCGGGCCGCCGGTCCGAGCTCGACCATCCGGCCGGCCAGCATGACGCCGACCCGATCGGCGATCTTGCGGGCCAGTCCCAGATCGTGGGTCACGAAGAGCATGGTCAGTCCCCGCTCGATCTGCAGGTTCAGGAGCATCCGGAGCACCTTGGCCTGGACGCTGGGGTCCAGGGAGCTGGTCGGTTCATCGGCCACGATCAGGACCGGGTCGTGAACAATGGCCCGGGCCAGGCAGAGCCGCTGGATTGCGCCCATGTTCAACTCGTGAGGGTAGCGTTTCAGGAACTCCGGTTCGGTGGAAAGACGGACGTCGGTCAAGGCCCGCCGGACCCGATCGTCCAGGTCCGCTCGGGGCAGGTCCGGTCGCTGGACCCGAAGCGGTTCGGCCACGACGTCGAAGACCGAGAAGCGGTGGCTGACCGATTCGGCCGGACTCTGGTAGATCAGCCCGATCTTCGAGGCCAGGGAAGGGTAGTCGCGCTTCAACCAGGTATCCATGTCACGGCCCTCGAAGGTCCGGCGGCCCCGGTCCGGGTGCAGGGCGCCGGCCGCGAGCATGGCCAGGGTCGTTTTCCCGGACCCGGTTTCCCCGACCAGGCAAAAAAGTTCCCCGGCCTTGAGAGTCAGGTTCGTGGATGTCAGGGCCGTGAGTGAACCGTAGCGTTTTTCCACACCTTCAAGTTCCAGCAGATTGACGATGCCCCGGCGAAGGCAGCGGACCTGGTGGCGCCCTGCCTCGATCATGGGCACATCGGACAGACGGCATTCGTCCACGGCCTGGGTGCACCGGGGCTGAAACAGGCATCCTTGTCGCGGTGCGTGGCCGGTTTCATGGATCGAGTCCGGGGAGACGACATGGTCGTGGTCGTCGTGACCGGGCCGGGGGTGGGCGTGAATCAACCGGTAGAAGGCGTCGCCTCGAATGCCGCCCAGGTCCCTCACGGCGTCCAGGCTGGGGTAGGAGCGGCTCAAGGCCGCGGTATAGGGATGTTCGGGACCGGCCAGCAGGTCCCCGGCCGGCATGATCTCCATGATCCGGCCCAGGTAGAGAACGGCCAGGTCGTCGGCCAGGATCGAGGCCAGGTCCAGGTCGTGGGTGATCAGCAGGACCGCCTGGCCCCTTCGGCGCATGTCATCGATCTGGTCTGACATGAAGGTCTTGGTCAGGGCGTCGAGGGAGGCGGTCGGTTCGTCCAGGATCAGGACTTTTGGATTCAGGATCAGAGCCATCGCCAGCAGGGCGCGCTGAATCTGGCCGCCGCTCAGTTGATGCGGGTAGCGCGATCCCAGGTCGGCCGGAAGCCCCATGGCCTCGATGGCCGCCCGGGCCTGGTTTCGGGCCGCATTCCTTTTCCGGCCCCCATGCTGGACCAGGGGTTCGGCCACCTGATCGACCAGGGGATAGACCGGGTTCAGATTGGCCGCGCCGTTCTGAAAGACCATGGCCATGCGGGTCCAGCGGAGTTCGTTGAGGGCCGCTTCGTCCAGCCCCAGCAGGTCCCGGCCCTCCAGGCGAATCCGGCCTCCGGCCTCGGCGTTGAGCGGCAACAGCCCCATGATCGACCTGCCCAGGGTGGTCTTGCCCGAACCGGACTCCCCGACCAGAGCGGTGACCCGGCCCGGATTCAGGGACAGGCTGACCCGGTCCAGCGCCAGCAAGGCATGCTCGCCTTCCCGGTAAGTCACCTTCAAGCGGTCGATCAGGACGCTCAAAATGCCTCCTTCAAACGGGGATCGAAGACCTGTTCCAGGCTGACGGCCAGAAAGGTCGAGGCCATGATAAGCAGGGTCAACGAGGCGATCGGCGGCAGCAGCCAGTTCCACCACACGTCGAGGTAGTAATACTGCAGGGCGTAACTGATGGTCAGCCCCAAGGACTTGCGGGCCGGATCGAACAGGCCCAGAAAGGCCAGCGAAGCCTCCATGAACATGGCCATCCGGGTCTTGGCCGCAAAGCCGATCAGGTACAACGGGAACAGCTCCGGCATCAGGTGCCGTGACAGAATGTAAAAACCGGATGCGCCCATCCGCCGGGCGGCCTGAACGTGCAAGCTGTACTTGTGCACCAGGGCCTGGGAACGGACGGCCTTGGCCGTGGTCGGCCAGGCCAGCAGGGCCAGGACCAGGGCCAGGGTCAGGGGGGCGGGCCGAAAGTACGCTGCCGCCAGGACCAGGATCATGATGGCCGGTATGGCCAGCAGAATGTCGGCCGAACGCATCAGGAACTGGTCGATCCAACCGCCGAACCAGGCCGAGGCCAGTCCGATGGCCACCCCCAGCACCAGTCCGAGCGCTCCGGCGGCCAGACCGAAGACGGCCGTGTTTCTCAGTCCGAAAAGCAGTTCGGACAGAATGTCCATGCCGCCGTCGTTGACCCCCAGCCAATGGCGCGCGGAAGGCGGGCTGAGGGGCTGGAAAGAGATGTCGTGAGGGTCGTACGGGGCCAGGGTCGGGCCGAGGGCGACCAGGGCCAGCAGAACCAGGGCCAGCAGAACCAGGGCCAGCAGAACCAGGGCCAGTCCGGCACCGACCACGAACCAGGGGTTGTTAACCAGAATTTTGCAGTTGTCTACTACTGCGGCGCCGAACTGCATGCTGCAACGCTCGTTTCCCGATTTTCGACCTCGACGTATCATATGATACGCCTGCGGCCAAAAATCGGTCCAACTTCGCGTTTCGCTATGCATTTCGACGCCTCGCAACGAACCCAACTGCAAAATTCGGGTTTAACCAGTTTCCGGACCGCGTCAAGATGCATGTTTCACCCGGGGGTCCAGTCGGCGGTACAATGATTCCAGACCCAGGTTGATCATGAGGACCGTCAGGGAGGAAAACAGGACGATCCCCTGAATCAGCGGCAGGTCCCGCATGGCGATGGCCTTGAACAACAGGGTGCCCAGACCCGGGTAGGAATGAATGGTTTCCACGACCAGGGCGCCGGTGACCATGAAGGCCAGACGAAGGCCGAATCGGGTGACCATGGGCAGGAGGGCGTTCCTCGCGGCGTGGACGTAACGCACCCGCCAGGGCGGTAGGCCCTTGGCCCGGGCGGTCTGGACGAACTGGGCCTGCCGGACCAGGACCACACTGGCCCGGGCCAGCAGGAAATTACCGGGGAGGTAGGCCAGGACGAGGGTCGCCAGGGGCAGGGCCAGATGATGCCCCACGTCCGCGACCCATTCCAGGCCCGATTGTTCGGCATAGGCCGTCTCGGCCCCGGCAGCTGGAAACCAGCCCAGATACAGGGCGAAGACCAAGAGGAAAAGCACGCCTCCGCAGATTTCCGGCACGCCCTCGAGCAGGGTCATGGGACCCACGCAGGCCTTTTCCAGCAGGCTGCCCCGCCGCCAGGCCGCCTCCACCCCGGCGATGAAACCGAAAAACATGGATATCAGATGGGCCCCGCCCATCAGCAGCAGGGTCCAGGGCAGGGTCTCCAGGATCAGTTCGGAAATCGGGGCCAGAAAGGCATAGGAATACCCCCATTTCAGCGTGACCAGGTCGAAAAGGTAGCGGCCGAAGCCGGTCTGCTCCGTGTATTGAGCCCGCAACTCAGCTTCCTGGTCGGCGTTCAGGGCGACGTGGGAGCCGGCGTACATGGCTGTGACGAAATCCCCGGGCAACAGTCCCGGCAGGCTGTAACTCAGATAGACCATGAGCAGGCCGGCCACGAAGTAAGCCCAGACCAGGCCCGACTGTTTGCCGTCCAGGATTTTCATGCCATCCGCGAACCGCCTTCCCAAGACAGACCGGGACCGCCCGACCTACTTGATCAGCGACATCTTGTTTTGGGGAATGGGAATCCCCTTGCTGATTCCGCCCCGGGTATAGAACCAGACCACACCTTTCTTCGGATTGTACGCGGACAGGTTGTCCGGGTAATACAAGGAAACGGCGGGCAGGTCCTCGGCATAGACCTTCTGAATCTCGAAAACGATCTCCTTGCGTCTGGCCGGGTCCATTTCGGCCATTTGCGCTTCGAGCAGTTCATTGAGCCTGGGGTCGGCGTCATAGCGGGCGCTGTTGACCGACCCGGCGCCATATTGGGAGGCGATCATCTCGTTGAGAATCCTCGGGTCCCCGCCGATTCCGCCGTGTCCGGAGATGGCCAGATCGAAGTTCCAGGACTTGACTCGGCTGTCGGTCGTGGCCTGTTCCAGGTGGACCAGGTCCACCTCGATCCCCACCTCCCCCAACTGTTTCTTGATGATTTCCCCGTCCCGGTCCGCCACGCTTTCGCCGGCCACGGTCACGTTGGAAGCCAGGACTTCGAGCTTGAGCGGCCTGCCTTCCTTGCGGAACGTCCCGTCCGGTCCCCGCTCGAAGCCGAGAGAGGCGATCAACTCTCTGGACTTGGCCGGATCGAAGGCATAGGTCGGCGTCCGGGGATTGTACATCTCGTGATCGATGCTCAGCAGCCCGTACGAGGCCGGCGTGGCAAAGCCCCGGTGGGCCTTGTCGATGATTTCCCGCTGGCTGATGGCAAAGGCCAGGGCCTGGCGGAAGACCTTCTGGTCCAACGGCGCTTTTTTATGGTTGATCATGAGCTTCTTGCTCCAGCCCCGTTCGTCCCGGATGATGACCAGGCCTTTCTTTTTCAAGGGCTCGGCCATGTCGGGCTGGATGTTGGCCAGGTCCACCTGCCCCTGGGACAGGGAAACCAGGGGCTTGCCGGACCGGACGTAGATCAAACGGTCGGCCTTGGGCCGGCCCAGATAATAATCCGGAAACGCTTCATAGAGGTACGTGCCCTGGGCCTTGTTGAAGTCCTTGAACATGTAGGGCCCGCTGCCGATGAAGGCCTGCGGGTCGTTGAAATTTTTCGGGTCGTCCACCCGGGACCAGATGTGCCGGGGCAGGATGGGCATGGTCCCGCCGATGTCGGACAGGAAAGGGGAGTATGGCCTGGCCAAATGGATGACCACGGTTTGGGCGTCCTTGACCACGGCCCGGTCCACGTGGTCCACGCTGATCCAGCGGTAGGGATGCTTCTTGAAATAATCGATGCTAAAGGCCACGTCCTCGGCCGTCAGCGTCGTCTGGTCGTGCCATTTGGCCCGGGGGTCGAGCTTGAAGGTGAAGGCCATCGAGGCCGGGTCATAGGACCACGACTCGGCCAGGGCGGGAACGTAGCCCTTCTGGTCCTTCCAGATCAAGGTGTCGAAGACCAGGCTCATCCGAACATAGCCCGGCCCTCGCGGGTAGTGCCGGTACGGATTGGGATAGCCCCAGTCGCCCTTGCCGTCGGCGATCCGGATTTCCCGGACCCCGGCCTCGGCCACGGGACGGAAACCCACCGCGGAGATCCATACAGCCAACAGGATGAAGAACAAGCCAATCAGTGTGCGTTTCATTCGGAACTCCTCGATCCGTTGCCGCCGGCCATGACCGGGCCGGCATTATTTATTCCTGATAGCGCCCGGCCAGGGGATCGCGGCCGTCCGGAAACATGGCCGAGAACGGTTCGGAGGCATCGAGGTCCTCCAGGGTGCAGAAATGCATGCCTTGCCGGCTGCCGGTCATCATCAGCGGACGAGCCGCGGCCAGGTCCAGCGAGCCGTCGGAACGCAAAGCGTCGTCCCGGACCTCCAGTCTCAAAACCCGGCCCAGAAGCAGGACGAACCGGTCCTCTTCATAGGCCTTGACCAGTTTGCATTCCATCCAGGCATAGCAGCCGGCGATCCCCGGCGCCCGGACCACATGGGAGGGCTTTTCCTCGAGGCCGGCCAGCTCGAACTCGTCCGCCACGGGCGGGCTGTAGCGCGCCGTGGGTATGACCTTGTCCGCCAGGTCCGTTCCGGCCAGGTTCAAAACGAACTGGCCGGTGTCGCGAACGTTTTGCAGCGTGTCCCGCTTCAGGGCCGAGGCGGCCAGGATCAGGTCCAGCGGCCGCAGGACCGGCATGACGCACGACCAGGGGGCCACGTTGCGCACCCCGTCCCGGCTGATGGTGGAAATGAAGGTCACCGGCAGCGGCATGATGCCCTCGCGCATGAAAGGCTTCAGCAGCACGGCCCTCCCCCTTTCGAAAAAAAAGCGCCACGATTCGTTCCCGTTTCTCTCGGGAAACGCCTTCGTGGCGCCTTGCGTTTTTATATTTTTACTGACCCGACCTACGGACTTCTTGCCCGTATTTGATTAATTCCATAACCGATTCAGCCGGCCCTGTCAAGATTGAATAAGTTAAATTGAATAAGTTTAATAAGTAGAAGAGCGACCTCAAACCGGGGTGCCGGCCTGAACGATCCGAGAGGATCGCCGCGTGACCCGTCTACAAGGTCTGACAGGCACGCGGCGCAATGCATGCCTGCCGAGGCAAACCTTTATGTTCCGGCCGGCCCGTGATATAAATAATTATATGGCTCGGTTATTATTTTTCGTGCTGGCCGGGAAAAGAAACCAGCCCGGGCCGGCCGGTCGAGCGGCATGACATGACGCACGAATTCGATGGCAAAAAATACGAGCAGGCTTCCGCTCATCAAAAGGAATGGGGGACCCGGATCATCTTGGAACTCGATCCAAGGGGAACGGAACGCATTCTGGACCTCGGTTGCGGGGACGGGACCCTGACCTCACGGCTGGCCGATCTGGTGCCGAACGGTGATGTCACGGGTATCGATGCGTCCCAAGGGATGATCGACGCGGCCAGACCCAAGGAACGGAGTCATCTGCGGTTTATTTTGATGGATATCGACCGGATCGACTTCGACGAGAGGTTTGACATCGTTTTTTCCAACGCAACGCTGCATTGGGTCAAGGACCACCGGCGTCTTTTAAAAAACGTTCGTCGGGCCCTGCGTCCAGGAGGCAGACTTCGTTTCAACTTTGCGGCGGAGGAAAACTGTGCCAACTTCTTCAAAGTGATTCGGGAGGCCATGTCGAAGGAGCCGTTTCCCGGGTATTTCAAGGATTTTGAATGGCCCTGGTACATGCCGGCCATCGAAGAGTATTCGACCTTGATGAAGGGGAGCGGACTCGATGACGTGAAGGTCTGGGGCGAGAATGCCGACCGCTTTTTTCCGGATGCCGAGGCGATGATTCGATGGATTGACCAGCCGAGCATCGTGCCGTTTCTAATCCGGATCGACGAGCGCCATAAAAAGGCGTTTCGGGATTTTGTGGTCGCCCGAATGATCGAGGAGACCCGGCAGGGAGATGGCCGGTGTTTCGAAACGTTTCGCCGGGTCAACGTATTCGCTCGGAAGTGATGGCCTCTGGCCTATGGGCTGGGGTTAATCCTGGCCGGAAAGCCAAGTCGCGAACCTGGGCTTGCCGCTCTGGATGCCGCCGGGTACAATAAAAATATGAACCGGTCCGGGCGGGAAAAAATGACCAGGAACGAGAGAGGCATGATCGAAACATTTGCCATGGAAATCAGGCTGGGACTGTCCATCAGCGGCACCCTTCTGTTTCTGCTGCTGGAACTGGCCGGGCCCTATCGGAAGCCGTCCGTTTCCAAGTTCAAGCGCTGGGTCGTCAACCTGGTACTGGCCTTGTTCAACACCGTGGTCCTCAATCTGATCTCTCGCGGGGCCATCGTAGCCGCGGCGGCCTATGTCACGGCCAACCGGGTCGGCCTGCTGAACCTGATCGAGCCGCCGTCCTGGTTCAAGACCCTGGCGACTCTGGTCTTCATGGATTTCATGCTCTACGTCTGGCACCTGCTCAACCACGAGGCGCCCTTGCTCTGGCGTTTTCACCGGGTCCATCACAGCGATCTGAACATGGACGTATCCACGGCCGCCCGGTTCCACCTGGGCGAATTGATGATATCGGCCGTCATCAAGATCGCCCTGGTCTATTTCATCGGCGCCGCCCTGACCGGCGTGGTGGTTTTCGAAAGCCTGCTTTTATTGTGCGCCCAGTTCCACCACTCCAGTCTTCGGGTTCCGGCCTGGTTCGAGCGGGTCTTCTGGGTCTTGTTCGTTCCGCCTTCCATGCACCGCATTCACCATTCGGTGGTCATCAGGGAGCGGAACGCTAATTACGGAACGGTATTTTCACTTTGGGACCGAATCATGGGCACCATGCGGGCCGATGTGGACCAGACCGGCATCCGGATCGGCCTAGGCGCCTATCCCCGGGCCGAGCGGCTGAATCTTCACCACCTCCTGACCATGCCCTTTACCCGGGCGGTCAGGTAACGAACGGGAGGAGTTGGCCGCCGGAGGCCGCGGGGACGGCGGGGTCCTTCGGGGGCGAGGGCGTTTTATATTGTCCTGGCCCGGGAAACATTCGATAATGACAGGGCCGACCCGCGGGGTGGACTGGCGGGCCGGGCGGAACGTTTCCGGGGTTGGGGCCCGAAGCCGGAAAGGAGAAGGTTATGGATGTAAGAACCCGCTGCCTGCCTTACGGCTGGTACCCGGACTCCGAGCGGGAGACCCAACGGGAAATCGAGTCGTTCGAAGACTATTTCCAACGCTTCCGGATCGACCGGGAAGAGCCTCGCGGCGGTCTCGTGCCCCACGCCGGCTGGTATTTTTCCGGGCGCCTGGCCGCGGTGATTTTTCACCTGGCCGCCCGAACGTCGCGGCCGGACGTGGTCATCCTGTTCGGCGGCCACCTCGGACACGGGCCGGGCATCGTCTACGACGACCGGGCCTGGGATACACCGCTGGGACCCATGCTCATCGACCAGGACCTGACCCGGGAGATCGCGAAACGGATCGGGGCCCGTCCCGAGGGGCATTCGACCAATGACAATACGGTCGAGGTCCAGCTTCCCCTGGTCAAATATTTTTTCCCGGACCAGCGCCTGGTCGCCCTGAGGGCTCCGCACTCCGAAGCGGCGGTGGACATCGGCCGGGAAACGGCTGAAGCGGCTCGGGAGCAGGGCAAGCGCATCCTGGTCTTCGGGTCCACCGATCTGACCCATTATGGCCCCAATTACGGGTTCACCCCCCAGGGACTCGGAGCCCAGGCCGTGACCTGGGTCAAGAAGGAAAACGACCGGGGCTTCATCGAACGGTCCCTGGCCATGGACGCGACCGGCCTGCTCGAACACGCGGCCCGGAACCAAAGCGCGTGCAGCGCGGGCGCGGCGGCGGCCGCCGTGGCCGCCTGCCAGGCCGCCGGAACTGAAAACGGCTTGCTTGTGGACTATTATACCAGCTACGACGTTCGTCCGGATGATAGCTTTGTCGGTTACGCGGGCATCCTGTACTGAGGCCGGGGCCGCCGCCGACCTCGTGTTCCGACGGTACACTTTGCTATAATAGGAATCTGGAGAAGGACGATTTCAACCCAGCCGACATCATCCCTCGAGATTCAGGCGCCCGACGGCCAGGCGACCGCACTGGTCTTGAAGCTGTCCGGCCGCCTGGACTCGGCCAGCACCCCGAAACTATGGCGGGAAACCACCGCCGTTCTGGAAAAACAGGCCTCGTCCCGCGTGGAAATCGAGGCCGAACAGGTCGAGTACTGCGACGGCGCCGGACTGGGACTCCTGCTGGATCTGGCCCGGCGGCAGCGGGACCTGGGCGGTGAGCTGGTCGTTCGGGGTCTGAAACCCGAGTTTCGGAAACTGCTGGACATGTTCGACCCGGCGGATTTCGATCCGTCAAAACGAAAGAAGAAACGTCCCGCCCCCATGCCCGAAGAGGTGGGCCGGGCGGTCCTTGCCTATGTCGAGGACCTCGTCTCCCTGGTGGCCTTTGTCGGCGAACTGCTCCTGGCCCTGCTCCAGGGGCTGAGGCATCCCCGAGCCCTCAGGTGGGGCGACCTGCTTTACGCGGCCGAGACCGCGGGCGTCAACGCCCTGCCCATCATCGCCCTGATCAGCTTCCTCGTCGGCCTGATCATGTCCTTTCAGGCGGCCGTCCCCATGCGCCAGTTCGGCGCGGAAATCTTCGTGGCCAACCTGATCGGACTGGCCATGCTCAGGGAACTCGGTCCGCTCATGACGGCCATCGTTCTGGCCGGACGCTCGGGCGCGGCCTTTGCCGCCGAACTGGGCACCATGAAGGTCAGCGAAGAGATCGACGCCATGACGACCATGGGCCTGGCCCCGGTCCAGTTTCTGGTCGTGACCCGCGTCCTGGCCGCCATGACCATGACGCCCCTGCTGACCGTGTTCGCCAACCTGGTCGGACTGGTGGGCGGGGCCATCGTCCTGCTCTCGCTCGGCTATCCCCTGGTGACCTACGTCAATCAGGTCCTCGGCGCGGTGACCTATGTGGACCTGCTGGGGGGCCTGTTCAAATCCCTGGTTTTCGGGCTGATCATCGCCGGTATCGGCTGCTATCGGGGCTTGCGGACCGGAAGCGGCGCCAGCGCCGTGGGGGAATCCACCACCCGGGCCGTGGTCAGCGGCATCGTCCTGATCGTCCTGACTGACGGCCTTTTCTCCATCGCTTTCTTCTACCTGGGAATATGATCAAGGCGAACGACAGACCGGCGGCCATCATCACCGTCGAAGACATGACCGCGGCCTACGAGGGGGAGGTCATCCTGGACCGGATATCCTTTCAGGTCTTTCCGGGCGAAGTCTTCATCATCCTGGGCGGATCGGGCTGCGGGAAAAGCACCCTGCTCAAACACATGATCGGCTTGTACAAACCGGCCTCCGGCCGGATTCTCATCGGCGATCTGGACGTGGTTACGGCCCAAGGGGAAGAGCGGCTGCGCATTCTCCGGCGGATCGGCGTCATGTACCAGGCCGGGGCCCTGTTCGGGTCCATGACCGTGCTGGAAAACGTGCGGCTGCCCCTCGAGGAGTTCACCGGCCTGCCGTCGGAGGCCATGGACATGATCGCCCGGATGAAGCTGAGCCTGGTGGGCCTGACCGGCTTCGAGGACCACCTGCCTTCCGAGATCAGTGGAGGCATGAAGAAGCGGGCGGCCATCGCCCGGGCCATGGCCCTGGACCCGGAAATCATGTTCCTGGACGAACCGTCCGCCGGGCTGGACCCCATCACCTCGGCCGAACTGGACCAGCTCATTCTGAACCTGGCCGGGAATCTGAACATGACCTTTGTGGTGGTCACCCACGAGCTGCCCAGCATCTACGCCATTGCCGACCGGGTGATCATGCTTGACAAGAACGTCAAGGGCATCGTGGCCGAAGGGCGGCCCCAAGACCTGAGAGACCAAAGCGACAACGAATGGGTTCGACGGTTTTTCAACCGCGAGGCCGAACCGCCCAGGAAATCGTCCGATGAGACCGGACCTGAAAAAGACCGATCCGTGGGCCGGACGGGAGGAGAGTGGACCGCATGAGTCAACGGGCCAATTATTTCAAAATCGGACTCTTCATCCTGATCGCCGGCGCCCTGATCGTCGCCGGGGTCATTGTCCTGGGCGTGGGGGCCATGTTTCGACCGGCCCTGGTCATGGAAACCTATTTCGACGAATCGGTCCAGGGCCTCGATGTCGGCTCTCCGGTCAAATTCCGGGGGATCAAGGTCGGCGACGTCAAGGTCATCACCATGGCCAGCACGCACTACCACACCGACCGTCCCCTGGTCCTGGTCCGGATCAATTTCTATCCCGATGCGTTCGGCCGGGAGGAAGCGGCGAGTTTCGAACTCCTATTGGCCAAGCATGATATGGAAGAACTCCTGAAGGAGGATATCCAGAACGGGCTGCGCGTCCGGCTGGCCTCCCAGGGGCTGACCGGGGCCCTTTACGTGGAAGCCGACTACCTGGACCCCGGCCGGCATCCACCCATGAAGATCGAATGGGACCCGGAATATCCGTACGTGCCTTCGGCCCCGGCCGTGATCACCACCATGACCGAGTCCCTGGACCGCATCATGCGGAACCTCGAACAGTTCAATCTTCCCCGGATTTCAATGGGGATCGAACAGGCCCTGGAGAGCCTGGTCCAGGCCCTTGACGCGGCCAACGTGGCCGGGGTCAAGGAAGAGGCGCGGCAGCTTCTGGCGGAACTGCGTGAAACCAACAAGGGCTTGAACCGCCTGGTCAATCATGACGCGGTCGAAGCCACCGCCGCCATACGGCGCCTGATCGATCGGTCCGAAAAGCCATTGGCCGGCTCCATGGCCGCCTTCGAAAAGACGGCCGGGAACGTCGAGCGCCTGGCCAAGCGATTGGACGAGGCCTCGGGCAACCTGCCCGAAACCATGGACGAACTCCGGAACACCCTGCGACATCTGGACGACCTGGTCGTGTCCCAGCAGCGACAGATCGAAACGAGTCTGGAAAATATCCGGGTGATTTCCGAAAACCTCAAGGAACTGAGTGAGAATGCCAAGCGCCATCCCTCGCAACTGTTGTTCGGAGGGCCGCCCAGACAGACGGAGCCCGGTAAACATGAATAGACGATTGATTCTGGCGTTCATCGCCCCGTTATGCTTGATCCTGACCCTGTCCGGATGCCTGAGTGGCGAACAAGGCTATCCGGAAAAGCGATTTTTCGCTCTCGAGGCCATGCGTCCCGACCGGGTCCCTCCGCCCGCGGCCGGACCGGTCCTGAAGGTCCGTCCCTTCCGGGTTTCCCCACAGTACGAGGCCAAAGGCTTTGTCTATCGCACCGGCGATTCGAGTTACGCCTCGGACTTTTACAATGAGTTTTTCATCCCGCCCGGCCCCATGCTCACCGACCAGACCATCAAATGGCTGGCCGCCGCCGGACTTTTCGGGCGGGTGACCGACGACCCCGGACGCCAGCGGCCCGACTATGTCCTGGAAGGGGCGCTGAACCTGCTTTACGCGGATTTTAGAAACAGTCAGGCCCCCCGGGTCGTGCTGGAGTTCAAGATATTTTTGCTTTCAGACCGGACCGCCGAGCCCGGAGTCGTTTTTCAGAAGTCGTATCGCCGGGAAACGCCGGTCGGGAAGGGCTCCGGCCCCGAAGCCCTGGTTGGGGCCTGGAACCAGGGCCTGGCCGGGTTGCTGGCCGACCTGGAAGCGGACCTCAAAGGCCTGGACCTGTCCCGGGGACGCTAACCCGGACGAATCATGAGTTGGCGCAACGGGCCGGCTTTTCACTGCCGTGTCAGACAGCTCATGAAGCTTTCGGGATTAACCCGGATTTTGCGGTTGAGTTCGTAGCGGGGCGACATGTAAGGAAAAACCGATTGTTAGGTTGGCGGGCCAACCTCGCGGCAGGCCGCGAGGTATCTGCCCGCCCTGCATGTTCGGCGCCGCGGTAGAAGGCAACTGCAAAATCCGGGACTAAGGGCTGGAGGGGAGGACCCGGATTTCCACGCGGCGGTTTTTGGCCCGGCCGGCGGCGGTCGAGTTGTCGGCCGCGGGGCGTGACTCGCCGTACGATTGGACGCGGAGACGCCCGCTTGCCACCCCGAATTTCACGAGCCGGTCGCGAACGGCGGCGGCTCGCCGGCTACCGAGCCTGAGGTTGTAGGCCGGTGTTCCCGTATTGTCCGTGAAGCCGGCGATCTCCAAGGTCAACCCCGGCCGGGTCATGAGGAAGTCCGCGGTCTGCCGCAGCAGGGGCAGGAACTCCTTTTTGATCGAGGCCTGATTGAGGTCGAAGTATTCCGAGGTCGCGGCCACCCAGCAGCCCCGTTCATCCACCGAAATTCCCTTCGGCGTGTCCGGACATCGGTCGTCCGCGTCGCAGACCCGGTCCCCGTCGGCGTCCGGACAGGCCGTCGAAGCCGGAGCTTCGGGACGGCCGAACACCTGTTCGATCATGGCTTCGAAATAGTCCGGCTCTCCCAATAGGCGGCAGCCGTCGAAATAGCCGCCGCACACCCCGATCCTGGCGATTTCCCGGGCCAGGGTTCGGTTCTGCTCGTCGGGACCGACGTCAATGGTGTGGAAGCAGAGCAGGGCGCCCAGCCGGTTGCCCAGGTCCCGGGCCGTATCCAGAGGATCGCCGAAGTCGAAACTCGGCTTGAAGTCGGATAGAATGATCAGGGCCTTCCATCCGGAAATCGGACCCAGTTCGGTTTCACTGGCCCCGATGGCGAAACCCAGGGGAGACGTGCCGTCCGAGGCCGCCAGACCATCGACGGCCCGGGAAAAACCGGGCAGGTCGTATTTCCGGGGGCCGTACTCGATCCGGGTGTAGTCTTTGTGGCTCCAGGCCCGCCGATATCCGAAGCTGCGCATGGCAGCCGTGAAATCCCGGTCACGAAGGCTCTGGCCGATCTTTTCCAGTATTCGGAACTCCGCCTCATGCTTGGTCAGCCCCTGGCAAAAAGCGGCCTCGCCCGTTGAGCCGGAGAGGTCCACCAGAATTTCGAAACCGGTCAAAGGGCCGGGGGAAGCCGCGCCCTGGATGTAGACCACCTCGGCCTCCCCGGACTCGGCGTTTTGGGGCGGTTCGGGGGGCGCCAGGACCGTTTCCCTCCGGGGCAACCCGTAGACCCGATACCAGGTCACGCCCTGCACCTGGACCTCGACCACGCGGGCCGGCCAGCCGTAGCGGATCAGGGACTTGGCCTCTTCTTGCGCTTCATCCTTGATCCGGTACGAACCCAGACAACATGCCTCGGCCTGGTTGAACGTGCTTCCGGCGTCGGTCTTCTCCTCGCCGGCCATCACATCGGCCGTCGGCCATGAGAGAAAAACCGCCGCCAGGATCAGGGCGACCAGTATGCATCCAATTCGTCCGGGCATACCCCTGCCTTGTTACGGACTGCCTTCCCCATCGGCGTCTTGCCGGTTGGTTCGGGCTACCGGAGCCGCAATCGCCAATCCACCAGCCTGCGGTCATGGTCCGCGAAAACCAGTTCCAATTCGTCTCCGGGCCTGAACGAGAAAGCGGGTTCGTCGTCCGATGATGTCACGGTGACCGGGTGCTCGCAACGCCACGTAGCCAGGAAGGTCGTCTCGCCGCTATCAAGGCAGGTCGGCCGGCCCAGGAGCATGAGGGCGGCATCGTAATCAAGCCTGCCCACGGAATCGTCCAGGCGGCGCTTGAGGGCCTCGATGGTTTTCCCTCTTGGCCTCGGCGATGCATCCAGGATGTCCTTTTCGGAAAACTGGGCCTTGTGGCTGGAAAGGGCCGGACGTTCTTTAAAATCCTCGAGTTGGGCATTGAGCAGGGCGCCGCGGGCGCCAAAGATCAGGGCGCTGCTGCATGCGCACGGGAACAGGCTCAGGACGGCCAGCAGGACCGCCCACAGGACCGGTTCGCCGACTATTCGTGTTGATAACGCCATGAAATCAGTTTTCGAGTGCCTTTGTCGAAGATGAGCTGAAGCTCTTCTCCGGGATTGACCCGTACCGTCGTCCCGTCCAGGTTCAGATCGATGCCGCCGGTTCCCCCGAGCCAGGAGGCCACGAACAGGCGGTCCCCGTGGGTCAGGTTGGTCGGTCGGCCCAGGAGAAGCAGGGCCTCGTCGTAGTCCAAGCGGCCGATATATTTCTGGAGATGGCTTTCCAATACCGACCGGCGTTGCGTCAGGGAAGACGTTTCAACCCGGCCCGCTTCCTCTCCGGGAGGCTTCGACGCGGGTGACTGCGCCGATGGGCCCGGCTTGTCGTCATAAACCTGGACCTTGGTCGGGGCCCGCTGTCTGGAGTCTTCCGAGGCCTTCATCTGTGCGTCCTGGACCACCAGACCGGCGCAACTGGACATGCAGGCCGTACAACCACCGAAATCCACGGTCATGAGGCAAAGCAGCAGGACGCCCGGCCAGCCTTTGAGAATATGAGACAGGGTCACGACAAAACACTCCATCGACCGTGCCGATGGCCAACGCCCCGGTGAACGGCTCGATTCGGGCGCGCCCCTACCATATCGGAGCAGGCGCGGAAACCCGGATTTTGGAAAACCGTCTCATGACGGCCGGAGCTATTTCCCCTGGTCCAGAACCACGGCCTTCTCGATAACCACCGGTGTTCGGGGGACGTCCGAATACGGCCCCGCGGTCCCGGTCGGAACGGTCTTGATTTTATCGACCACCTCCTGGCCGCGGATCACCCGCCCGAAGACGGCATAGCCCCAGCCCTGGGCGGATTTGGATTTGTGGTTGAGAAAATGGTTGTCGGCCGTGTTGATGAAGAACTGGGCCGTGGCCGAATGCGGGTCCGAAGTCCGGGCCATGGCGACGGTATATTCGTCGTTGGACAGACCGTTGTCCGCTTCGTTCTGAACCGGCGGGCGGGTGTTCTTGGGCTCCATCTTTTCGTCCATCCCGCCGCCTTGGATCATGAAACCATTAATGACCCGATGGAAAATCGTTCCCTCGTAAAATCCGTCCTTGACGTACTGCAAAAAGTTCGCTGATGTGGACGGGGCCTTGGCCTCGTCCAGTTCGACGACGATGTCGCCCAGATTGGTTTGAAGTTTGACCAACGTCTTTCCCCCTTGGGCCCGGGCGCATGGCGCGGACCCAGCTGATATCAAGGCGATCCCGCACAGGACCGCCAGAAAAACAATAAATGGCGATATGCCGGCTCTTCTGGGCATTTTTTTCACACTCCTGAGTCAATGGACTTTGAAAAAATCCAGAATGAACATGCGGGACGGGCGCATTCTCCGCGGCTTGTCGCGGGGCCGGCCCGCCAATTAAAAAAAAGGATTTCTTCCATACATGCCGAAGATTCCCCGCAACCAGGCCGCTGGGAGCTTCAATAGCCATGCCTTCCCGGTCAGACCGGCGCCTGATAGCCCCTTGCTATTCAATCAAGCGCTTTGATTGGCGGGGACGCTCGTTCGCTTTTCCCACTGCCAGGAAACGACCTGATTGCCGCCCGCCACCAGGCCGTCATAGGCGGCTTCCTCGGCCAACTCGACGAGTTCCCCTTCCTTTTCCGTGTCCGTCGGGAAGGTCGCTACGCCTACGGTGACGGTCAATAGGCCCCGGGTGGTTTTTTCCTGTCCCGAGAATTTATACGTCTGAATGTTTCGCCGGTGCCGTTCAGCGGCCTGCAAGGCGTGGTCCTTGCTGCAACGGGGCAGAATGACCAGGAATTCATCCGGACCGAAGCGGATGGAATGGTCCATGGTCCGCGCGGTCTGACTCAGAATCTGGCCGACCTCGGCCAAGGCCCGATTGGCGCTTTCCTGGCCGTTGAGTCCGATGTATTCCTCGAAGTGGTCGACATGGAACATGAGCAGGGAGAACGGCTGGTCCAGGCGCCGGGCGGTTTCCATTTCCTTTTTCAAGGCGCGGGTGACGAAGCGCTTGTTGTACAAGCCCGTCAAGTGATCCAGCAGGGCGGACCGTTCCTTCTGAACCAGGTTCTGGGCCTCGACGAAAACAACATCCCGCATCACCGGATGGATGTTGGTGAAATAGTCGCAGACCGCCGTCTGAAAGCCGATGTCGCGGCCCAGTGTTTGGGCCACGCTTTGCCTATGCTCGACGATCCGCTTCCAGTGCTCCAGCGCTTCAGAAGGGCTGAATTCCTTCTGGGTCATCAGATACAGGATTTCCGAATACATTCTTTCGCCGAATTTTTTTTCCATTTGGTTCCAATCGTTCTGCTTCCATTCCGGATGCTTCCGATCTTCCGCCAAAAATTCGACGAAAAGTTTCAGCGCTACATTATCACCGTCGAATAGGTCCATTGGCAAGCCTCTTCGCCATATACAGGCCTAAGCCCAGCTTGTCGTTCGCCTTGACGTGCATTAACACCTCAATTTGGAATTTATATCATGTTTTTAAAAAAATGTCTTTATATATTTTCGATGCATTCCATTCGTGTTCCATATAGCAGAACCTATTGCTGAAGGAGTATTATCCTGTCATAATAATTACGGTTTTTCCCATGCGGCCCGTAACGCTCCATTCCATCGTTGCGTCCAGGCCTTCCCTGACCGGATTGATCGTCCCTCGAAGATCGAAAAAAATCCCTCAATCCGGTCTGAAATTTTTCAGGCGTAACGAATTGCTGACCACGGATACCGAACTCATGGCCATGGCCGCCGAAGCCACAATCGGGCTGAGAAGGACCCCGAAAAACGGGTAGAGCAGTCCCGCGGCGATGGGAATGCCGATCGAATTGTAAATAAAAGCCCAGAACAAGTTCTGCTTGATGATGCGCATGGTCCGGCGGGACAGCTTGATGGCCGTGATGACGCCCTTGAGATCATCCCGGATCAGCGTGATGTCACTGGCCTCCATGGCCACGTCGGTTCCGGTGCCGATGGCGATGCCCACGTCCGCGGCCGCCAGGGCCGGCGCGTCGTTGATTCCGTCTCCGACCATGGCCACGATATGGCCCTCCCTTTGCAGGGCCTGCACTTCGGCCGCCTTGTCGCCGGGCAGAACTTCGGCCAGGACCCGGTCCGCCCCGACTTGGCGGGCAATGGCTTGAGCGGTCTGGCGATTGTCGCCGGTCAGAATGACCACCTGCAGGCCCATTTCCCGGATGGCGGCAACGGCCTCGGCCGAACCGGGCTTCAAGGTGTCGGCCAGGGCCAGGAGGCCCGCCGGTCGACCGTCCACGGCGATAAAAATAGGCGTTTTGCCTTCATCGGCCAGTTGCTGGGCCAGGACCTCCGCATCCCCCGCCTCGACCCCCTTTTGGGCCAGCAGTTTGAGGTTGCCCAAAAGTACGGTCCGGCCGTCCAGCCGGGCTTCAACTCCGTATCCGGGAAGGGCCGAGAAGTCCTCGACCCGGGACATGACCAGATTCCTGTTCTCGGCGGCCAGGACCAGGGCCTGTCCCAGCGGGTGCTCGGAATTCTTTTCCACGGATGCGGCCAGGGCCAGAACCTCGTCCTCGGTTCGCCCGTCCAGGGACTTGACGTCCGTGACCTGGGGGGCCCCCCGGGTCAGGGTTCCGGTCTTGTCGAAAACCACGGCCGTTATGGTGTGGGCCGTTTCCAGCGACTCGCCCCCCTTGATCAAAATTCCGTTTTCCGCGCCCTTGCCCGTGCCGACCATGATGCCCGTCGGCGTGGCCAGGCCCATGGCGCAAGGACAGGCGATGATCAGGACCGACACAAAGCTCAGAAAGGCAAAAGTGAGCCGGGGCTCGGGACCGAGGAAAAACCAGATCAGGAAGGTCACCACGGCGATCGAGATGACCACGGGCACGAAAACCGAAGCGACCTTGTCCGCCAGGCGCTGAATCGGCGCCTTGGACCCCTGGGCCTCCTCGACCAGCCTGATGATCTGGGACAGGGCCGACTCCGCCCCCACCCGAGTGGCCCGAAAAACGAACGAGCCGGTCTTGTTGATCGTCGCTCCGATGACTTCCGAACCGGGCCCTTTGTCCACCGGCATGGATTCACCCGTGAGCATCGACTCGTCCACGGCGCTGCGGCCTTCGGTCACCTCGCCGTCCACCGGGATTTTTTCGCCCGGGCGGACCACGACCAGGTCACCGGCCTGGACGAGGTCCACGGGCACGTCGGTCTCGACCCCGTCCCGGAGCACGCGGGCCGTCTTGGGCTTCAGCCCCATCAGCTTCTTGATGGCCTCGGAGGTCCGGCCCCTGGCCCGGGCTTCCAGCAGCTTGCCCAAGAGAATCAGGGTGATGATCATGGCCGCCGAATCGTAATAGACATGGACCTCGAGGCCGGAGACGGTGAAGACCCGGGGCGCGAACGTGGTCGTGACCGAATATGCATATGCGGCCAGCGTGCCCAGGGACACCAGGGTGTTCATGTCCGTGGTCCGATGGCGGGCCGCCTTCCAGGCGTTGACGAAAAAGGGACGGCCGGACCAGAACATGACCGGCGTAGTCAGGATGAAGAGGATGTAGAACATCAGTCCGCGGTCCACGTCCCGGAGCACGGGAATCATGTGCTGCATCGACCCGGCCATGATCAGCAGGGAGAGAACGGCGGAAATGATGAACCGGTGTTTCAGACCGCGAAATTCACGTTCCCGGGCCTCCCGTTCCAGGTCGACCAGCTCGTCGGCGTCCGTTCCCCGGAATTCATATCCGGCTTCTTCCAGGGCCTTTTTCAAGTCCCCCGGCCCGACCGCGCCCGGATTGTAGACCACGGTGGCCTTTTCCGTGGCCAGGTTGACTCCGGCCTCGGTTACGCCCGGCACCTCGGCCAGGGCCTTTTCCACCCGCCGGACGCAGGCCGCGCAGGTCATGCCCCCCACGGAAATCGTGGTCTTGGCCGATGCGGTCTCGCGAACCTCGTACCCCGCCTCTTCCACGGCCGCTTTCAGGGCGGCCAGGTCCGTGGCGCCGAGATCGAAAAGAACGGTGGCCTTTTCCGTGGCGATATTCACGTTGGCTTCAGCCACGCCCGGCACCTCGGCCAGGGCCTTTTCCACTCGCCGGACGCAGGCCGCGCAGGTCATGCCCCCCACGGAGAGGGTCGTCTGGCCGTTCCGGTCCGGTATGTTTGAAGGCGCCTCCATTCGGGGCGCCGGGTCTTCCATCGGGCCGCTCATATTCGCTCCTTCCCGCTCCGGGCCGTTCGGTCTTGCCCGGTCTTACTTATCCAAGTGTAAGCATTGGGAGCGGTTAACGCAATGCCGAACCCCGGTAAAGGTAATCCCCCCCAGTTACTGGGGACGGTCCCAAACCGCTCTGACGAGGAGGCCTCGCCGTTCAGGGTCAATCAGCCGGGCGGCCTGAGGTGGTGCGGGTTTGGCCGACGCCGGGATGGCCCTCCATCCAGGCCCGGACACCGGCTTCCAGGGCGGTCCGTTCCAAGGCGTCGAGTCCCCGGGGGTCGAAACGGAGGCGGTAATGCAGTTCGAGCAGTTCTTTGAGGACTCCGGTCGAGACCGGGGGCGGCTCGATTCGTTCCAGACGTTCAAGCCAGGCCGACGGAGTTTCGAAGCGGGTCCGGGGATAGCCGATTTGTGCGATCCGTTTTTCGATCTCGAAAAAGGCGGACTCGGAACCCGGGGGCGCGACCCGGGCGGGGAGGAGATCGGGCGCTTCCGTGGATGAGACCCGCCGCCGGGTGAAGAGGCGCCAAGCCAGGAAAAGGACCAGGGGCGCCAGCAGCCAGAGGAGATAATCGGAAACGGAACGGGCGCTCCGGCCATAGCGCCATTCGGAGATCAGGAACCAGAACCAGGAGGTCATGTCGCGAAACGCCCCCCACCACGACCCGTCCCGTCCTTCCAGCTCGAACCACTCGGGCGGGGTGGCGTCCAGGTCGTGCCAGGCGTCGTCGGCGTGGACCAAGGCCCAGGCATGGGCGTGCCGGGCCCGGACGAGATAACGGCCTTCGCGACGGTTGAACTCGCCGACCATGTACCCGGTGGCATACCGGGCCGGTATCCCGGCGGCCCGGAGCAGCAGGACCGCCGCCGTGGCGAAATACTCGCAGTGGCCCGACCGGGTCTCGTTCAGGAACCGAGTCAAGGGGGAACTCCCCGGGGCCGATCCGGCCAGGGACAGAGAATAGCGGAATCCGGACTCGAAATATTCCTTGACCCGGTCCATGGCCCGGTACGGGGCCAGGGAGGACAGGCCCAGGCTTTCGGCCGTCCGTTTCAAGGCCGAGGCCTCCTCGGGCGGCAGGAGCAGATCGTCGGAGGACGGTGGGGCGTCCAGGCCGGCCCGGACGCCGGTGGCAGCCTGATACACCACCAGGGCCGGACCATCCTCGGCCTTGACCGCGCCAAAGGAATTGCGCCGCAAGCGGCCTACGGTCAACCCCTCGACTCGGGCGGCCCGGTTTGGAAGTTTGAGCAGGCCCCGGCCCCCCCTCAGGTAGGCCTCGACGGTCAGGCCCGAGGATTCCACCGGGGCCGGCCCCAGTATCCAGGTCGTGCCGTCTCCTCTGGGAGGAACGTCGACAAATCGGGAGTGCAGAGCGAACCATTTCCCATTGTGGTACGCGGTGTAACTGGATTCTCGAAGAAGAAAGGGCGTCGGCCGGGGCCGGTCGGATCGGACCCGGAAGACGATGCGGTCCGAGAGCTTCAGGGTTCCGAGATCGCCGATGGCCGTGATGTTCTTATAGGGGTCCCGGTCGCCCCAGGCGTGCCGGGCCAGCCATTCCAGAGCCCTGGACTCGATGGCGTCCTGAAGCCGATTCAGACCGACGTGTCCGGCAAAGCCCGTCCCGGCGGCCAGAAGCAGCAGCCCCGCGACCAGAAGCGGGGCATATCGCTTGGGGCGAATCGACCACAAGGCCCAGGAGACCATGACGACCGATCCCGCGTAAAACCAGATCGTGCGGACGTTGGCCGCGCTGGCGGCCAGGATGCAGAGGCCCAGGCCGGCAAAGGTCACGTCGATGGTGCGCCGGGGCGCGTCTTTCCGCTTTTTGGCCGACTGTCTGGCCGTCCAGGAAATGGCCCCCATATCCACCCCCTGGACCGTGCCGTACGCCTGGGCCGCCAGAAGGGGGAAGAAGGCCATGGGCAGCCAACGGGCCGCCGATTCGGCCTCGGCCAGGTAGCGGTAGACCAGGGCGGCTCCGAAAAGCAGGGCGCACAGGTCCGCGATCCGGTTGTAATCGACCGGGGAAAAGTCCCAGCGCAGCCGGGTCAGGCGGGAGCCTTCGAGGATCGAGGCCATGACGAGCCCGATGGCCAGGTAACCGGTCTGCCAGCCCCAAAAGACCAGAGCCCCTCCCAAAAGTAGCGGAGGGGTCTTCATAGCTCGGACAATCCTTCCTCGATCCGGCCCGTTTCCAGGCGATGGAAGTCCGAAGGACGATCCGCCATGGGACCCAGAGTCTCCGCCTCGGTGTCGGGCCGGGCGACCCGGAGGACCTTCAGGGGCAGCCCCAGGCCGCGCAAGCCGCGGACCAGTTCCCGCCTCGGATCGTCCCAGGCCAGCAGGACCAGGACGCAGGCGCTTAGCAGGTCCGATCGTTCCATGATCACCGGGGTCAGTGCCTCGAACGGCTTGTCCCGGCAGGGACGGACAGCGGCCAGTATTTCCAGCATTCGGTCCATGTGGGCCAGACCCCGGCCGCAGGTGAAACAGAACGCCTCGGCGCCCACGAACATCAGGTCGAGCAGGGCGTCCTGGCTCTGGACCGCCGAAGCGAATGACGCGGCCACGGAGACCGCCTCCTCGAAGGCCTCGTCGGCCGGGTCTTGCGTGAAGGTGTCCAGAACCAGGGCCTGCCGGACGAAGAACTCGTCCTGATACTCCTTGACGATGGGACGGCCGGCCTTGGCCCAGCTCTTCCAGTGGATGCGCCGTAAGGGGTCGCCCGGCCGGTAGTCCCGGACCGAAACGAACTCCTCGGATTCGCCCACCGAGGACGACAGGGTCACACCGCCGGGCTGGTGCCTTCTCAGGCCGGGCAGGTCCAGCGGGCGCAGCGGATAGCGTTTGGGCAGGATAGTCAGGGACTGAGGGCGCGAAACCGGAGCAAGGGACTTGAACAGGCCGAAGGGGTCGGGTCGGCTCACGACCAGGCGGTCCAGTTCCAGAATCCCCCGCTTCAACGGCAGCACTTCCAGTTCGACCTCGGTTGCAACACGCGGCGGCAAGGGCGGCAAAGGGCTTTCCCCGCTCCGGACCAGCCGGCGCCGTTCCATGATCCAGGCCCAACGGTGGTAGCCGACGATCCGGTCGAAACGGTTGCGGCGGGCCTCATTCGGTTCGCGGGTCGCGTCGAATTCCGACGGGGTAGGCGGGGCCGGGGCCAGGTCCTCGACGGCCGACAGGCCTTGCTGAAAATGATCGGAATGGTTCGTGATCCGGAGACGGTAGGTCAGGGGATGCCCGGCGGTCCCGTACCGGGGCAGGACCCGGACGATGGAAAACCGGGTCCGAAAAAACAGGCCCGATACCAGGGCGATAACCAGAAGCGAGGCCAGGAAGGCAAAGGTCTGGTAGGCCAGGGTCCGGTTGGTGTTCATGCCGAAAACGCCCGCCAGGACCAGACCGGCCAGAAACAGCAGACCGGCCCTCGTCAAGCGCAATCGACCCCACCGCTGGATTCGATACAGCAGGAGGAAATGGCCGAGCAGCAGGCCTCTGGATCTCACGCGGCTGCCTCCGGGACGCGGCCGGCCTTCAGGCCGGCGCCGGAATGGTCCTTAAAATGTCAACCACGACGTTGTCGGCGGTCAGGCCGGAGAATCGAGCCTGGGGTTCCATGACCAGACGGTGCGCGATCACGGAACCGGCGACCTCCTGAATATGATCCGGCAGCACGAATTCCAGACCGTCGAACAAGGCCAGGGCCTTGGCCGTGTTCAGCAGTGACAGCGAGGCCCGGGGGCTCGCCCCGAGCCCGACCCCGGGGATGGAACGCGTGGCCGCGACCAGGTCCACGGCGTAGCGCTTGAGTTCCTCGCTCGCCCGGATGCCCCGGACCTGGCCCTTGAGACTGAGAACGTCCTCGATCGAGACGCACGGATCGATCCGCTCCAAAGGATGGCCCACGCCCTGGTCCGTCAGAATGCCTACCTCCTCCTCGGCCGAGACATAACCCAGACTGAACTGCATGGCGAAACGGTCCATCTGCGCTTCGGGCAGCGGGTACGTCCCCCGGGATTCCACCGGGTTCTGGGTGGCGATGACGAAAAACAGGTCGTCGAGACGAAAGACCCGGCCGTCCACGCTCACCTGGCCCTCGGCCATGGCCTCCAGCAAGGCCGACTGGGTCCGGGGTGAAGCCCGGTTGATCTCGTCAGCAAGCAAAATGTTCGTGAACACCGGTCCCTCATGAAAACGGAAGGCCTGCCCCTGCTGGTCAAACACGGAGACCCCCAGAATGTCCGAAGGCAACAGGTCCGGCGTGAACTGGATGCGCTTGAATCGGGCGTCGATGGACTGGGCCAGGGCCTTGGCCAGGGTCGTTTTGCCCGTTCCCGGGAAGTCATCCAGCAGGACGTGGCCCCCGGCGGCAAAGCCGGCCAGCAGCCTCCTGACGGCTGCGGACTGCCCCCTCATGACCGTTTCGATGTTTTGGCGGATGCGCGTGAAAGTCTCCAAACCTTGCATGGTCCAGCCCCCTCGAAACCACCGGGTCTCGCGAACCCTGGGATTCGTTGCCAAGAGTATAGCAAGTCGTCCGGTTTCATGGAAGTCCCGCCGGAACCGATGCCCGGGTCCGGGCAGGGTTGAAAAGGAATCGTGCCGACAATCTTGTAATATCTTGCCGCGATCCCTACAATTCCGTTGGACGATTCTATAGGCGTTAATGTTTTAATATAATGATTTTATTGTAAATAATGGCATTGGCATCGCTTTTGCCTGAATTTACTGCAATATTTTCCGGCCCGAAACATCACAGGCATGAAGGGTCGAAGGCGAATACGGAGTGGTGATGAGCGATCCGGCCATGGAACTGGCGGCGGAAACCGGAGTGTCGATCAGTGAGATCATCGACCAAGGCGGTCTGACGACCGTGTTTCAACCCATTGTCTCCATGCGCGACCGTTGCGTCGTCGGGATGGAGGCCCTGAGCCGGGGACGTCATCCCCTGACGGGCCGGGTCATACCGCCCGCCGATCTGTTCGGCGCGGCCCGGGAGCCGGAAACGCTCCTGGCCTTGGACCGGGCCTGTCGGGAAACCGCCTTGGGCATGTTCCGCCGATTGAAGCCGCCGGGCGAGGAGTGCATGCTCTGGCTCAATTTCGAGACATCACTGCTGGATTCCATCGAAGTGGGTACCGGCCGTCTCTTCGAATCCGTTCGCAAGGTCGGGCTTCGGCCCAGGGACCTGGTCATCGAAATCATCGAAACCAATGTCAGGAACCTGGATGCCTTGATCCGTTTCGTCGAGATTTACCGGAATCATGGTTTTCACATCGCCCTGGACGACGTGGGGGCCGGCCGATCCAACCTGGAACGGATCGCCCTGCTCAAACCCGACATCATCAAGATCGACCGCTTTCTGATCCAGGACATGGATCGGGAACACCACAAACAGGAACTGGTCCGATCCCTGCTCCATCTGGCCCGGGGCACGGGCGCCCTGGTCGTGGCCGAAGGCGTTGAAACGCGGGAAGAGGCCCTGACCGCACTGAACCTGGGTCTCAATCTGTTCCAGGGATATTTTTTCGCCCGTCCCTCGGACGACTGGGCCGGCAGCCATGAAACCGCCCGAAGCACCATGGACCTCATGGCCGCCCCTTTCCGGGAAGCAAAGGTCCAACGCATCAAGGATCGTAAGGCCTACCACGCCAAACTCGACCGGATCATGCGGGACATCCTGGACCCCCT
>JAHJTB010000323.1 GCA_018830135.1 Pseudomonadota bacterium | reverse complement strand
TCAATATGCCCTATCGTACCCACATTCACGTGCGGCTTCGTACGCATGAACTTCTTTTTGGCCATCGCCAATCCTCCTTTGGGAGTCCTTTAGTGTTCACGACCCGGCCTGGACTGCGATAGGAGCCGGGCAAAAAATCTATTGGAGCCCACGACCGGGCTTGAACCGGTGAACCTCTTCCTTACCAAGGAAGTGCTCTACCAACTGAGCTACGTGGGCTCGAGGGGAACACCATCCGAATTCAGGTGATCCTTAAGCGCCATGGAGCGGGAAACGGGGCTCGAACCCGCGACCCTCAGCTTGGAAGGCTGATGCTCTAGCCAACTGAGCTATTCCCGCCAGTCAAACCCCCTGTGCCTGCGGGGTGGTGACAAGCACGGTTGTAGTGAATCGATACGACTTATCTCCTACATCCCGCCTCAAAAAGGTGGTGGAGAGGGGAGGATTCGAACCTCCGAAGGCGTTCGCCGACAGATTTACAGTCTGTTCCCTTTGGCCGCTCGGGAACCTCTCCGAAAAGGTATGGTTATCGTCTCGGGCGATGAGCGCCTCGCTAACCTTACTCAGATCCATTCAAAGATCGTTAACCGCTCTGGAGCTGGCGATGGGACTCGAACCCGCAACCGCCTGATTACAAATCAGGTGCTCTACCCATTGAGCTACGCCAGCGGACCCCCCTTTCGATTCGATTCGAAAGTCCTCAAGCGGGGTCAACTCTTGATTATTATCTTCGCCCGTTTTATTTGTCAAGAAAAAAATATTCGAAAATCGGTGTTTGCCCCAAGCCGACCCGGCCCATCTAAACATAAAACCGCCTCCAGGTCAAGTCCGGCAACAAATCGAATACATTGAATAAAATAGCAACCCCCACCGCGATCAGCACCACGGCCCAGGCCGAACTCCCCCGCTCGTACCCCACCCGCCGGGCCGGGAAGGCCATAAACAGGTCCAGCCCCAGTCCGACCAGAAAAAACGGCATGATAAATCCGGCGGTGTAGGCCGACAGGTAGAGCAGTCCCTGGGGGAAATACCCCTCTGCCCCGCCCAGAATGACGATCGATGACAGGATCAGCCCTGGACGGGGCGTCCAGCCGGCGGCAAAAGCCAGCCCCACGGCCAAGGCCCAGCCCAGGTGGATCGCGGCCCGGGGCGCCCGGCGTCCCGTCTTCCGGACCGCCAGCGCCCGGGGCCAGCCCACGGCCAACAGGCCGAGGAATACGGTCAATCCGCCGCAGATCGTCCGAATAACTGCCTCGTTGGCCCAGGTCCAGCCTCCCGGTCCGGTGGCCGGCAGGCCCTGAATCACGAACAGCCCCCCGAAGCCGCCCAGGAAAAAGACCAGCCGGCCGATTCGGACCCACTCCCCCGGCGGCGGTGCCTCGGTCCCCAGATAGCTCCAGCCGAAGGTCACCCGAAGAAAGGCGGCCAGTCCGATGAGCAGGGAGAGTGAACCGAGCGTCAGTACGGAAACGGCGCCTCCGAAAAAGGACACGAGCAGGTTTGCGGTCAGGTCCATGATCCCTTGGGCGTGCGGCGGCGCATGTCAGGTGATGAGGGTCCCCACCGAGGGGAACCGCCAGCGGTCGGTGTGGGGAAAGAACCGGGCCGCTGAAAACCGGTTCATCAGTTCCTGGTTGACGTTCATTTCCAGGTAGGTCAGCCGGCGCCAGACATCCATTACCTCGGCCCGGGCCCGAGCGGACACGAGCGCCAGCACGGCTCCGCCCAGGGAGGAGTTGCCCAAAGGGACGAATCGGTCCAGGGGAATGTCCGGGACCATGCCGATGGCCACGGCCATGCGGGGATCGATGTACTGGCCGAAGGTCCCGGCCACGAAGAAGCGGTCGATCTGGTCGAAGGTCAGCCCGACGCTTTTGAGCACGGTGCCGAGAATGGTGTACATGGCCGCCTTGGACCGGGTCATGATGTCGATTTCGATTTCGGTGAACAGGATCGGGCTCCCGTCCGCGGTCTCCCGGCCGGGTACCACGACAAAGGCCGGCCCTTCGTCCGTCTCGGCCCGTCTCGGGTCGCCCGGGAGCAGGGTCAGTTTGCCGTGAAAATCCATCAGGCCGGAGAGGAAGAGTTCGGCCAGCAGGTCGATCAGCCCCGAACCGCAGATGCCCCGGGGAGGCAGGTCGCCGATGGTCCGGCAGGCCGTTTGTCCGGTCCGCCGGTCGATGCGCACCTGGTCGATGACGCCGGGTCCGGCTACCATGCCCATGCGCGCCACGCCGCCTTCCAGGGCCGGGCCGGCCGCGCCGGCCGCGCCGACCAGCCAGTCCTTCTGGCCCAGTATCATCTCGGCGTTGGTCCCCACGTCGACCATGAGGCAGGGCTCCTCGGCCCGGGCGAAACCGGCCTCCACGGCCCCGGCCATGAGGTCGCCTCCCAGATAGGCCCCCTTGTTGGGCATGACCAGGACGGGGGCCTCCGGCGCGATCTCGATCCCGATATCGGCCGCCCGCAGATGCCGGGGCAGATTGATCACGGGCACGTACGGCTCCCGAATAATGGTCCGGAGCGGCAGGCCGAGGAGGAAATGGGTCATGGCCGTATTGCCGGCCGCCGTGGCCGCGGTCAGGCCGGCTGGGTCCAAACCGTTGCGTCGGCAGATGTCCGCCGCCCCCCGGCTGACCGCCCGACGCAGCCGGTCCACCAGCCGGTCCAGGCCCTCCGGCTTTTCAGCCATGTGGGCCCGGGTCAGTATATCGGACCCGTATTCGATCTGGGGATTGGCCAGGCTCAACTGGTCCACCACGCTCGGGGCCTCCATATCGACCAGGGCCAGCACAATGGTCGTCGAACCGAGATCAACGGCCAACCCGTAGGATGAGGCCCCCTTCCGGCCGGTCCGGAGTGAAACGACCCGCCCCTGCCTGCCTTCGACATGGACAGCGGCCGAGACCCGGTATCCGGAACTCCCGTACAGGTCATTGAGCCCGCCGGCCAGTGACAAAGGAAAAGTCACCGTTTCGAGGCCCAGGAGGCGGGCGGCCGCCCGGACGAGCCGGTCGACCAGGCCGGTGTTGTCCTTGAGTGAAGGCGGATCGATCTCCAGCGGCACGGAGCGGGTCAAGGGCGAATGGTCGAGCCCCCTGGCCTCCAGATTCAATGGTCCATCAAGCGAGAGCATGGCGTCCAGGTATCAGGTTTCCGTCAACCTGTCAACTTCACGGCCGGCCCGAGACCGCCCCGGAGGGCGATCTGGGCGCCTGGAGTGGTCGAAGACGGCGACAAGGCGGTCTGGGACCGCCGCCTATTAACGAGGGATTACCGGGCCTTCTATTATCCCGGATTTTCCAGTTATCTCCTGCTGCGGCGCCGAACATGCAGGGCGGTCTAACCTAACAAGGGGTTTTTCCTTACATTTCGACGCCTCGCTACGAACCCAACCGCAAAATTCGGGATTATTATTAACTGGTCCGGATTCCACGGGTCTGTTACAATAGCCGGATATCGGGTTCGAGCCGGCGTCCCGGAACGCCCGCCTCCCATACACGGCGCCTTTCATGAAGATATTACGGATCGTTCTGATTTTTTTCGCTCTTCAGGCCCCGGCCATGATCTCCCAGGCCGAAACACGTCCCGCCCAGATCGAAACAGCGGCCGGTCCGGTCCGGATCGTCGCGGACGGGGAGGCCCGAATCCTCCTGCTCCGGAACAGCGTGCTGTACCGAGGCACGGATTTCATGCGGGTCAATCGATACGTTCGCCTCAAGTCCTGCGACGTGATCCTGATCCGCGACTTTGTCGGCCCGGTTGCCTGTCCGGTCCGGTTCCTGGCCCTGGGGCTCCGCCGGGGCGGCGGCTGGCACCTTTCGGCGCCCTTCGGCGACTGCGCGGACGACCCGGACATCGAGGTCGACCGGGACAACGTGACCATCCATTTTCGCGCCTTTGGACCGCTGCCCGCCTCGACCTGGCGATTCGACGGCCGACAACTGTTCAAACGCAAGGAACCGGCCCCTCCCAAGCCGGGTTGAGCCGGTCCCCCGGGACCCAACGTCCGGTCTAGGCAATCAGTTTCTTGTAAATCTCCCGGACCGCGGCCGCCGTCCCGGGCGATGTATCATAGGCACTGCGCCCGGTCAGGTCGGCCTCGATGACATCCTCGCTGTAAGGCAGAAATCCGAGAATATCGAAGCCGGGCAGCCCCCGCCGGATGAACTCCTCGTCCTGGGCGTGCCGGACCTTGTTGCCCACCACGCCGATGTTTTTCAACTTCAGATCGTCGGCCAGCCGCCGGACCGTCTCGGCCGTGTCCAGGGAACGCCGTCCGGGTTCCACGACCACCAGGAGCTTGTCCACGGCCGAGGCCGTCCCCCGGCCCAGATGCTCCAGGCCGGCTTCCATGTCCAGGATGACCACTTCGTCCCGGGACAAGACCAGATGCATGATCAGGTTCTTGAGCATGACGCTTTCCGGGCAGATACAGCCTCCCCCGCCCTTTTTCACGCCCCCCAGGACCATGAACTTGAGAGGGCCGACCGATTTGGCAATGGTCTCGGGCAGATCGTCCACCTTGGGATTCATCTTGAAAATAGACCCGTACTTGCCCGGCTCGGTCCCGGTCCGTTCGGCGATCAGTTCCTTCATCTCGGATAACGGTACGATATCCTGTGGTTTTTCGAAACCCAGGGCTCCGGCCAGGTTGGCGTCCGGATCGGCGTCAATGGCCAGGACCTTTTTGCCCTCCTCGGCGAATACCCGGGCCAACGTGGCCGCCAGGGTCGTCTTGCCCACGCCCCCCTTGCCGCTCACTGCGATCTTCATGTCAATTCCCTCCTGTATATTTCGGGGCCAGGCGCATAAGCCGGTAAACGATCATACCCGAGAGCCAGGCCACGTCTTCGACGTCCAGATAATGGGAAATGCTCCGGTCGAAAAGGATCTTCCCGGACGGTTCGAACTCATCGTCTCCCCCCCAGACGACCAGGGTCACCGGTACCTGGGGCAGGGCCTGAAAGACCGCCGCCGCATCGCCCAGGTCCTCAACCGGCCGGCCGCCGATTTCCGGGGCCGTCCGGGTCAGCAACTCGGGGCTGTTTCCGAAAACCGAGAGCATCGGCGCTTCGGCCCGCTTGACAAAGGCGGGGTAATAGAACTCCCCCGAGGGCACTTCCCGATAGGTGATCGCTTGGCCGGACAGCGGGGCGCCCTTGGCCCGGCTCAGATAATGAAGGATGAGCACCTGCTCGGTGATCGGCACCGCCTCTTCCGAATCCAGGTAACCCACCGCGATGTCCGGCCAGGCGATGAAGACCCGGCGCCCGATGAACTCGAGAACCAGCCGCTGGTTGGCCTCGTCGTATTCCGCGCCGCTCAAACCGCCGATCACGGCCGGGGCCCCGGCCCCCAGCTCCCTGGCCGCCAGTTTGAACGCGTTTTCGTAGTCGTCTTTTCGGGCCAAATCCCGTCTCCTCTCCCGGGGCCTTTACAAGGTCCCCGATTGTTTCTATTATGGTAATGCACGTCTGGGGCCGTGTCCATATCCGCGTCCTGAAATGTTTCAAGGAGACAAGGAATGTCCGGCCGCCGTAAAAAGAAAAAAAGCCGGCCGCCTCAAACCCGGCCGCTCCTTCAGTCCGGTCCGCTGGCCCATCGGCCCTTCGAGGCCTTGGAGGCCCTGAAAAAAATGCCGGAGGCGCCTCCTATCCCGGATACGCCCCCGCCGCCCCCTGAGGCGCCCGAAGACGAAAGCTCGTTTTTCAAGCGGGCCATGTCGGACGTCATCCCGCTGTCCGCCCGGCAGCAGAGGCGGGTCGAAGCCAGGCCTCCGCTCGGCCACCCGGCGGTTATCGCGCCTTATTCCGAAGACCTCGAGGCCCTGGCCCACCTGGAGGAACTGGTTTCCGGGCGGGCCAACTTCGACCTGATCGACACGGACGAATATCTCGAGGGCTACATCCGGGGCATCCATCCCGTACTGCTGGAAAAGCTGCGGCAGGGGCATTTCTCGGTCCAGGCCCACCTGGACCTGCACGGCCTGACGGTCCGGGAAGCCGACGAAGCCATCGGCGCATTTATCGTCGAGGCGGTAGGACTCGGCTACCGTTGCGTCCTGCTCGTTCACGGCCGAGGCCTCAATTCCAAGGATCACATCCCGGTCCTGAAAAAACGCATGGAGATTCTGCTGCGCCGGGGCCGGCTCCGCAAACATATCCTGGCCTTTACCTCGGCCCGGCCCCACGACGGGGGTGCGGGCGCCAGCTACGTTCTGCTCCGGGGACGAAGATAACGGACCGGAGGGCCGGGGCGGCCGTCAGACCGGCAGGACCGTAAATATGAAGGCGCTCCAGATGGAATGGGAAATCACGATGGGAGCCAGCCGGCCCAGACGCCAGTAAAGAAAGCCCCAATAGGCCCCGGCCACGGCGGCCGCCCCGATAAGCATGAAATTCAAGGTGCTCACATGAACGCCGGCATACAAGGCCGTCGCCGCCAGCCAGCCCCGCCGTCCCCCCAGACCGTCCATCAGCCTCCGCTGGATGAAGCCCCGCCAGAAAATCTCCTCGGCGGGCCCGGTCACGAAAAGCAGCAGCAGGGTGATGAGCCAGACCGGCGTTCCCTCGGCCCGGCCGTATATGCCGCCGATCTGGGCCTGGGCGAACGGAAACAGGGTTGTGGAAACCAGCTTGCCCAGACAGAAAACACCGTAGAGCAGGGCCGCCGAGGCCAGGCCGATCGGAACGTCGACGGCCTTGAAACGCGCCCCGCCCTCCGTGGGCCGATCGATGGCCAGGGACAGACCGGCCAGCAGGGCGGCGGACGCGGAAATCTTGAACCAGAAATTGCCGCAAGCGCAGCCAAAGGTCACCAGCCACAGTCCGGCCGCCAGGACGGCCATGGCCGCCACGGACCGCCAGCGAAAAGAGGACGGCGCCACCCGGTTCGATTTGGAATACGGTCGCAATATCACCTCGTCACGAACCCGACCGCAAAATCCGGGGTTGATCCCAACATGTTGAAGGCGGCAGCCGGAGCCCCGGGGCCGAAGACCGAGACAGGGTGCTCCTTCAGGGCCGCCACCCCCTGAAATGTTATCTCCCCGACCAGGCCGGTCTTGATTTGTCCGCCCGTCTGGGGCACAATACCATAACACCGCCATAAATTCACCGCGTCCCGGAGCGGGGTCGGCCGGAGTCGGCCCCGGCCTGACGCATTCAACACCGTTCGGAAAGGAGTTACCGTGGAACACACCGACCTCGATCTCCTGTTTCATCCCCGTTCCCTGGCCATCGTCGGAGCCTCCCCCGATTTCACGAAGGGCGGCGGTTTCATCTGGTGGCGGGTCAAGGAGCACGGATACCCGGGCAGGAAATATCCGATCAGCAAGCGTCTGGCCGAGCTGGACGGCGTGGCCTGCCATGCCTCCGTGGCCGACATCGACGAGGCGCCGGACCTGGTGGTCATCGCGGTTCCCGCCGCCGCGGCCGAAAGCGTCATGCTCGACTGCGCCCGCCGCCAAGTCCGTTTTGTCGTCATTCACGCGGCCGGGTTCGCCGAACTGGGCGAGGAGGGAAAGGTCCTCCAGCATCGGGTGATCGAGGCGGCCCGTTCGGCCGGCATCCGGGTCGTCGGCCCCAACTGCATGGGCCTCTGCTCTCCCTCGGCCAGCCTGAACACCGTGGTCGACATCCAGGAAGCGGACATGGTTCCTGGGGGGGTTTCCTTTTGCGGCCAGAGCGGCTGGGCCACCGAACATTTCCTGGCCGGCGGCAGCGCCCGGGGCCTGAGATTCAGCAAGGTCATCAGCACCGGAAACCAGGCCGACCTGGACCTGAACGACTACCTGTCCTATTTCGGGCACGACGACCGGACCCGGGTCGCCTGCGCCTATGTGGAAGGCACCCCCAGAGGGCGGGCCTTTCTGGAACTGGCCTCCGAGGTGAGCGCTGAGAAGCCGGTCGTCATCTGGAAGTCCGGCTTCAGCCGCGCCGGGGCCAAGGCCGCCCTGTCCCATTCCGGCTCCCTGGCCGGCGATCGGGACGTCTGGACCGGGGCGGCCCGGAGCGCCGGCATCGTCCGGGCCGACTGCTTCGAGGACCTCATCGACCTGGCCGCAGCCTTCTCCTCGCCGGTGCTGCCCAAGGGCCGCAAGGTGGGCATCATGGCCGAAGCCGGAGGCGGCGGCATCGCGGCCTCGGACGCCTGCGAAGGCCTGGGTCTCGACGTTCCGGCCTTCAGCCCGGAGCTTCAGGCCAGGCTCAAGGCCTACCTCCAGGACCACCTGCCGCCGTTTTCCGGCCTGGGCAATCCCCTGGACCTGGTCTGGATGCCCATGGACAAGGCCCTGACTCTATGCCGGACCTCCCTGGAAATGATCGCCGCCGAGGTGGACGCGGTGATAACCATGTCCTATATGCCGTTTTTCCTGGAAGAGTTCAGGCCCGCCTATATCGAAATGCTCCGCCAGGCCCGGGACGAACTGGGCCTGCCCATCTTCATCGTGCCGCCCTATACCGCCCGCGCCGCCGCGGCCATGAAGGAATTCACGCTGG
The DNA here is from genome assembly GCA_018830135.1 of Pseudomonadota bacterium. Taxonomy (GTDB): domain Bacteria; phylum Desulfobacterota; class Desulfarculia; order Adiutricales; family JAGVGV01; genus JAHJTB01. Next base: position 10,194 of record JAHJTB010000323.1, on the reverse strand, counting down.
CGGGTCTGCCGGCCTTGCCCTCGTTCGAACGGGCCGCCAAGGCGGTCTGGGCCACGTCCGGATACCAGGCCTGGGCTTCGGCCCGCTGAAGGACTGACAGGCCGTGGCTCCTCGATCGCCCCCGGCCGAAATGAACACAAGGCGGCCATGCAGGGCGACTTTCTGTATCGGCAAATCCGTCAGGCACGGATATAATGAGCTCATGCCGGAGCCGTTGCGTATCGTGAATACAGACGATGATGCTGAACCGCCATGTCAGGGCGGCGACCCGGCCCGGGCTCGGGACCAGGACGGCCGCGCAGGGAGAGGACGGAAGACATGCCCCTGAACGAATCGAAATCGGTGAGCCAACGCATCAGAGAGGCACGCGAGGAACGGGGGGTCGATGTCGGTCCTCTGGTCGAACTGGCCGGCTGCTCGGGCGAATATCTGCAATGGGTCGAGGACGGCCGGGCGGAACCGCCCGTCTCCCTGCTCCTGCAACTGGCCCGGGCCCTGAAAATGGATTCCGGGGCCTTCCTGATTCACGACCCTCGGCCTGAAAAACAAATGCAGGAAGCGGCCAAACGAACCGACCACTACTCGTACCAGACCCTGGCGCCGACCGACGCCAGCAACCACCTGCTGGCCTTTTCCGTAAACATTCCGCCCCAAACGACCCACCGGGGCGTGGGGTATCAACACGAGGGAGAAGAGTTCGTTTACGTACTGTGCGGGGAGATCGAGGCGACCGTCGGCCGGAAGAGTACACACCTGACGGCGGGCCAGTCCCTTCATTTCAACTCCTGCATCGACCATCACCTCTCCAACCCCGGGGACCGGGAAGCCGAGTTGATGGTCATTCTCTACGTACCCTGAGTTAGGGGGAGGTTGATTTTGACCGATTACGAACGATTTCGTCTGGCCGCGGTACAGGCCGCTCCGGTCTATTTCGATCGGGAGGCCTCGACGGACAAGGCCTGCCGCCTGATCATCCAGGCCGGGGACATGGGGGCCACGATCGCGGCCTTCAGCGAGACCTGGCTGCCCGGGTATCCGTTTTTCATCATGGGTTCCGGCCGGGGACGGCTGCCCTGGAAGGCCCAGGCCGAATACCTGGCCCAGGCCGTGGAAATTCCCGGTCCGACCACGGACCGGCTCTGCGAGGCGGCCCGCCAGGCCGGGCTGGACGTGGTCATCGGGCTGGTGGAACGCGACCCCCGAACCCGGGGCACGGTCTATTGCACGCTGCTGTTCATCGGCGCCGACGGAACCATCCTGGGCCGGCACCGCAAGCTGAAACCCACCCACAGGGAACGGGCCGTCTGGGGAGAAGGCGACGGATCGAGTCTGACCGTGTACGAACGGCCCTACGGGCGGATCGGCGGCTTGAACTGCTGGGAGCACAACATGGTCCTGCCCGGGTACGTCCTGATGTCCCGGGGCGTCCAGATCCATGTCGCCGCCTGGCCCGGGGCCGAAGGCCCGGCTCCGCCCGCGCCCATCTCCGTCTGGGAAAAGCAGCTTCTGCTGTCCAGGGCCTTCGCCTCCCAGGCCGCGGCCTACGTCATCCTGGTCGGCGGCCTGCTCTCTCCGGAGGACGTGCCGGAAGACTATCGCCAATGGGCTTACACGGCGACCGGGGACAGCTGCATCATCGATCCCCGAGGCGAAGTCATCGCCGGTCCGGTGGCCGGGGAAGCCATTCTCATGGCCGAAGGCTCCATGGAGCACATCTTCGCGGCCAAGGCGGCCTGTGACGTGGCCGGCCACTACTCGAGACCGGACATCTTTCAGTTGCGGGTCAATCGGAGGCCCCACCGGCCGGTCGTGGAAGCGTCCCTGTCCGAGTTCACCGCGGCCCCGCCCGAAACGGAAGCGGAGTCCTGATCGATCCGGCGGTTTTCCCGGGAGTATTTCGTATGGTGGTTTTGATCGTTCAATTCAGGCAGAAGGGGGTCACGGTCGCGGAAACCCGTGCCGTCAACGAAGCAGTGGTCCCGCTCATCGAGGCCCAGCCCGGCTTTCGCTCGAAGCTCTGGCTGGGCAGTGACGACACCGGCGAGTTTGCCGGCGTTTACCGGTTCGAAACCCGGGCCGATGCCGAAGCATACGTGCGTTCAGACATCATCGCCGTGCTCAAAAGCCTCCCGACCCTCGAGGGCGAACTGACCTGCAAAATATACGATATCTACCGGGAACAGACGGCATCGTCCGCCGGTTGAGCGGACCTTTCAGCCCCGGCCCCGCCTCCCTTCCGCACGCCTCCCGGGCGGCGGGCGGAGGCGGACCGGGAGCGGCTTCATCGGGGTTTTCGGCCCACGACCCGGGTTACCGAACCCGGGATGAATTCACCGACCTCGATATTTTCCAGCCCGGCCCGTTGCATGAAACCGGCCACTTCGGCCGGCGTCTTGATGTAACCCCGCGTCGAACTGGCCACAAAAAACAGGTTGAACAGGGCCGACTCGATCGGCCCGGTCTTCTCGTCGTTCAGCATGTGATCGCTGATGATCAGGGCCCCGCCCGGAGCCAGCGCGGCGGCGGCCTTCCGCACGACGGCCGGGGCCTCTTCCCGGGTCGTGCCGTGAAAGTTGCCGATAATGCTGATCACGTCGGCCCCCGAAGGCAGGTCGTCCCGGACGAAATCGCCGGGCCTGGTGGAAATGCGGTCCGACAGGCCGTGTTTCCCGATGAATTCGCGGGTCACCTCCAGGACCGTGGGAAAATCGAAGACGATGGCCTTGAGTTTCGGATTGCTTTCACATGCCGGAATCGAGTAGCAGCCCGAACCGCCGCCCAGGTCCAGGTAGAGGGAGAAGGAACTGAAATCAAAGGTCCGGGCCATTTTGTACCCCGCGGCGATCGAGGCGTTGTAACCGGCCGTGGTCACATCGCGAGCCATGTTCGGGTCGTCGCGCATCAGGGCCTGGTACATGCCCACCGGCTGCACCGGCCGGCGGCAGGCCGAGGCGATCTCCTTCCACATGTCGTACTCCATCTTGGCCTGCCCGATCAGGTACTCGCCATAGTAGGCCGGTCGTCCGCGAACCAGGTATCGGTCCACGTCCGGCGTGTTCCGATAGGTCTCTCCGTTTTTCTCGAGCAGTCCCTGGGACACGCAGGCCGTGACCAGCTTGTCCGTCACGTCTTCCGGCAGGTCCAGGGCGCCGGCCAGGGCCGACACGGTGTCGCGGCCCTGGTCGATCAAGGTGAACAGGTCCAGTTCCACCGCCCCGACCAGGGTCCCGGCCTGTTTGTAGGCAAAGGCCATCTCCGTCAGCCGCTTGGTGTTCAACTTCATGCCGCCCGTCATCCGTCTTCCTCCCGTATGCCTTTTTCCAACCGGGATCAGAGCGCCCCGGCCGCCTTGAGGTTCGCGACGTCCGTTTCCGAATAGCCCAACTCCCCGAGCACGGCCTCGGTATCCCGGCCGATGTTCGGCGCCGGCCCGCCCAGGACGGCCGGCGTGTCGGAAAACTTGAACGGTATGCCGATCTGTTTCATGACCCCGCCTTTGGGATGTTCCACCTCGACCACCATCTGGCGATGCCGGACCTGTTCATCCGCATAGACCTCCGGCAGGTCGTAAACCGGGCCGGCCTCCACGTCCAGGGCGGCCAGACGGGTCACCCACTCGTCCCGGGTCCGCGTCTTGAAGGCATCCTGGAGAAAGGCCAGAACTTCGTCATGCTTTTCACCCGCGGCCCACTGGTGCTCGATCAGGTCCTCCCGCTCCAGGAAAGCGCAAAGCGCCTGCCAGGACTGCGGCCGGAAGGCCCCCAGAGCCAGGTACCGGCCGTCCGCGGTCTCATAGACGTTGTAGCAGGGCAACACGACCCCGCCCAGGAAATCGGCCTGGGCCGGACGGCCGGATGGGTGCAGAAAACCGGTCACCGTGCTCAGCATGGACAGCACCCCGTCCAGCATCCCGACGTCGAGAAACTGCCCCCGGCCCGTCCGCTGGCGGGCGAACAGTCCGCTCAGGATGCCGATTGCGGCCAAAAGGCCCGATCCGGCGTCCGAGGCATAGATGCCCGGAACGCGAGGCGGCCGGCCGGGTTCGGCCATCAGGCCCAGCAGTCCCCCGAAGGCCATAAAGACCAGATCGAAGCCGGGCCGCTGGGCATACGGCCCATCCTGGCCGAAACCGGACAGGGACGCGTAGATTACCGCGGGGTTGACCGCCCGGACCGACTCGTAGTCGATACCCATTCGCCGGGTGGCCCCGGGACGGTGGCTCTCGATGATCACGTCGGCCCGCCGGGCCAGCTTGAAAAAAACCTCCCGGCCCGCCTCGCTCCGCAGGTTCAAGGCCACGCTTCGCTTGTTCCGGTTCAGAATCAGGTCCTCGTCGTCGATACGTTTGGTCGCCGCGGTGTGGCGTTCCACCCGGATCACCTCGGCCCCCAGGTCGGCCATCAGCAGGGTGCAGTACTTGCCGGGGGTCATGGTCCCCACGTCCAGGACTCGCAGTCCGGCCAGCGGCGTGTTCCGTTCAGCTTCCGTCATCCCGACTCCTCCTTGCCTTGATCTTCGCGTCCCGCCTGCCGGGCGAGGCGCCTTCGGTTCCCGATCGATATTACAGTTGGCGGGCTCACCTCGCGGCAAGCCGCGAGGTGAGCCCGCCCTGCATGTTCAGTCAAAACTCCGGCTTCAATCCGCCATGTTCAACCCCAACCCGGCCAATCGCTCCCGGGTCGGCAAGCCGGTTTCCACGTCCCAGCCCCGTTCCCGGTAGTACTCGTCGAGCATGTTTTCGAGATCGCCCCCGGTCAGCCGCCGCCCGAACCAGTCGCTCAGGTACCGCTCCCCGCCTCGACCCTTGATCGGTATTTCGGTATTCTGGAGCCAGACCTCGGGCACTTCGTCGTCGCTCCGGCCGAATCCCTCGCGGGCGTTAAGCAGCTTTTCCATGTTGTAGCACCGTTCGCCGGCCCGCAGCATCTCCCGGGGCGAGATATCGAAGCCGGTCAGGGCCTGGTACATCTCGGTCAGCCAGGGCACGTCCCGGGTCGGGTCGCATTCCCAGTGGACCACGCAGTCGCAGATGCCCAGGGCATTGTATAAATACTCGGCGTCCTGGGTGAACCGGGTCAATCGCCCGGTGTTGAAATCCTCCGGCCCGAATATCCGCTCCATCTCCTCGGGCGTGAGGCCCATCTTCGCCGCGTCCCGCTTGACGTCGCCCAGGGACTGCCAGGGCTCGGGCCAGTAAGTCTCCCGCGTCCGGTCCGGTCCGGCCGGCCAATAGGTGGCCCCATGGGCGTGCTTGCCCTTGGAGTGAACGATGTTGGACAGGCCCATGCTCGGACCCAGATTGGAAGGCCAAAAGCGGCTGTCGGTCAGGGAGTCCACCCCCTTGATGATGGAACAGCCGTCCCGGAATTCCGCGCCGGGGTCCCGGCCGACGACCCGGGCCAGGGCGTGCCAGCCCCGGCCCATGACCTCGCCGATCTCCCGCCGTTCCACGATCCGGTCGATCAGGGCCAGGTACGCCTCCATATCCCCCATCCGCAGGACCAGGCCGCCGGTGTCCTCCCGGGTTATCTCGCCCCGCTCGAACAGGCGCGTCACGTAATAGATCATGCGCAGGGTGGTCAGGATGCAGAGGCCGGTCCGGTTGAGCCGGTCCATCAGAGCGTACATGGCGCCCGTTTCGTCCACCTTCAAGCGCCGGCCGAAATCCAGGGGGATCGAGACGTCCCCGCCCTTGTAGGATGCGCCCCGGAAAGCGCCGGACCTGGCCTGGAGCGTGGATCGGCAGGCGCCCAGGCACCCGACGCAGGCCTTGATTTCGACCATGTCGGATTCCCATACCTGCTGAATCAAGGGGTGATGATAATCGGGCAGGGGACGGTAGCGCGGATGATTCAGAATCTCGCGGCGCTTGCGCTGATAGACATCCATGAATCGCCGGCCGTCCCTGACCCGCACGCCGCGCGCGCCCAGGGTGACCACGGCCTTGAGGTTCTTCGAGCCCAGGACCGCCCCCACGTTTCGCCCCAGGCTGTTGACGTCGTCGACCGTGGCCTGGGCGATCGGGATTCGATTCTCCCCGGCCGGCCCGATGGTCCAGACCCCGCACTTTCCGGTGCGGCCGGAGTGCCGATTCCAGAGGGCTTCCGAGGTCTGGTGGATGTCCAGACCCCACAGGTCGCCGGCCTCGCGAATCCGGACGCCCTCGTCCGTGACCAGCAGGTAACTAGGCCGGTCGGCGGCCCCGGTTATTACGATCTGGTCGTACCCGGCGTTCTTGAGCATGGACCCGAAACGCCGGCTGCCGCCGGTGGAATAGGCGACGTAGTGCTTCCGGAGGTCCCGGCTGGCCGGAACGGGATACTTCATGGCCAGGCCGCACCGTCCCGAGCCGGGCATCAGCGTGCCCCCCAGCGGCCCGAGACCCACGACCATCACGTTGTCCGGGGACAGGGGGTCAACCCCCGGCTTCAACAGATCGTACAACAGCCTGAACCCCGTGCCCGGCGGCCCGATGAAATCCGCGGCCAGGCCCGGGTCCAGCGGCTCTTCCCGCACCCGGTTCGCGTCCAGGTCCACATACAGGGTCCGTCCCGCGTATCCATGCCAGTCCATGATTCAAGCCGCCTCCGGCCTGACGATGGCCCCGTATACGCAATACCGGGCGCACAGGACGCAACCCGGGACGCAGTCGTCGGTAAAGCGGATTTCCGGCGGGCGGATCACGACCCGGGCCGCCTCCGGATTGAAGGCCCCGCTGTAGGTATAGGAGCATATGAGCTGACAGGACATGCACTCCGTGCACTTGCCTGCATCCACGACCAGGCGGGGCGTTGTCATACCCTCTCCTCGCGGGATGTCACGATCCCGATTCGGTTCGTCCCTTCGATCGGCCGGACCGGGGCTATTTGGGCACGTCCTTGCCGCCCGGCAGGAGGTTGGGCACGTAAATGTCCTTGTCCACCAGAACGGGCGCGCCGTTTTGAATCTGGTACATGACCGCCGTGTCCGGCCCGTAGAGCTTGGTCGGGGTGAAGTTCATCACGCTGTGGAACATCCTGGGCTTGTAGTTCCGCATGCTGACCATCACGTCGTAAATGGCCTGGCCGTCCACCTTGTCCGGTCCGACCTTGGCCGCGGCCCGCTTGATGGCCTCGCCGTACACGTCGAAATAGGCCACGGCGGCGGAATAGTAGACCCCGAAGACCAGATCGAGACCGGACTTCTTGTAGGCCTCCAGGAAATAGGGCACGTCCCATTCTTCCGGCAGCATCTTGTAACCGGTCAGCATCATGCTCCGCTCGGCCAGGTCGCCGGCGAAGCCCTTGACCTGGAGAATGCTCGAGGCCCAGAAGGCGAAGTCCTGAAACTGGTCGCGCAGGCCCAGGCGGCCGGCATCCTTGAGGATGACGGCGTGGCTGGACGGGTACATGCCGAAATAGATGAAGTCGGCCTTTTGATCCTTGACCAGCCGCAGCAGAACCGGCGAGGTGTCCGAGGGCGACATGGGAATGTACTCCGCGCCCACGAAATCGACGCCCTTGCTCTTCAGGTAGGCCCGGCTTTCAGGCTGGTCGAATCCCCGGCCGAAGGTGTTGTCCCAGCCGATGACGGCCATGCGCGGGTTTCGCTTCTCATAGTGCTTCCTGATCCAGGGGTCTTTGCTGTCCGGCTTCCAGTTGGCCACGACCCAGTCGCCGCAGGCGCCGAGCATGCCCTCGTACAGACCCTGGATACTGAAGACCCAACCCGGCGGCAGGAGGATGCTCCGGGGCGAAGAGCCGCTGATGATCGGAATCTTGAGCCGCTGGGCCAGCGGTTTGCAGGCAATGGTGCAGTGGCTGGCGAAGCCGCCCGTGGAGATGACGGCCCGCGGCGTCTTGCTGGCCGCCATTTGGAAAGCGACCACGGTCTTGCCGGGGTCTGCCGCGATATCGACCACGTCCAGGACGATGTTGACGCCCGGAATCTGATTGGTCTCGTTGGACCACTGGACATAGTCCTTGGCCGCCTTGACAAAAAGCTGATGCACCCCCGAGTAGGGGCCGGTCAGATCGTACGTGCCCGAAATGAGCACGTCCGACTTTTTTTCCGCCGCCGCCGCCGGCGCGGGGACCATCAGCAGCAGACAGAGGCCGAGGACCAGTCCCCCCCACCCTCCAAAGCGTCTCATCTTGACCATGGCTGCCTCCTTTTTAGGCTGGATGCCGTCTCATGCGTTTTCATCGATCCCCGGACGCCCCCGTCCGGAAACGCTCCCGGGAAATTAATATGTGAAGGGCCAGATTCGCATCGACGCTTTGATGATCTCCCAACGGTGGAAGAGCCCTCTCGGCTCGAAGATCAGAAAGACGACGATCACGGCGCCGTGGCCGATCAGCAGGAGGGAGGCCACGACCGAGCCCGAAATCGCTGGAAAAGCCTGGCCGATCATCGGCCCGAACATCATGACCCCGTAACCCAGCAGTTTCAGAAACAGCACGCCGAAGATGGAACCGACGATACTGCCCATGCCGCCGATGATCACGTACCCCAGATACATGATGTTCTCGAAAAACGGAAAGTGGTTGAAGGTGATGAAGCCCCAGTAGGTGGCGAACAGGGACCCGGCCAGACCCGCGTAGGCCGAACAGAGGGCAAAGGCGATCAGCTTGTAGGCGAAGACGTTGATGCCCATGACCTCGGCCGCCATGTCGTCGTCCCGTATGGCGATGAAGACCCGGCCCAGCCGGCCGCGGGCGATGCTCTTGGCCACGAAGAGCGAAAGGATCAGGAACCCGGCGATCAGGTAGTAGAACTGACGCTGGCTGACGATCTCGTAGGCGCCGATCCGGGGAACATCCACGGGCAGCCCGTTGATGCTCCCGGTGATGGCGCCGCCGTGCATGAGCAGCCAGGAGATGATGAAATACGAGGCCAGGGTGGACATGGCGATGTAAAAACCCTTGATCCTCAGCGAAGGCAGCCCGAAAAACAGGCCGATCAGGGCCGTGCCCGCGACCGACACGGGCAGCGTCGCCCACCAGGACCAGCCCAGGTGGTTCATTAGAACGGCGGAGATGTATCCGCCGCAGGCCACGAAGATGGCGTGTCCCAGGCTGATCTGGCCGCAGTACCCGGTCAGGAAGTTGATGCCGAGCGTGGCGATGAGGGTGATGGAAATCAGGTTGGCGATGGCCAGGTACCCGTCGTTGGCCAACAGGGGGAACAGGCCCAGGTAGCCGATCATCAGCAGTCCGAACATACTCCAGTGAAAGGGCGTCCGGAAGACGGCGATGTCCAGCTCGTACCGGGTGTCGAAGGTGCCGCAGGGTCTTCGGCTCATGGCTCAGACCCGCTCGATCCGGACGTAACCGAACAGGCCGTGGGGCCTGACGATCAGGATCAACAGAAGCACGATAAAGGGGATGACTTCGGCCAGGCCGCCGTCCACCAGGGGGTCGAGGTACCCGGAGCCCAGCATTTCCAGAACGCCGACGATCACGCCGGCGATGACCGCGCCGGTGATGGATTCCATTCCCCCGAAGATGACCACGGCAAAGGTCTTGAGGATGAAACCCGAGACGGCGATGCGGTCGAGTTGGTGGAGGTTGGCGATCAAAATGCCGCCGATGGCCGAAAGCAGAATGCCGATGAACCAGCAGATGGCGAAAATGCGCGTCACCTGGATGCCCCCGCTCTGGGCCAGTTGGTGGTCCTCGGCCGTCCCGCGCATGGCCAGGCCGATGTCGGTATGCTGGAACAGGAAATAGAATCCGACCAGGACGACGACGCAGATGATGAAGCTGGTCAGGGACTCGACCGAAAGGGCCACCGCCCCCAGGTGGATCGTCCCGGAAGGCAGGATGTCGGGGAAGGTCCGCCCCGGACCCGGCCAGAACAACGTGACCAGGCCGGCCAGAATCTGGCCGACGCCCATGGTCACCATGATGGCCGACAGCAGCGGCTTGCCGATCATGGGCCGCAGGATGAAACGCTCGAGCAGCAGGGCCAGCAGACCGGCCCCGATGACCACTCCCGCTATCGAAAGCCCGGCGTTCAACTGCACCTTGACCAGCATCCACCAGAAAAAGTAGGCCCCGGCCGCGGCCATGTCGCCGTGGGCGAAGTTGAAGACCTGGGTGCCCTTGACGATCAGGACCAGCCCGACCGCGATCAGCCCGTAAATCCCGCCCAGCATGATTCCGGACAGCAGGAACTGAAGAAAAAGCGTCATGACCCGCGCCCCCCCACGTC
>JAHJTB010000558.1 GCA_018830135.1 Pseudomonadota bacterium | reverse complement strand
ATAGTACGGATAAGATCACGGATATCCTTAGGGACCGCTTTCCTTCCTGGCCGCCTCGGTAGACTCTTCCATCTCCAATAGAGCCGGAATCTTTCTTTGTACCAGCGGATAACGGTCTCTGGTTGGACAAAGATCAACGGTTTTCGCCAATCGTTCCAAAGTCTTACAAGCATGACCCAGAGGAGCCTATCTCGATTCTTGAGGCGCGGTCTCTTAACATTTCGTTTCAAGACATTGAGTTGATGCCTGAGCGCGAGGTTTTCCATGGCAAGCGCACGACGCGACCTCAGCGCTGATCCAAGTGTGCGCAGGAGAAGAAATAGCATGGAATGTATGATACAATATGTGGGATAGGGGCGTGACGCACAGCGTCGGCAAGCCGACCGTGTTTTCGCGCCCCCTCCCCCGAACCGGACGTGCGACTTTCACCGCATCCGGCTCTCCGTCCGGATATCTCAGTCATCGGGTTTCAATCCTCTCTACCCATTGACTCAGTCGTCTCTGCATTTCACGGATATTAGGCATGATGATTCCTCATGTCGTGTTCCGCTATTCCGTCAGAAGACAGCGTCCGGACTGGAGCCCTTCGCCATGTACGCGGCTTTCCCGCGCTCAGACTACTACGGCTCCTCCGCCCCCACAACGCCACATCAGGCGCAAGCTGCCCCAGCCGCAAACACGGCCGACGCTGTGGGTTCCTTGGTTCACCAATCAATACGATGATGGAGGCGGATGCCGGTCTATCACCCATCCGGCCTCTCTGGCCGGTCGTCATGGAGAAGCAGTGTTGGAGGGACATCTGCTTCTGATAGCTGGCCGCCATTTCTCAAGAGCAACCAGTACCGAGAGGTTCGAGCAAATAGAAAGAACCTTTCACCATGCAGGACTCTTAAGCACACGTGAGTCCCCGTACTCATTAACGCTGGGTGGGTCACTGACCGATTTCTGTTCGTCATCCATTCCATCCAAATGCCAGGCTCCTCGTCTTGTCTTGTGTGCTTCAACTCAAGGCTACCGTTCCGCCCAGGCTTCACACGGCAGGTTGCTTCGATCCTGCCGCATGCCGGGTTGGGCATATCCGCGCCCTTCCGCGGACAGCGGTTTGACCGCATTACTGATTGACGCTTCCAAGCGCACAAGAAAGGTAAGTGCAAATAGGGCAACGCGGATGACATTTATGAAAGGCACAGGCCAGAGAGCTTCACGGAGTCACCTGTCACCCTCAATCGGCGAAGAGTTCACGCGCTTGGCAAATGATGAGTTGACAAAGAGCTATTGCGTTTCATATATTCACTTTAAGATCTTAAGCGCTCGACTCCTTAGAGCCAGGATCGACGCTGCATCTATGACATAAACTCATCCACCGATTAGATCTAATGCCGTACACGTTCACGATCCTCGTTCTGTGTCTGACGGCGGTTATACTGTCCTCAGGCACCACGGAAACAAAGTCTCCGAGTGACTTTGCAGGAGCCAGCGATGTCTTATCGATCCAGTTCATCGATTCGCTATATAGGGAAGGCGTCCAGTCGTACAAGGAACGGAGTTACGCTCAGGCGCTTTCGCAATTCCGGGACGTTCTTCAGCTGGACATTGAGCATGAAGAAGCCTACAGAAGAATTGTGCAACTGTGTATTGAGACCGAAGAGCTTGATTGGGTCACGGAATATTTCGATTCCCTTGCACAATCGCATCCCGGCAGCGCCTACCCTCACCTCGGACTAGGACTGTGTCGGTTCAGCTAAAGTCGGACACGGAGGTGCTTTTGGTTAAGACGTAGTTTTAGTATGTTGGTCTTACCGAAAGGAGTGTCCGATGAGTGGGAAACAGAGTCAGAATCCAGAAGCTGTGGTGAAGGAGATACGGCGACAGACTCGGCGGAGGTTTACGTCTGAGGAGAAGATCCGGATCGTTCTGGAGGGTCTCAAAGGGGAGGCGAGCATCGCGGAGTTATGCCGTCGGGAAGGGATTGTCAGCAATCTGTATTATCGGTGGAGCAAGGACTTTCTTGAAGCTGGGAAGAAACGATTGCAGGGTGACACTGTCCGAGAAGCGACCAGCAGTGAGGTGATTAGTCTTCGTCAGGAGAATGAGCAGTAATGCGGTTCCTCTCGCACCAACTGGCCTGCTGGCTACCGACGGAACTTGGTGCAACGCGGTACATCTGACCTGGAACATATCGGATCGAGCGGACTGGTACACAGTCTATCGTGACGTAGACTCCCTTCGCTCTGTGACAGCGCCGTATTTCGATGACACGTCGGTGGATACAAGCGAGGTGTACACGTACTGGGCAACGGCAAGCAACGTGTGTGGGGAATCGGATTCATCAGATCATGACATTGGTTGGGCAGCAGGAGGAGACTTCGAGTTGGAGTGGAGAAAAATACAGGTCAACCGCAGCAACAGCAGTGTCAGATTCGAGATTTGCCCATCGAGTGGGACATCTCCATATGAATACAGATGGTACTTCGGCGATGCGGGATATAACGACCCACAAGAGACCAGCAGTTCTCCGGGCTGCAGTCAGACATCGCACCAGTATTCGGACAGTGGTAGTTATGCTGTGCGTGTCGAGACGACCGATGCACTCAACTGTCTTGCTTCGAAAGATACCGTTGTTACAATCTCTTTCTTCGACCCCGGCGTGGTGAAGGATGTTTGGATGTATCCTAACCCGGCGGGCACTGTTGGTCACATTCACTATGAGCTCTTGGAGAGCGCAGAGATTGACGTAGAGATTTTCACATCGCGTGGTCGCAGGATTCGTGAGTTTACGCATGAGGATGCAGCCGGTGGTGATGGTAGCTCTCCTGGAGAGCATGAGATAGACTGGAATCTGATGAATGAATCAGGTAGCGTGGTAGCCAATGGCGTGTACATCCTGAGACTGCTCGCAACCGGTCTCGAGTCGGGAAAGACTGTTGAAATCAACAGCACAGTTTCGGTGGTGAAATGACCGGATATCAGGCAAAGAAAAGAGCTTCCAAGGGAACGACTGCAAGACGCTATCATCTAATACTGTGCATCCTCGCCGTCGGTTTCTGCACGGTTCCTAACTCTCAGGCACAGACTGACTTCGTCATAGAGGGGAACAAGGAATGGCAGTCAATCGGGGTTTCAGCCGTTACAGGACAGACAATCACTATTGAGGCAACTGGTGAAATCTGTCTCCGATGCCACCCTTCATATCCCACTAGATACCACGATCCGGACGGATGCTGCCCTCGGATGCCAAACCCCTGTGTCGACTGCCCGCTATCGACGAAATCCGCTGACCTGATTCCATATCTTTCAGCCGGAACTCACGTTGGTCGAATTGGGGACGGAACTGCATTCCTTGTGGGAAGTCATTTCGAAGCTACCGCTGCTGAACAGGGCGAATTGAGCCTTGCGAATAATGATAGTTTCTATAACGACAATACAGGCTACTATGAAGTCTGTCTCACAGCATCGGGTGGCCCATGGAGAACGACCGGTAATCTGACATCCTGTGATGGACCGATTGACTCGCTTGGACATTCATGGTTTGAAGCAGATTTTGATGACGGTCAGTGGGTTTCCATCCAGCTACCTGATGAGAACTGGGGTTGTAGCAACTGTGACAGGTTTTACAGATACGCGTTCGATATGCAAGATGTGCCGGACTCAGTTTTTCTCAGCGTATCGAGCGATAACGGTTTATGGCTATATGTGAACGGGCATTCCATGGGGCATTGGGGTGGGGGCTGTCACGAGGACGGTTGCACAAACCGTGACTGCACCTGGTCTGAATCCGTACAGCCGCTGGACATCACATCATTTCTTCACATAGGGCAGAATCTGATCGCAGCACATGTAAGTGAGTATGTAGCGGCCGAGTATTTTGACGCAGAGTTAGTCCTCTCAGCACCGAGTGACGTATCTGCTTCCGACGGTTTCTGTGACACGGTCCTAATCACCTGGGTGGATGAGAGTTTGGATGAGGATGGTTTTATCATCCTTGAGGATAATCAAGAGATTGGCCGGCCGGGCCCGGATGAAGAATCTTATTTCCACGCGGGTACGTCTCCCGGTGCCTAT
>JAHJTB010000035.1 GCA_018830135.1 Pseudomonadota bacterium | reverse complement strand
TAGCACCTGCCGCCCGTCAAAAGGTGATGACATGACCAATATACCCCAGACGGCCGTTGGTGTCCAGATTTGTATTCAACTATTTGTTGATTTTATTACTTTTCATAGGAATCAATTCACCCTGTCGAGCCCTAGAACCGGCCGTTAGTGGACAGTCAAATGGACTATATCCCATCATAAGCGTCTCAGGGTAGGGGCTTGAAAAATAGTATAGTAAATTAATTCATAATAACAAGTTGTTAGATTCGATTGACACCATGAATCAATCATTCTAAACTACTGAAGCGTTCTACGATGAAACCGTCCGGTCTCAATGGAAGAAAAAATGGAAATTCCGAATAAATCAAGCCAACTGAGTATATTAATCGTGGACGACGATGCGAATATCCGCAAGACACTGTCTTACTGCCTGGCGGCGGAGGAGCATTTGGTCATCGCGGTCAGTAATCCCTCCGACGCGATTGATGAGACCAAAAGGCGGTTTTTTGATTTGGCGTTCGTGGACCTCAAACTGGGTGACGAAAACGGGATGGATCTGATTCCTGTCCTCCTGGCGGACTCTCCGTGGACCAAAACCGTAGTCATTACAGCCCATGCCTCGATTGAAAGCGCGGTCGAGGCCATGAGACGAGGAGCCACCGATTACATCACCAAGCCCTTCACCCCGGATCAAGTCAGGCTCATGACGCGTAAAATCGGATTGATTCGTGCACTTGAAACCCAGATTGCGGCTCTCAAGGAGGACAGGCATCGGCTTGGTCCGGAGGAACGTCTCAACAGCCTGAGTCCCGGCATGCAGCGGATCACAGAGACTGCGAGAAAGGCGGCCCCATCCGAGGCCGTCATTCTGCTGCAGGGAGAAAGCGGGACAGGCAAGTCGGTATTTGCCAGGGCGATTCACCGTTGGAGTTCGAGGTCCGCACGGCCGATGGCCGTCGTTTCCTGTCCGGCGGTTCCGCCCGATCTTCTTGAGAGTGAGTTGTTCGGGCACGCCAAGGGCGCATTCACCGGGGCGACACGGGACTATCCGGGACGTGTTGCCGCTTGTGAAGGCGGAACGCTTTTCTTGGACGAAATCGGGGATATGGCCCCTTCAGTTCAGGCCAAGTTCCTCCGATTTATCCAGGATAAAGAATATGAACGACTTGGTGAGGCCACGCCCCGCAAGGCGGACGTGCGAATCATTGCGGCGACCAATGCCGATCTTGAAAAACTGGTGGCCGAGGGGCGGTTCCGTGAAGACCTTTACTACCGTCTCAATGTCATCAGTATAACCGTTCCGCCGCTTCGAGATCGTCAGGAAGATATCATCCCCTTGTCCATGGATTTCCTGGCCTATTTTCGACAGGCCAATCACAAATCCATCCTGGGATTCACCACGGAAGCCGAGCAGATTCTCCTGGGTTACAAGTGGCCAGGAAATGTCCGAGAGCTTCGCAACACGATCGAGCGGGCCGTCATCCTGTCCAGCGGCGAACAAATAGACCGAAGCGATTTCCCCGCCAATATCGTTCCGGCCGCGAGTGCCCCGGCTATCGGCGACCGCGTTCCTCTGGCCGCCATCGAGGAACTGCACATCAGACGAGTCCTGGCCAACACGGCCTCGCTCCAGGAGGCCGCGGATATCCTGGGCATCGACCAGGCGACGCTGTGGCGCAGGAGAAAAGCCTACGGAATCTGACCAGCCATCCCAGGACGGCCCGCCTTGCATAATTCAAGGCCCGCCCCTCTGTTTCTTTTCAGATTTCAAGGCAGCCCGGCCCTTCATTCATATAACAAGCTGAAAATACAGATTCTAAACCATGGCATAGGTATTGCTTTTCACCAGGGTGCCTGCGGTGACCCAAGGAAGGATCTCGCTCCATGACTTTGAAAAGGAAGATACTGATCGGCTACGGTGTCGCCTTTGCCCTCATGGGTCTGGTGGTCGCCTGGGCGGTGACGAATCTGGTTTCACTTGGAAAGGCGACGGACGCCATTTTGAGTGAAAACTACCGAAGCATTCTGGCCGCCGAGAACATGGTGGACGCCTTGGAGCGGCAGGACAGCGGCACCCTGCTGATGTTTCTGGGCGATGTCGACAAAGGAATCTCCCTGTTCAGGGAAAATGAAGCGGTCTTTCTTGAATGGCTGGCCCGGGCCAAGGACAACATCACGATTCATGGCGAAACGGAACTCGTGCAGTCCATCGAATCCGGCTATGCCTTATACCGGAAGGCGTTTTCCGGGCTGACCGATTTTCGCGATACGACCGGCCCGGCGGGGCATTCATCCCGGTACCGGGAATCGGTTTATCCGGTTTTTCTAAGAGTTCGGGAGGCATGCATCCGACTTCGTCATCTGAACGAAGAAACCATGTATTCGGCCAGCGTGAAAGCTGGTCGGGTGGCCCGGCGGGCCATCTGGTCCACGGTCCTGGTGGCGGCATCCGCCCTGCTCGTGGCCCTGATCTTCAGTTGGTTCCTTGCCGAACGGATCGTCCGGCCGATCCGGCGATTCATGGAAGCATCCCGAAAAATATCAACGGGGGATTACACGGTTCAGGTGCCCGTGGAAACCGGTGACGAACTGGGTCGCCTGGCCGGCGAATTCAACCGGATGGCCACTCAGCTCGGTCGGTACCATGAGATGAACATCGAACAGATCATTTCGGAAAAGAACAAGGGGGAGGCCATCCTTTCCAGTATCGAGGACGGCTTGCTGGTCTTCGACACCGACCTCAAGCTGACGGGCATCAACCCCGCCGCCCGCCGCATGCTGGACCTGGGCTTGGCCGAAGTTTCCACCCTGCGATGCGCGGACATTCTGCCTGACCCCCAGGTATGCGGTTTGATACGCGAGGCGGTTGATCCCGGATTCCACACCGCCATTCCGGACGAAAAACGGATCATCACCCTTGCCGGAGGGGATGAGTCCCGCCATTACCTGTTTTCCGCGACCGCGATCCGGGGCAGAGACCGTGAACTTTCCGGTATTGTCCTGCTGCTCAAGGACGTCACGCGCCTCAAAGAGGTCGAGCGGCTGAAAAGCGAGTTCGTCATGGCCGCGTCCCACGAACTCCGCACGCCGCTGACCAGTCTGGGAATGAGCGTGGACCTGCTCCTGGAACACGCGGCCGGGGGACTTCCGGAAAAGGACCGGGGCCTTCTGGAGGCGGCACACGAGGAAGTCCACCGCATGAAGGCGCTGGTCAATGACCTGCTGGACCTGTCCAGAATCGAAGCGGGCAGAATCGAGCTGGAGTTTGAAAGCGTCCCGGTGGCGACTCTTTTCGACCATGCCCGTGAGGTCTTCAAAGGGCAGATGGATATGAAGGAAGTCACGTTTTCCTCCGAAATGGCTGGAGATATCCCTACAGTTCGAGCGGACGCCAACAAGATCACCTGGGTGCTGACCAACCTGCTTTCCAATGCCCTGCGCTACGTGGGCAAGGGCGGCCGTATCCGCCTCATGGCCTGCAGGATTGGAGCCCATGTTCATTTGTCGGTCAAGGACGACGGGCCGGGAATTCCTCCCGAGTACCAGTCGAAAATCTTCCAGAAGTTCGTCCAGGTGAAAGGACGGGAGCCGGGCGGAACCGGCCTGGGACTGGCCATATGCAAGGAGATCGTGCGCGCTCATGGGGGGTCGATCTGGGTGGAATCCAATGTCGGCCGGGGTAGCACGTTTACTTTCACCATCCCGGTGGCCCGGTAGGAGGAACGCATGTCAAGGAAGCCGATCCTGGTGGTGGACGATGAAAAAAACATCCGTCTGACCATGTCTAACGCCCTGGAGCCCCTGGAAATACCGATCCAGACGGCCGTGAACGGCGAAGAGGCCCTGAACAAGCTTAGAGGAGGGTCCTATGGGTTGGTTTTTCTGGATTTGAAAATGCCCGGAATGGACGGGATGGATGTTCTGCGTCGAATCAAGGAAGACTGGCCCCAAATCAGAGTCGTGATCATCACGGCCCACGGGACCATCGAATCGGCGGTGGAGGCGATGAAGCTGGGCGCCGTGGACTTTGTGCAGAAGCCATTCAGCCCGGGTGAAATCCGGGAACTGGCCTTGCGCGTGTTCGATCGCGATGCCCTGGAAGAAGAGAAGGCTGTGGATTACTTCTCATTGATCGAACTTGGCAAACGCCACATATCGGATCGAAGCTTCGCCGCCGCTCGCGAAACGGTCCGCAAAGCGATCGCCGCCGATCCGGCCCAACCCGAGGCATATAACCTGCTCGGAGCGCTGCTTGAAGTAAAGGGCGATGGATTGGAAGCACAAAAGTTTTATCGCGCGGCACTGGATATCGACCCGACCTTCAAGCCGGCCCAGGCCAATCTGGATCGGACCACGTCTTTCAATAAGTTCGGCCGGATCAGCCTGGGGCAGGAGAATAAAGAGATCGTTCCCGGCAACGAGAACGGCGGATAAGGCCGGGATGAAAAAAGATCGCTATATCGTGATTGTCGGATGCGGAAGGCTGGGCTCCGATCTGGCGAACCATCTCAGCCGCGAGGGCCATTCGGTCGTGGTCATAGATCCGGTCGAGGCCACTTTCAGGAGCTTGTCACCGGATTTCAGCGGGTTCCGACTGGAAGGCGACGCAACGCAGTTGGCCGTGCTGAAAGAGGCCAAATTAGGGAAGGCCCATGTCCTTATCGCCACGACCCACGAGGACAATGTCAATCTGATGGTGGCCCAGGTGGCAAAAAAGCTTTTCCGGGTTCCCATCGTTCTTGCAAGAGTGTTCGACCCGAAAAGAGAACAGGTCTACGCTCGATTGGGGATCGATACGGTCTGCCCCACTTCGTTGGCCACGGCGGTGTTTCTCCAGTCCGTCGACCAAGGAGCCGGGCCGCCGGAAAGAGCAGACACATGAGGGTTCTCATAGTCGGGAGCGGGAAGACGCTTTACTTTCTTTGCCGGAATTTCGCCGCCAAGGGGTACGAGGTGGTCATTATCAACCGGAATCAGGAGGAATGCATTCAATTGTCCCGACAGCTTTCCGCCACGATCATCTGTGGTGACGGAAGCGATGCCGGGATTCTCCAGGATGCCGGGGCCATGGGGGCCGATGCCGTTCTCGCCCTTACGCCCAACGACGCAGACAACCTGGTTATCTGCCAACTGGCTTCCCTCAATTTCGGCGTGCCGAGAGTCGTGGCCTCGGCCAACGATCCGGACAACGCCGATGTATTCCAGGAATTGGGAATCTCCGCTTTTTCCACGACACATATCATCGGCAGCCTCATCGAACAGCGAGCCTCTATCGAACAGATCACCAATCTGCTCCCGGTCGATCAAGGCCGGGTGAACATTACGGAAATCATACTCGAACCTGAATCCCCGGTTGCCGGAAAACGCCTGAAGGACATCGAATTGCCGGAGAACGCCCTGGTCGCGGTCGTTATCCGCGACGACCGGCCGATCGTTCCCCGAGGAGCCAATGATCTGCGGGCGGGCGACCGGGTGGTGCTCATTACCCTTCCCGAGAACCATGGCCCCGTGCTCCGGGTTTTCACCGGCGAGGGAATGTAGGGGACCGGCCCTTGCGGGAAAAGGAATACCTCAAACAACAATACGGAGCGATTCTTTCCTCCGTTGGATTGATCCTTCTCCTTTCAGGTCCATTGATGCTGACCCCGCTTCTCCTTGTCCTGGCCCATCCAAAGGAAATCCAACATGCGACCGCCTTTGGGCTTCCAGCCGTCGGCCTCGCATTATCCGGGTTTGCCCTGCGAAGACGATTTACAGGCAGGTCCTACCTCGCCTTGTCGGTCCATGAGGGCGGCATTATCGTCCTTGTAAGCTGGGTGGCGGTCATTCTTTTTTCTGCCTGGCCGTTCATCCGGATTTCCGGGCTTTCCTTTTCCGGGGCGGTTTTCGAATCCATGAGCGGATGGACCACAACCGGCCTTTCCGTCCTGGATGTGAGTCAAGCCGGTCCGATGATCCTGTTATGGCGAAGCGTCATCCAACTGGCCGGCGGAGCGGGCCTTGCCATCATCATGATGGCGGCGATTGTCGGACCGACCAGTGTCGGCATCTCAAGCGCCGAGGGCCGCGGGGATCAACTCGTTCCGCAGGTTCGTCGATCTTCCCGTCTGGTTCTGGCTATCTATACTTGCTATGCCGCGGCCGGGACGTTAGCTTACTGGATTGCAGGCATGTCACCGTTCGATGCGATCAACCACGCGTTTACCGCAGTATCCACAGGTGGGTTTTCTACACACCCGGAAAGTATCGGCTATTGGGATTCCCCGGCAATCGAGGCGGTTACTATCTCGCTTATGCTGCTGGGGAATCTCAGCTTTGTCACCGCCTGGTTCCTATGGCGCGGGAAGCTCCGCCTCGTCGCACGAAATGGTGAAGTACGGCTTCTGGCCGTGATCATTCCCTTGTCGATGGCAGCCGTGTTCATTTTCACCTCCCAGACCCTCTATCCTCAACTAGGGAAATCGCTACGGGTAGCTGTTTTCGAAACGGTATCGGCAATCACCACCACAGGCTTCTCCTCCGTCAGCTACGGGAACTGGAATGCCTTTGGCATACTAATCCTGATCATCCTGATGCTGATCGGTGGCGGGACGTGTTCGACCGCCGGAGGCATCAAGCAGTTCCGCGTCTATTTGTTATGGAAGCTGCTTGTTCGGGACATCAGGCGGTCCTTGCTGCCTCAGACCGCAATCGTCGAACTTCCCATCTGGGAGGGCAACCGCCGGGTCTTTGTAGATGATGCCAAAGCGGGGAAGGTTGCCATTTTCATTTTTATATACCTTGTGTCCTATCTGTTTGGGGTCTTGCTGTTGTGTGCCTCCGGCTTCAGCCTGGGCGACTCGCTTTTTGAATTCGCCTCATCCATCGGAACGGTCGGACTATCAGTGGGTGTGACCACCGCTCAAATGCCTCTGGCCGCCATGTGGGCGGAAACCTTGGCCATGTTCCTGGGGCGGCTTGAATTAATCGTTGTCATTGTCAGCCTTGTCAAGGTCGGAAATGACGGACGGCGGGCGATTGCAGGAACCGGATATGAGGGTGAACATGATGATTGAAGTAATCAGCCCGATCAACAAGCGGTCGCCGGGCAATCTCAGGTTCCTGGTCTGCGACCCCCTCGGCGTCATGGGCCATGCGTCGTCATCCGAAGAAGAATGGGTTCGAAGTCCGGTCCAATGTCTGGACAGGGCGGTTGACGGAAACCCCGGGATTATCGTGATTCTTTTTCGAGAGATGCCGATCCGGAACAGAGAAGCCCTCCTCGAGCTGGCTGCCGTGTTGAAACGGAATAGTCATACCCGGAAATCCGCCATCATCGCCCTTCTTGACTCTTGCCATCGACGGCTGATTGAGGATTTGGGACGGGCCAACGTCGATTATGTCCGCATTGTAGGTGAGTCCGGTCGCGATTACACTCAAATGCGGGAGATAATCGATGGCTTGGGGCCTGGCGACCGCGTGGTTAGCCATCTGGCTGTGATATGCCCTTTCCTTCATCATACCCAGGACAATTCGCAATACGAAATGACGGTATGCGGCGCATATCTTGATCGAATGGTTCTTGGGGGCAGCAGACTTCGGCAAATCTGCGAGACCAAAAGGCATCTCCAGTGCGAATACTATCTGAAACCCAGGATCAGATCATGACGATTCACAGTCGAATACTCAAGACCCATCCGGCGAGCCTTGTGTTAGCCAGCTTTATCATGGCGATCACCGCGGGGACGTTCATGCTCAAACTCCCATCCTCAACCCACAGCGGTCATATGCCTTGGGTCGACGCCCTGTTCACGGCCACGTCCGCCGTATGCGTAACGGGCCTTGTCGTGGTGGATACCGGAAGCTATTTCACCTTGTTTGGACAAGGCGTAATACTCACATTGATCCAGATCGGCGGTCTGGGCGTAATGACTATTTCCGTTGCCCTCTTCCGGTTGATCGGCAGGAGCGTTTCATTCAGACAACGGATGATCATGCAGGACCTGTTCGCTCACACTCCCCGCGAAGACATTTTCAAGCTATTAAGAAGTATTGTTATTTTTACTTTTTTTACGGAACTTATCGGGGCGATATTCCTGACCATCCAATGGTGTTATGAATATTCTTTTCAACGTGCTCTCTACCTTGCGATATTCCATTCGATTTCGGCTTTTTGCAACGCCGGATTTGCACTGTTTTCCGACAGTATGATCCGTTATAGCGACGATCTTCTCCTCAACATTACTTTATGCTCTTTAATCGTATTAGGGGGAATCGGGTTTCCGGTGCTCTATGATCTCCAATCATGGGTTGCTAAACGAAATGATAAACGGGTTCGCCTGTCCGTCCATACCAAAACTGTATTGATTACCACCGTGTTTCTCGTTGTGTCCGGGGCTTTGATGTTCGCTTTCTTGGAACGCCAGGAGTTGCGTAACACGCAAGCTCCCGTCCAATGCATCCTGGCTCCGCTGTTTCAATCCATTACTTGCCGGACCGCTGGATTCAATACGGTGGATATTGCCTCGCTCAAAGACGCCACGCTGGCCATGATGATATTCCTGATGTTTTTCGGGGCTTCCCCGGGCTCGTGCGGAGGCGGGGTCAAGACAACAACTCTGGCCCTCCTGGCGTCATTTACCTTTAGCAGAATACGGAGAAGGCGGCGGGTCAACATGTTTAAAAAGAGCATCCCCCATGAAACCGTGACCCGTAGCACATCTCTTATCCTCGTCTCGA
Source organism: Pseudomonadota bacterium (assembly GCA_018830135.1). GTDB lineage: Bacteria > Desulfobacterota > Desulfarculia > Adiutricales > JAGVGV01 > JAHJTB01. The sequence continues at coordinate 3,164 of JAHJTB010000035.1, read as the reverse complement.
TAGGGATTATTGGCTCGGTTTTATTTTTCCTCCTTATTGGGTGCCCCTCGACCGACTATTCGGTGGAAAATGCTCATGGGGTCTTTTTAGCCTCTTTATTTGAAACAGTCTCCGCATTCGGGACGGTCGGTTTATCAATGGGTCTGACACCCGAACTTAACCATTGGGGCAAATTCTGGATAGCTTTCCTGATGCTCATCGGGCGTCTAGGAGTGCTTACTTTCTCCTATATCATAGTCGGAGGGGTTACAACAAATGGAATCGAGTACTCTGAAGAGAATCTTATGATTGGATAAATAATCGGAGATTAGAATGAAACGATTCGCGGTCATAGGGCTTGGAAACTTTGGCTTTAACGCCGCCAAGGCGTTATTCGAGGACGGTAATGAGGTTGTCGCTATCGATACGGACAAATCCAGGGTACAGGCAATTGATCCCCATTCTACGGAGGCGATTGTTCTCAATGCAACTGATAAAGAGGCATTAAAAACACTCGGTCTCGAAGGAACCGACGGTGTGATAGTTTCTACAGGTACTAAAATCAGCACCAGCATTCTGATCTGTTTGTACCTGCAGGAAATGGGAGTAAAAAAAATCCTTGCCAAGGCCCTTGATGACGACCATGCCAAAATCCTGAAGCGTGTGGGCGCCACCGAAATTATCCACCCGGAACGGGATATGGCCTTACGCGTTTCCAGCAGCCTTTCCAGGCCTAACATTCTTGACTTCATTCCACTGGCTGATGATTTCGATCTTGTTCAAGTCGGCCCCCCCCATGAATTCGTTGGCAAGAATCTGAAAGAGCTGAATCTCCGGGCCAAATACAACGTTCACATTATCGCTATCAAAGAACTGGTCCCGGAAAACTTCCTCTTGGTCCCGCCGGCCAGCTTTGTCATAAAAGATAGCGACATCCTGATCATGCTGGGGAAGTCCGAGGACATCCGGAGGATCAAGGGTCTGAAATAGTTCAATTTAATAAATGTTAATCTCTCGGTCGGCCGGCGGAGTCATTGAGTATGACAATGTTTCCTTTCGGAGCCTCTCGACTGGGGCAACGCGGTCCGTGGTAGCCGCCTGCCACAAATTTCACCCCCGAAAAATCCGGCTTTTCCTTCCCCCGCTCCTTGTGGTAGGATAAGACATTCCGAAAATTTGAAACCGACAAGCGCCCCGACCGGGGCAGGGAGGCAGCCATGTCCGAAACCAAGGGCAAAGTCAACACGGTCCGGCTTCAGGACCTCAGTTACGGCCACAAGGCCGCCGGCGTACTCAAGGCGGCCATCGAACTCGACCTGTTCACCCGGGTCTCCCAGGGCGCCGGGACCTTCAGGCGGGCGGCCGAGGCCATGGGCCTGACCCCTCTGAACGCCGAACGACTCATGGTCGCCTGCGCCGGCATCGGCCTGCTGGAACGCGACGGCGCCGGGTACAAAAACGCGCCCGATGTCGAACGCTTCCTGGTCCAGGGCAAGCCGACCTATATCGGGCCCTGGATCATGTTCGCCGCCTGGGACTTCGAGCAGTGGGCCGACCTCAAGAAGTTCCTGACCACGGACGAACCGCCCAAGGTTCTGGGCCTGTACGCAAGCCTGACCGACGAGATGGCCCGGGAGTACCATCAGGCCACCTACAGCGTGGGCCTGGGCGCGGGCTTCCTCTTCGCCCGGGACGTGGACATGAGCGGGCGCCATCTGATCCTGGACCTGGGCGGCGGCTCGGGGGCATACTGCATCGCCGCCCTTCAGCGCTACCCCCATCTCGAGGCCATCGTCATGGACTTCGAGCCGGTGACCAAGATGACCCGGCATTATGTGTCCCAGTGGGGCCTGGAGGACAAGATTCGGACAAGGCCCGGCGATTTCACCGCCGACCCCTTTCCCCAGGGTCCGGACGTGATCATCCAGGCCAGCAATCTGCCGCAGTACAACGAGGAGACGCTGGTCCGGGTGCTGCGCAAGGGCTGGGAGGCCCTGGTTCCCGGGGGCGAGTATCATGTGGTGGGCGAGACGGTCAGCGAGGCCAAGGACGGGTTGATGGGGCCGGCCCTGTGGGGCATTCACGAGGCCTTGTTCGGCAGCCTGGGCCGGGCCCATTCCGAGCCGGAAGTGCTCTCCTATCTGGAAAAGGCCGGTTTCGTCAACGTGGAGGTCAACGAGTTCATTCCCGGGTCCCTGAGCCGGATCACCGGTTACAAACCCGTCTGAGCCGACAAACCCGCCGCGATTTCGCGTCCGCGAGGCGGCGGGCGATCATGATGCAGGAGGTTTCCCATGGAGCTGATGAAACTCGATCGCAGGGCCGAGTTGGAGAAGATGTCCAAAGCCGAGATCATCGATTATATCGATGTGCTGGGCAAGAACTTCTGGTCCCTTCAGAACAACTGGATGGCCAACGTGACCATGCGCTACGGATCGGACGTGGCCGCCGAGTTCGACGAGATGCTTTGGGGCAAATGGTCGGCCGTCGAGGCCCATCGGTTCCGGAAGCTGTGGAATCTGGGGGACACTCTGGCTGACGTGGTCAAGGTCATGACGTTTTCCCTGTCCGCCGAGGAGGGGCCCCGGGGCGGGATTTCCGAGTTCACGGAAAACAGACTGGCTTTCAAAATCGTCCACTGTCCCATGCAGATAGCGAGACAGGAGGCCGGCTGGCCGGAACTGAACTGCAAGCCGGCCTTCGAGGCCATGTGGCGGGCAATCATCAGCGTCATCAATCCCGGGATCGAGCTGACCCGGATTTACGCACCCCACGATCCTCACTCCGAAGACGACTGGTGCGGCGCGGTTTTGGAACTGAAGTCCTGAGCGGCGGGACGGAGGCCGCGGACAGACGGTCGAACCGATTATTCATGCCCGGCGTACGAGCGGACTCCACCGGTTCGCCGGGCGGTCAAGGGAGAGTATGACATGACGAACTCCAGTTATCTTTTCACCTCCGAGTCGGTGACGGAAGGTCATCCGGACAAGGTGGCGGACCAGATTTCGGACGCGATTCTGGACTCGATTTTAGCGCAGGACCCCAAGGGTCGAGTGGCCTGCGAGACGCTGGTGACCACGGGTTTGGCCATGATCGCGGGCGAGATCACGACCGACTGCTGGGTGGACATGCCGGCGGTGGTTCGCCAGACGATCAAGGACATTGGTTATAATGACTCGTCGATG
>JAHJTB010000322.1 GCA_018830135.1 Pseudomonadota bacterium | reverse complement strand
CTCAAGGTCTCCCTCGACCCTTGGAAAATCCGGCTCGCGTCCCCGGACGGACCCGCGCCCAACGGCTGGATCGACGGCCGGATCATGCAGATCACGGACGAGGGCGGTCACGTGCGGGCCCTGATCGACGTCGGCCTGCCCCTGGCCGTGCTGATCGATGGACCGGCCTACCAGGCTTCGGGCTTCATGGCCGGTGGACGGGCCCGGGTGTACTGTCCGCCCGAGGCCGTGGAAGTCGTCTGATTTTTTCCGCACCGGTTGACCCGCGGGTTCGGCCTGGGTCATAATGCCGAACAAGACGGGTACAAGGAGGCAGGTCATGAAGGTCCGGTCCAAATTCTGGTTGGAAGACGACGACGGTGAGGTGGTATTCGGAAGCGGCCGCCTGAAAATGCTTGAACTGATCGACGAACTCGGTTCCATGCAGGCCACGGCCAAGGCCTTGAACATGTCCTATCGAGGCGTCTGGGCCCGGATCAAGGCCACCGAGGAACGCTTGAAGATCAAGTTGATCGAGACCTCGCCCGGCCGAGGCCGCAACCGGGGCAGCCGCCTGACCCCCGAAGCCAAGGCCATGCTGGACAATTTCAAGGTCCTCGACCGCAAAGGCACGGCCGATGCCGACGACCTGTTCGCTTCCGTCTTTTTGGGCCAGAACCGCGAGGTCGGGAAGGTCACACCCGCCTTGGCTGTGATCGGGCCGGAAGGCGCCGGCCTGGGAGACCTGGTCCGGCGACTGGCCGACGTACTGACCTTACGAGGCCGCCGCGTGGCGGTCATCCTTCCCGAAACCGAATCCGGCCAGGCAAGCGAACCGGAAGACCAGGTTTTTCATGGCCGAATTCGGACCGCCGCCGGCCGACTGACCATCGATCTGCCCGCCGGAAGCGATCCGACCTTCGAGTCCATCGCGGCTAATTTCGCCCCGGGCGCGGACCTGGTCCTGGTGGAATCCCGGGAGCGACTCCACCTGCCCACCATCGAACTCTACCGTCGAGCCGTCCGGCCCGAACCCTTGACCCGCAGGCGCAAGGACATCCTGGCCGTGACCGGCGATCGTCCGGACAAAAAGGACTGGCCCTATTTTGCCGACGCGGACCTGGACGGCCTGGCCGACCTGATCGAGGCCGAAATCCTGCAAAAGGCGGAACAGCCCAAGCGAATCCGGCTCGAAGTGGACGGCCGGCGCGTGCCTCTGCTGCCCTTTGTGGAAAACATCATCGAAAACGCGGTCCGGGGCATGGTCCGTGCCCTGAAGTCCTGTGAAACGGCCCGGGACATCGATCTGATTCTTCGGGGTTCGCCCGAACCGTAATATGAACCGGCGGATATCCTCTTGGACTACGGCCGTAAAGCGTCTATAATGGGAGGGAATTCATATGGGCGAGGGGACGTTCCCTCGGGGAGGTGGGACATGAAGACGCTTTCGCTGGTCCTGGTGCTTTTACTCCTGACAGTCACGGCCCAGGCCGGTTCCCTGGTCATCACCACCCAGGAACCGGACGGCCGGACCAAAACGGTTATCGATGAAAAATTCCCGCCAACGCCGTCAAGCGGCGCCGCCGGCCGGGAAATTCCGGCGGAGAAGGACCAGGGCGTCTCGTCGTCCCCCGCCCATCAACTCAGCGCCAAGGATACCAGGATTCTGACCCTGGAAATCGAAAAGGCGCGCCTTGACGAGGAAATCCAGGCTCTGAACAAGAAATACAACGAAGCCATCGGCAACCCCTTCGCCCAGGACACGCTGAAAAAGGAAATCATGGGCGTGCAGGTGCGGAAAGAGGCCCTGGAAAAGGACCCCGACGGGTATTTCGAGAAATACTTCAAAGGGAAGAAATCCAAGAGCAGGAAGAAATAGCGGTCCGGACCGGCTTTCGCTCCCCGCGGCAACCAATGACCACCGGTATGGCCGGTGGTCTGGTTGACCATTCAAAGCGCCGGCTCAGACCGGCGGATTGCCCCGATCGTCCCATCCCCGCAGACGGTAATAATCGGCCAGCATGAACTCCATGTCCGCTTCGGGCAGGGTTTCACCAGTCCCCAGGGCTTCCCGGTGCAGCCTGGGGGGCAGCCGGTCGTCCTCCGGACGCAGGCCCTCTCGCACGTTGAAGCTCCGGACCAGGTCCGTCACGGCGGCCGCCCGCCGACGCATCCCGTCCCGGTCCAGGCCCAGACCGGTCAGCAGATTGACCAGGCGGGTCAGTTCCTCCCAGTCGTACAGGTCCCGGAAGAAGCGGCACAGGATGAGGCAGTCGAACAGGGTCAGGCGGTCCTCGAAATCGATCAGCAATTCCGCTTTGCCTTCCACCGCGTCCGGGGCGATCATGCCGGCGATTTCGGGTTTGTAGAAGGTCGTCCGCAGGTGGCAGGCGCCCCGGTCCGAAGTGCCGTAGGCCAGGCCCATGCCCTTGAGGGCCCTGGGGTCGTACCCGGCCGGTTCGAGGCCCTTGACATGGATGGCCAGGTCTTCCAGGTCCCAGGCCTTGGCCGCGGCCCGAATACCCTGAGACAGGACTTCACCCGGTCCCTGCCGAGCCGCGATCTGGTGGAGCAGGTCGGCCAGCGCGTCCACCCGGCCGTAGTCCAGGGGGGCATCGATCCGTCCCCGGCGGGCCGCTTCGATGGCCAGGCCGCAGAGATTTCCCGCCGAGATGGTGTCCAGGCCGAGCCGGTCGCAGATGTCGTTCAGCCAGGCGATTTCCTCGATCCGGTCGATGCAGCACAAGCCGCCGAAGGCGTATATGGTTTCATACTCGGGGCCCTCGATGGTCAGGCCGGCGTGGCGTCCCTCGAGCACGGTCGTCAGACGGCCGCAGGCCATGAAGCACTTCAGGCAGGCTCGGGGCCGGACCTGGCAGCGGTCGTGCAAGGCCTGGGCGCTGATGGCTTCCCAGCGGTCGTAAACGCCTTCCGACCAGTACCGGGTGGGAAAGGCGTGGACCTGATTGATGATTTTGACCATCTGGGGCGTGCCCATGGTGCGGTAGGCCTTGACCCCGGGGTGGTCCTTGGCCAGGGCCGCCATGCGCGAGGCCTGGACCCGGATACCTTCCGGATCGGCCGGTATGCGCCGCCGATCTCCGGCAAAGACGATGGCCTTGATCTTCTTGGCCCCCATGACCGCCCCGGCCCCGGTCCGGCCGGCCGAGCGCCAGCGGTCGTTCTCGATGACCGCGAAGCGGCACAGGTTTTCCCCAGCCGGACCGATGACCACGGCCCCTTTTTTCGCGTGCCCGGACGGCGCGAAGCGGGCCAGGGCCTCGGTTTCGGCCCGGTAGGTGTCCAGGCCCCACAACTCCCCGGCCGGATGGAAACGGACGCCATCGGGCGTGATCACCAGGACGGTCGGGTCCTGGCAAGCCCCGGCCAGGACGATCGCGTCGTACCCGGTCGCGTCCACCGCCTCGGGCGTTCGACCGCCCGAGTAGGACTCGGTGTAAAAACCCGTCTGGGGAGACTTGGTAAAAACGCCGTACCGGCTCGAACCCCAGACCGCGCTGCCGGCCGCGGGCCCGGCGGCGAAGATCAGGCGGTTGTCCGGTTCGAACGGGTCCACGCCCGGCGGGTTGAGGTCGTAGAGCAGGCGGGAGGCCAGCCCCTTGCCGCCCAGAGCGGTTTCCGGGACTGTCGGGTCCAGCGCCTCTTCCCGCCAGTTCCGCGCTTCGAGGTCCACGATCAGGATACGCCCGAAACTTCCGTGCATGCCGGATTTCCTTCCGCCGGCGCCTTCACCGGCATGGTCTTTACCGTTTGGCCCAAAGCGTTAGCACCAGATCATAGCCCGGTTCCGGATTTGTCAGCCTCTTTTCGATAATGAAGACGCTTCCGCATCCTTGGGTTTCCGCGCGCATGAAGTGGAAGCGCCCCGCGGCAAGCTTTGGGGAATGCGCCCGCCCCGCATGTTCAAGATCACGGTCCCGGTCTTCCCGAGGCTTGGATTTCCCCTGAAAATGAATTAATATCATTCCAGCGTCAACCAGACAAGGCATGCGGAAGAAAAGGGCCGGGCCAAAGGCGCGATCCGCGCCGTTTGCACGATTGCCGGGCCCATCCACTCCAGCGGCGAAGGAGGCCCATGGCGGAAGACACGCGGCAGGAAATCGGAGAAATCGCGACGCCCG
>JAHJTB010000321.1 GCA_018830135.1 Pseudomonadota bacterium | reverse complement strand
CTTGACGCCGACCACCGCGCCATCCGCCAGATGGTGCTGAACCTGTTATCGAACGCAATCAAATTCACAGATTCCGGCGGCACGATCACCGTGACGGTTGAGCAGCGTGGGCCGGACATCCAGATCGGTGTCACCGACACTGGCATCGGTATTCCGATTGAGGACATGCCGCGTCTCGCCAAGCCGTTTGAGCAGGTCTCTGGCTCGCGCGACCGCAATTATGAAGGCACGGGACTTGGTCTTGCGCTCACCAAGTCATTTGCCGAGATGCATGGCGGCCATATGAGCCTGTCATCCATTGAGGGCGAAGGCACGAGCGTGTCGATCCTGCTGCCGATCTCCGGCGCCAGCGAACGCGTCGCCGAGGAAGAGTCGCGCGAAGTCGCCTAAGGTCTCAGATTCCAGTCCAGGATACGCGAGCCATCCGGGCCGACATCCACAAATACCAGTACTATCTCAACCGGCTTGAAGTCATCGAACTGCCCATCATCGTGGCCCTGCACAACCGGGTCCTGGGCATGGCCGTCGAGTTGGTTCTCGCCTGCGACATTCGTCTCATGAGCGACGACTGTCAGTGGGGCATGTACGAACTGCGCTTCGGGACCATCCCCGACCTGGGCGGCACGGCCCGTCTGGCCAAGATCGTCGGCCAGTCGCGGGCCATGGAGATTCTCATGACCGGTCGGACCTATTCGGCCGGCCAGGCCCTGGAATGGGGGCTGGTCAATCATGTATATCCGGCCGCGGACCTGTTCGACGAAGCCGAGCGCATGGCCCGGGACATCGCCAAGATGGCCCCCCTGGCCGTCGGCGCGGTCAAGAAGGTCGTCAAAAAAGGCGAAGGCCTGGACCTGATGACCCATCTGGACATGGAGGTCAACCTTCAGAGCATCCTGCTCAGGAGCGAGGACTTCACCGAAGGCGTCACCGCCATGATGGAGGGCCGGGAACCGGACTGGAAACGGAAATAGGCCGCGAACGGAACGGCCCCCGTGGAAGAAAGGGGCCTTCGGATGTCGTTGTCGGCGACAGCGACGCGGATTCATATGACAACAAGGAGACCGGAAAATGATCGAAGAAAAATACAGGGTCCTGGCCGAGGCCGCCATTGAAAGCGTGCCCGGCATCAAGCGGACGGGCATCCGAGTGCTCGACCTGCGAGAACGGTACCTCAAAATCCTCATGCCCCTGGAAGGCAATATCAATCACGTGGGCATGATGTACGCCGGATCGCTGTTCACCCTCGGCGAACTGCCCGGCGGCGTCATCATCATGGTGTCCTACGAACCGGGGAAATTCGTGCCCATCGTCAAGGAGGTCGGCATTCGCTTCCGCCGGCCCGCCCTGACCGACGTGACCCTCGAACTGGAATGGACCAAGGAGCACGCCGACAAGATCGAGGCCGAAGCCCTGGAAAAAGGCAAGGCCGATTTCACCCTGGACATGGAACTCAAGGACGCCGGCGGCGAGGCCGTGGCCCTGGTCAACGGCATCTGGCAGATTCGGCCCATGCCCCAAGGCATGGCCAATCCGTTCAAGTAAGTCCCGAACCAAGGAAGGTCGAGATGGAGTTCCTCAAGCTTTTCGAGCCAATCACCATCAATCGGGTCGTGGTGCCCAACCGGATCGTCATGCCGGCCATGGGGCTGTCCTTTACGGACCACTACGAGTTCAGCGACCGTTACCAGGCCTTTTACCGGGCCAGGGCCCACGGCGGAGTGGGGCTGATGACCATCGGCCCCCTGGCCGTCGACAAGGTCGGCAGCGCGCCTTTCATGCCCTCGATCATGAACGACGAGGACGTCGAACCCCTGAAGAAGTTCATCGACGAAATCCACCGGGACACCGGCTGCAAGCTGGCCACCCAGCTTTTTCACATGGGCCGGGTCTCGTACTCCTTTCTTTTCGGGGAGACACCCATCGGCCCTTCGCCCATTCCCAGCAAACTGACGCGGCAGACCCCGCGCGAGATGACCATCGAGGACATCGAGCGGGTCCAGGATGCGTTCGCCCAGGGCGCCCGGCGGGCCAGGGAAGCCGGTTTCGACCACATCGAGGCCGTGGGATGCACCGGGTATCTGATCGCCCAGTTCCTTTCGCCCATATCCAACCAGCGAGGGGACGAATACGGCGGGTCCCTGGAAAACCGGATGCGTTTCGGCGTCGAGATCATCCGGAAAATGCGGGACGCGGTGGGCCCGGAAACCTCGATCGGCATCCGCATCGCCGGTAACGACTTCATGGAGGGCGGCAACACCAACATCGAGGCTTCGGCCTTCGCGGCCGCGGCCGAAGGGGCCGGGGCCGACGCCATCAACGTAACCGGAGGCTGGCACGAAACCAACGTGCCCCAGCTTACGACCAATGTTCCGCCCGGCGTGTTCACCTACCTGGCCGCCGGGGTCAAGGACAAGGTCACCGTGCCGGTCTTCGCCTCCAACCGTCTGGGAGACCCGTTCGTGGCCGAAAAGACGCTCCGGGCCGGTTTCGCGGACATGATCTGCTGGGCCCGCCCCATGATCGCCGACCCGGAACTGCCCAACAAGGTCAGGGAAGGGCGGCTGGACGAGATCGTCTACTGCATCGCCTGCAACCAGGGATGCTTCGATTCCATCTTCGGCGGGACGTCGGTCCACTGCGTGGTCAACCCCCAGGCCGGGCGGGAGGACGATTATATCGTCGAAAAGACCCAATCGCCCAAAAAGGTCATGGTCGCCGGCGGCGGACCGGCCGGTATGGAGTTTGCCGTCGTGGCCGCCCAGCGGGGACACAGGGTCGATCTCTATGAGAAGAACGAACGCCTGGGCGGACAGATCAACATGGCCAAGGCCCCGCCGGGGAAAAAGGAACTCCAGAACCTGATCGACAGCCTGGACCGGCGCATGCATCTGTACGGCGTCAACGTACACTTGGGCCGGGAGGTTACGCCCGATCTGGTCCAGGCCGAAAAGCCTCAAGTGCTGGTGGTGGCCTCGGGCGCCAAACCCATGGAACTAGACATCCCGGGCATGGACAAGCCCCACGTGGTCGGGGCCTGGGACGTGCTGACCGACCGGGTGGCCGATATCGGCCGGAACGTGGTCGTCGTGGGCGGAAGCGCCACGGGCTGTGAAACGGCCCACTACATCGCCTCCATGGGCGCGGTGGACCCCGAGTCATTCACCTTCCTCATGTACCATGCGGCCGAGGAGCTTGATTTCGTCAAACGACTCCTGCACCGGTCAGGCCGGAAGATCACGGTCATCGAAATGATGGACCGCGTGGCCGAAAACGTGGGCCGCACGGCCCGCTGGTCGCTGATCAAGAGTCTTCGCCTGGTGGGCGTGAATCTGAGGACCGGCACCCGGCTCCTGGAGATCAAGGACGACGAGGTCGTCGTAACTTTGGGCGACAAGCAGGAAACCATACCCGCGGATACGGTCATCATGGCCGTAGGCGCCGTTCCGGTCAACGAACTGGCCCGGGCCGTCCCGGGCGGCGAGATCGAAATCATCACCATCGGCGACGCCAAGGCCCCCCGAAAAATCACCGAAGCCGTGCGCGAAGGACTCGAGTCCGCGCTTGCGATATAATTCCCATTAGATAGGTAAGGAGGCGGGCGCGGGCCCGCCTCCCCCCGAGACCCGACCAGGAGAAAAGGAGTCGTTCCATGAAGCCGCCCGAAGGAATCATCGTACGCCTCGCCCCGGAAGACGAATACACCCATCCCATCGAGGAAGCTAAAAACTTCAACGAAAGCATGTATTTCAACCTGTTCGACGCCACGCCGCTCGGCGGATGGTTCCGGATCGGCAACCGGCCCAACGAAGGCTACGCCGAAATGTCCTGTTGCCTCTACCTGCCGGACGGCAGTATCGGCTTCATGTACGGCCGGCCCGAAATCTCCAACAACGACGCCTTTGACGCGGCGGGCATGAAATTTTCCACCATCGAACCTTTTAAAAAATTGAAAGTCACGTACGATGGCCAGGTCTGCCTTCTCAAGAACCCGTACGACATGGCCGACCCCAAAAAGGCCTTCACCCAGAATCCCCTGGTCCCGTGCCGGGTGGACCTAGATTACGACGGCCTTTCTCCCATGTACGGCGGTGAAGCGGTCAAGGCCGACGGAAGCCCCATCGAGGAAAAGCCCGAGGAGTCCTTTGCCCGGGCTCATTACGAACAGCATATTTCCGGCCGGGGCCTGATCCGTGTCGGCGATCGGGAATGGACCATCGACGGGCACGGACTGCGGGACCACTCCTGGGGGCCGCGATACTGGCAGAACATTTACTGGTATCGCTGGCTGCCCATGAATTTCGGCCCCGGTTTCGGCATGATGATTTCCATCGTCACCATGGCCGACGGCAAGCAGCGCATCGGCGGCATGGTCCTGCGGGACAACGAATACGTCCTGATCGATGACGTTCGGATCGAAGCCGATTACGACGAGCATTACTACCAGACCACGCTCAAGGCCTGGGCCCGGACGGCCGAGCGGGAGTACCAGGTGGAAGGGCGGGTCGTTTCCCTGATTCCGTTGCGCAACCGGCGCAAGGCGCCCGACGGGACCGTGCTTCATACCCGGATCACCGAGGGCATGACCGAATATCGTTGCGACGGCCGGGTCGGATACGGCATGTCCGAGTTCCTGGACCAGGTCGTCGACGGCAGACCGGTCGGGTTGTGAGCATGGCCCGAGGAGCGGAAGAACTGTCTCAGGCCCTCGCCGCAGCCGCCGGGCGGCGCCTGGGCGGGCCGGTGACCATCGAAGGCCTGCGGCGACTCTCGGGCGGCGCGGTGGCCGACACATGGTCTTTTGACGCCATCACCGGCGGAGAACGGCTCGAACTCATTCTGCGGCTGGCCCGAAGCGCTCAGACCAGCCCGCTCTATCCGGACAAGACCACCGAAGCCCGGGTCCAGCACCAGGCCGCCGAAGCGGGCGTGCCCACCCCCCGGGTCCGATTCATTCTCGAAGAGGAGGACGGCCTGGGCCTCGGCTATGCCATGGAGCGCATCCCGGGCGAAACGATCGCCCGCAAGATACTGCGAGAAGACGAGTTCGCCCGGGCCCGGCCGAAAATGGCCCGTCAGTGTGGAGAAATCCTGGCCCGAATCCATGCCGTGGACACCGGCGCTCTGCCCAAACTGGCCGAACTGGACGCCAAAACGCAGCTCGACCAGATACGCCAGGCCTATGAGGTCTTCGGCAACAAGCATCCGGTCTTCGAGGTCGCCTTTCGCTGGCTCGAGGACCGGCTGCCTGAAAAGGCGAACCCCCGGCTGGTTCACGCCGACTTCCGCAACGGCAACTTTATCGTGGGTCCCGAGGGCATCCGGTCCGTTCTGGACTGGGAAATGACCCATCTGGGCGACCCTCTCGAGGACATGGGCTGGCTGTGCGTCAATTCCTGGCGCTTCGGCCAGATCGACTTTCCCGTGGGCGGTTTCGGCCTCCGGGAAGACCTGTGGGCTGGGTACCAGGCCGCGGGCGGGGAAGAGGTCGATCCGGAACGGGTCCGCTTCTGGGAGGTCTTCGGCACCCTCAAATGGGGCATCATCACCCTGGTGCAGGCCTTCACCCACCTCGGAGGCGTCGTGCGTTCCGTGGAACTGGCCGCTATCGGCCGTCGGCCTTCGGAAACGGAGCTCGATCTCCTGGACCTGTTGTCCTGAAAGAGAATATCATGTCCGCCAAACCAAACCGACCGACCACCAAGGACCTGGTCGAGGCCGTGCGAGAGTTCCTGGAAAACCGGATCATGCCGGCCGTGGAAGGTCAGGTCGCCTTCCACGCCCGGGTGGCCGCCAACGTGCTGGCCATCGTCGAACGGGAACTGGAAACGGGCCCGGAGCTCGATGACCGCGAGCGCGAGCGTCTGAGCCGGATTCTGGGCCGAACCGCTTCCCTGGCCGAACTGAACCAGGACCTCTGCCGGAGAATCACGGACGGGAGCCTCGATTACATGGACCCGGCCCTGCTCGATCATTTGCGCCGGACCGCCGTGAGCCGTCTTTCCATCGACAACCCCAAATACTCGGCCTATCGGCGGGCCGTCGGCGAAATCTGATTGCCGCCGGGCGCGCCGACGCGATCGAACATGCGGTTCGCGAATGAGTTTGCGCCCTCGGTGATGGATGTGCTAAGCTTTTGGATCACATCGGCCGCACGGGCCTTGAGCCCTGACCGGCGGCGTTTCGGAGTATCGACCCAGCCATGATGCCGGAAGCAGCGCCTTTAGGTTCTCTTCATCGTCTGGTCTGGACGGCCCTGCTGGCCGCCCTGGTGGCGGTGGGCTCCTATCTCTACTTCCCCATCGGGCCGGTGCCCATCTCCTTGCAGACCTTTTTCGTCCTCCTGACCGGTTTCGTTCTAGGGCCGTCCAGCGGGGCGATCTGTATCGGCCTCTACCTGGCCGCCGGTCTGCTGGGGCTGCCGGTCTTTACCGGCGGGGGCACCGGGCTGGCCAAACTGTTCGGCCCTACGGGCGGTTTCCTGTTCGGCTTCGTACCGGCCTCGATCATGGCCGGCCTGGCCACTCGCCGGGACCGCGAGCAGCTTTCCTGGGGCCGGGGCCTCCTCTGGGGTTCGATCGGACTGGCCTGCATGTATGCCCTCGGTTTGATCTGGTTGAAAATACTGCTTAAAGCCGGATGGATCAAGGTCTTGAGCGTGGGGCTCCTTCCCTTCCTGCCGGGAGAGGCGGCCAAACTCCCTCTGGCCGTGGCCGCCTACCGATTTCTCCGCCAAAGAGGACTACTGCCGTCTTGATCTCCCTTTCAGATGTCTCCTTCGCCTATGACGGCCGAAAACCCGCCCTCGAGCAAGTCACCTTGCGACTGGACGCCGGGCGGACCCTCGGACTGGTCGGGCCCAACGGTAGCGGCAAATCCACCCTCCTGTCCTTGCTGGCCGGGCTTTATGCACCCAGCCGGGGGACCATCCGGGTGGGAGACCGGGTCGCCCCGGGAGAGGAAAAGGCGATTCGGTCCCTGGCCGGTCTGGTCATGCAGGACGCCGACCTGCATATCCTCGGCGCCACGGTGGGGGAAGATGTCGGGCTGGGATTCGAATCCTCCCACCCGGCGGTCATGAACCGGGTTCGGGAGACGGCCGAACGGTTCGGCCTCGCTCCGCTCTGGGACCGGCCGGTCCAGGCCCTGTCCTGGGGCCAGAAACGCCGCTTGTGCCTGGCCGGAGTATTGGCCAGAGAGCCCGAACTCCTGCTCCTGGATGAACCCTTCAGCGGCCTGGACTATCCCGGCATCAAGGAAATGCGGGCCGTTCTGGATGAAAACAGGCGCCAGGGACTGACTCAGATCGTTACCGCCCACGACCTCGAACCGCTGGCCGATCTGGCTGACGAATGGGCGGTCATGAGCGAGGGACGGCTGGTCCTGGCCGGCCGGGCCGATGAGGTCTTTGATCGACTCGAGGAATACGGAGTCCGGGCGCCGTGTTCCTGGCAGGCCGGTCTGGGCGTTCGGGCCTGGAACTGGAAATCGGAATGAAGGAAGTCGGGCGGAGAAGGTCGGCCGCGAACCGTTTGACCGCAGCGGACCCGCGCCTGAAGGTGCTGCTGGTTTTTATTTTCGGACTCGTCACCTGGCGGGCCGGCATCGCCGGTGTCCTGCTTTACGGGCTGATTCTGGCCGCGATCATGCTCCTGCTCGGGGACCTGAGCACTGCCAACCGATCCTTGATCCGGACCTACGCACTTTTCGTCCTGATCTGGATGGGCGTCAAATTCGTTTTCGAGATTGTCGGAGGCGCGGCCATCGAGTCGGCCTTTTACCAAACCGCTGATCTGGGCCTGCGCCTTCTGGTCCTCCTTCTCTTGGGACTCTCCCTGGCTTTGTCCACTTCTTCCCGCGATCTGGGGTTGGCCGCGGCCTGGTTCCTCCGTCCGGTCCTCGGCCGGCGGGCCTGGCAGGCCGCTCTGGCCCTGGCCCTGATGATCCATTTCCTGCCCCTGGCCTGGCGGACCTTTGATACGGTCCGGCGGACCGTGGCCATGAGGGCTCAGGCGGTCTCATGGCCCCGCCGGCTTTCCTTGACGGCCCAGGCTGCCCTGCGCGCCCTGAGCCTGAAGACCTGGGACCAGACCGTGGCTTTGGCCGCCAGGGGCTTGGACGGTCCGGAGGCCTGGAAAGGCCGGTTCCGATTCAGGTTCCGGGAATGGGCCGCCGGTCTGGCAGCCGTCGGCGTTGGCCTGGCCGCGGCCTGGGTCTGAAACCTGGGATAGGACCGCCCTGTCGCGGCCTTTGGCCTCAGGACTCCGGCTGCCGACTTTTCCATATATAGTAAGGGACTCGGCGCCGGAGTCGTCCTTCGGCCAAAGGCCCCGCGGGCGGCTGAAAAATGATATGCCCCGATTCACTGGCTACCGGGCAGGTGCAAGAAGGCTTGACAGCCGGGTCCGAAGTCCCTGAAAATGGGACCAGCGGCGAAAATTCATTCTGAACGGAAAATATGCCTCGCAAACCACCTGAGGAGACCGCTCATGTCTTTCGGCTTCGAGACCCTGGATCGGATGTTCAAACCGGCATCAGTCGCCGTGGTCGGCGCTTCGGAAAGCCCACTCAAGCTCGGTTACTACGTCATGGAAAGCCTGCGGGCCTTCGACTTCCGGGGCCCTGTTTATCCGGTCAATCCGGGCGCCGGAGAAATCATGGGCCGCCCCTCCTTCGCCTCGCTGGCGGACATCCCCGACCCGGTGGACCTGGTCGTAATCGTTGTGCCCGCCGAGCGCGTCCTCGAAGTGATCGTCGACTGCGCCGCTAAAGGGGTCAAGGGAATCGTGATCATCACCTCCGGATTCCGGGAGATCGAAGACCAGGCCGGAGAAGCCCTGCAGGCCCGGATCGCCGAGACCGCCACCCGGGCCGGCATTCCCATCATCGGCCCCAATACCTTCGGTTTCGTCAACTGCCGCTGGAACCTCAACGCCACCTTCAGCCCGAACTTCAACAACCAGCCGGGGGATATCGCCATGGTCGCCCAGAGCGGCGGGATGACCGGTGCGATCATGAATAACTTCCGGGACAGCCGGCTGGGTTTCAGCAAGGTCGTCGGGCTGGGCAACCGTTGCAACACCGATTTCGCGGATATTGTCGAATATC
This sequence comes from Pseudomonadota bacterium, assembly GCA_018830135.1. Taxonomy (GTDB): domain Bacteria; phylum Desulfobacterota; class Desulfarculia; order Adiutricales; family JAGVGV01; genus JAHJTB01. The sequence goes on along the minus strand of JAHJTB010000321.1, from coordinate 2,503 downwards.
TGCTCCATGACGACGAGACCCGGGTCATCTGCTCCTATATGGAAGGCATCGACGAACCGAAGCGATTCTTCCAGGTCGCCCGGAAACGAAACGGGGGCAAGCCGATCGCGGTTTACAAGTCAGGCCGGTTCAGCCGGGGCAGCCTGGCCACCCGTTCGCACACCGGCTCGATTGCCGGCCGGCATGAAATCTATCAGGCTGCCTTCAAGCAGGCCGGGATCATCACCGTGGACAGCAGCGAGGAACTGGCCGACACGGCCCGGGTGCTCCGGCGTAGCGTCCTGCCCCGAGGCAACCGGGTCGCCATCCTGGTGGCCCAGGCCGGTCTGGGTATTGTCGCCAGCGACGTCTGCGAAAGCCGGGGGCTCCGTATCCCCACCCTGACCGGCCGGACCCGGGAGGTCATCGAAAATCTCCTGCCCCCCATGTCCTATCGAGGCAATCCCATTGACCTGGCCTTGGGTTGGTATTTTCCCGATCTGCCGGTGCGGATCATGGGCGCCCTGGCCGATGATCCCGAGATCGACGCCATGATCATCCTGATCCTGTTCGGCGGGGCCAACGTGGCCATGCTCGAGCAGATGTCCCCGGCCATGTTGGAGGCCAAGGACCGCAAGCCCATCGTCACCTGTTTCGCCGGCGCCGGCCGGGACTTCGAAGACCGCATCGCCTCCCTCGAGGAACAGGGGATCGTCAATTATCCCACACCCGAAAGGGCCGCCGTGGCACTGTCCAACCTGGTCCGGCACGCGAACTGGGTCGGACGGAAAAATCAAACGTGAAACCCAGGACCGGAAAGGGGCCATCATGACCGACCGCCCCGGGAGCCGCGAATGACTGATCAGCTTGACAGCCCAAAACCCCCGCGGTCCACGGAGGAGCCCCTTGGGGGCGATGCCTCCGACCCAGGCTGGATGCTCGAACTGTGTCGGGTCGCCATCGGTCAGTCCGGAGTGGATTTCGTCCTGGCTGATCGGCTCGACGGGAGTCTCCGGCTTCGGCGTTTCGAGAGCCTGGGGCTGCGGAGCCGAAGCACGGATCAGGGCGATCGGTTTCTACTCGAAGGCGACCCCTCGGTCTGGCTGCCCTTGAACGAGCACCGTACGCTCTGGACCCGGGACGGGATGTCCCTGTGGGAAACGGTCCTGAACGGCGATCGGATCGTGGATGCGGAAGTGATGCTCCGGGGGGCGGCCGAAACCGACCAATGGGTCCTGGTCAACGCAGCCCCGATATATGGCCCGGACGGGCCGGTTATTGCCGGCGTTTTCACCTTCTCAGACCTGGGCCGGGTCAAGATGCTCGAGGAAGAGCGGTCCCGGATTCTGTCCATGTTCGCCCACGACATGAAGTCGCCTCTGATCGCGGCCTCGGGGTTCCTGGAACGGCTTCTGACCGGGAAGACCGGGCCGTTGGCCAGGAAACAGTCCGAGTATCTGGAAATCGTTCTTTCCCTGGTCAAACGGGTTCATTCCCTGGCTCAGGACTTCCTGGACCTGGCCCGCTTGAGCCTGGACCGGAGCAGGATGAGCATGGTCCCGGTTGATTTGGGGGCCTTGCTGACCGGTCTCCGGCGTGAGTACGAGGAACGGGCCGTCAGCCAAGGCCTGGAAATGATAATGGACATTCACCCGAACCTGCCGGAAATCCTGGGTGATCCCAGTCGATTGAGCCGGGTGGTGACCAATCTGCTGGACAACGCGCTCAAGTACGCGGGGAAAGGGCGGGTGGAACTGCGGGCCGAGGTCTGTGATGCGGGCCAGGTCAGAGTGGACGTGCTGGACCAGGGGGCCGGTCTTTCAGATGAAGACCTGGACCGGCTGTTTCAGCCTTTTTTCAGGGGCCGCGCCGTGGCGGGCACCGAAGGGAGCGGGTTGGGTCTGGCCGCGGTGCGGGCCATCGTCGAAGCCCACGGTGGGAGGGTCGAAGCGGCCAACCGACCGGAGGGCGGCGCACGGTTCACCGTGTTTCTGAACGCGGGCCCAGGGTCGAATTCCGGGCCCGGCCCGGTTGAATAATCTGGGATAAAGGAGGTCGGATTCATCATGAGTGAGATCAAACCAAGCCCCGAGAGCCTGGTCACCTACCATCGGGACGGCCACGTGGGATTTTTGACCCTGAACCGGCCGGAAAAGCGAAACGCTTTGCACACGAAACTCTGGAACGCCCTGGACGAGGCCTTGGAGTTGGCTGAAAACGACCACGAAGCCCGGGTGTTCGTCCTGGGGGGCGCGGGGCCGTCGTTCTGCGCCGGCCTGGACTTGAGCGCGGAAAACGAACTCCTGGCCCTGGCCGGGGCTCCGGCCGGGGCGGGGCAAAAGGTCGCCCTGTTCCATGAAGTCAAGAGACTCCAGGCCATCCACACGAGGCTGGACCGTCTGAACCGGCCGACCATCGCCTGGATTCAACGGCACTGCCTGGGCGGGGGACTGGAACTGGCCCTGTGTTGCGACATACTCCTCTGTTCCGAGGACACGGTCTTTGCCATGCCGGAAGCCAGGTT
>JAHJTB010000320.1 GCA_018830135.1 Pseudomonadota bacterium | reverse complement strand
GGTCTGGAGTTCAGCCTGATCGAGCCCTGGAAGATTCAGCGGGACCCGGATGCGTTGTCCCGGGACCCCCAGGGCGGGCTTTACTGGATTCACCAGGAATGGCTGGACTTCTTCGTGCTGAAGAAGCTGGAGAAGGCCGGCCGTTATTTCGACGTGGACCGAGCCAAGAACATTTCGGGTGAAAGCTCCCAGGACCCGTTCATGACCCCGGAGGCGATTCGGGCACGCAAGGACATGATATGGGAGCGGTCGCAATTCCGGACGATGCTGGAGGTTTCGGAGTTTTGGGGGATTGTCCTGAGCCCGAAGGGCGAGGAGCTTTTGCCCCGGGCCACCTACACGATCGCCGGCGGGCGTGTGATCCAGAAGCCGGAGGCGTCTCCGTATCCGACGTTGCGCTGGCCCGGGGGGAGCTTTTCGCCGCTTCCGGACATTTTGCGTTTCGGCGGCCGCGGACTGCTTGAGGGTGTTTTGGGGGTATGGGAAGCGATCAACAACATCATGTGCCTGCACCTCGATGCGCTCCAATGGATCGTCAACCCCGAGACCGAGGTGAATGTGGACGCGCTGGTGGACCCGGCGGACGTGATCGGCTGGCCGGGCAAGACGACCGTGGTCCACGAGACGATCAACGGCCAGGCGGTCAAGCGGACAATCGACCGGAAGCCCCGGACGAGCGAGATACTGGCCAACACGCAGTATCTGGACCAGGTCTACCAGCGGGGGAGCCTGGTTCCGGAGAACGTGATGGGTCTGCCGGGCTGGCGCAAGAACGTGACCTGGCGGGAGTCTCAGCAGGCCCTGGAGCAGGCGTTGGGCGTGTTCGGGATGATGGGCGAGAATCTGGAGGACGGCGCGATCCGGGTCCTGGAGGCGGCGGCCGAGGTGCTCATCACTCACGCGAGTTACGCGGACCTGACCGAGGTCTTCACGGATATAGAGTTGTCCGAGCTGGGTATTTTCCCGGACCCGAGTGCTCCGAACGGGGTGGTCGGCATCCCGGCGTTCGATGGGAATTTCCACGTCAGCGGTATTCAGAGCCTGATGAAGGACAACGAGACCTTGCAGACGCTCAAAGAGGTCATTATACCGCTGGCGGAGCGTCCACGTTTCGCGCCGTATATCAATCCGCTGAAGGTTTTGCGGGCGATCGAGGTGCGAACGAACATGAAGGACGAGGGGATCATCGCCACGGACGAAGAGGCGGCGCAGATCGCCATGCAGCAGGCGGCGGCCCAGGCCCGGATCGCGGAATTGACGGGAGGGGAGAATGGACCAGGGATCGCCGACGAGACCGACAACTCGCAAGCCTAGCACGTTCGGGCTGGGAGAGTCCCGGCGCGAGGCGGCCGCGCGAGGTGATAAGGCCCTGCTGGACAAGGCCGCGTTTCTCGGACTGCTGGGGACTCTTCCGGCCCAGGAGCTGGTGGACCTGGTCGCGGGCCGGCTGATGAAGCGGATCGGGGAGCTGATCCATTCCGACCCGGAGGCCAAGGCGTATGCGTCCATCCTGGATCAGTTGGCGGACCGGGCCGAGGTGGCGCGGAAGGCCGTGGACCAGTTGTATTTGCGGCGGCTGAATCAGGCCAGGGAAGAGGCTGGGATGGTCTGACGGGCGATTACATTGGGGTAGAGAGTCACGGGGCGACGGTCCTTTGAACTCTTGATATAACCCCGCCAAAGGATCAAGGGCCCCAACCGGCATGCCGGGCCGGATTGGGGTCCTTTTTCTTTTGGCGATTGGCACTCATCACAACAAGGCCCCCGGAAACGGGACTACGCCTTTCAAGGAGAGGGACATGGCAGACCAGCAGACTACGCCGGAAACGGTCGATCTGACCAAGATTTTCGAGAACGGGATGCAGCGATTTCAGGGAGAACTCGACGAGGCGGCCCTGGGCGCGGCTCCGGTCGAAGACGACGGTCCGGACGACGAGATTTCCGGCCCTGCGGAGGCATTGGCGGAAGAAACCGAAGAAGAGCCCGGATCGTCGGAGACCCCTCCCGAGGGGGATGAGCCGTCGACCCCCCGGTTCAAGACGCACGAGGAAGCCGAGAAGGGCTACCGGAACATCCAGGCCGAGAAGACTCGTCTGGAGCTGGAAAACAAGGCGCTCAAGTCCGCCCAGGAGGCTGCGGCGAAAGCGGCTCTGGAGGCCGAGGCCAAGGAAAAAGAGACCGCCGACTTTCTGGAGTTTACCAAGGGTCGGACGAAGCAGGCGCTCGAAGAGATCAATGCCTTGGACCCGGAGGACCCCGACCACGAGGAAAAGGTGGCTCTGGCCTGGGCGCGGATGTATGCGGATACTCGGAATTTCCAGTATCAGCCCCCGGCGGGCGCGGCCCCTGGGACGCGGAGCGAAGAACCCGCGCCGGCGGCTGGTCCGAAGCCGGCCGAAGGGGCGGGAGAACCCGATCCCCAGGCCATGGCCCTGATAAAGGGCAAGCTGGCCGAGGCGGGTTTGGACCCGGAAGACGAATACTTCTGGCTTCTGGCCGATCGTGGAGTGCCCACCCGGGACCCGCAGGGGAACGCGCTGACGTTCGAGCAGTCCCTGGCGTGGGCGATCGAGACGACCAAGACTCACAATCAAAAAATCGAGCAGCGTATCCAGGACCGGATCAAGGCGGCGGCCGGGAAAACCGGCCGAAGTCACCAAGACCAGGGCTTGCCGCTGGGCCGGTCCGGGGCGCGGAGGGCGCGCCCGTCCGGAGCGGCGGTGCCGGTCAAGAGCATTGGTGACGCGCTGGACCTGGTCCAGGGAGAACGCAGGCTCTAAGGGGAGCATGAACGATGCCTGACACCTTTACGTGGACGTATGACGCCGAGTCCGGCGTTTGGAAGAATCACGCCCTGAGCGGGGAGCTGCTGACGGTGGCGGCCCGCAAGTGGAAATTCATGCCCTTCACCAAGAAGATCAAGGATTTCGGCAAGGGCATGGGCCAGAGCATCACGCTGGTCCACTACAAGCCGTTGAGCGATCCGACTTCCAGCCGGCTGGAGGAGGAGACCCGGATTCCGGTCGATCCACTGACCATGGGCAGCACGTCGATCACGATCTACGAGCACGGCCGGGCGGTCGAATACACGTCGCTGGCGCAGCAGCTTTCCAAGTTCGATCCGGAGCAGGCGGCTCAGAAGGCCCTGATCGACCAGATGAACCAGGCCATGGACGTGGAGGCGGCCGGTTGTTTCACGGGGACATCGGCCAAGGTCTGTTTCATTCCGACCAGCCTGACGGGCGGGACCTGGGACACGGACGGGACGCCATCGACGGCGGCCACCTCGAACATAACCAAGCACCACATGGGCGTGATCCGGGACTACATGATGAAAGACCTGCACGTTCCGCCCTACCAGGGCGATCACTTCGCCGGGTTGTTTTCGACCAAGGCCTTGCGCGGGTTGAAGGAGGACCGGGTGATCGAGGCCTGGCACATGTACCTGCGGAAGGGCGACCTGATCTGGAACGGCGAGATCGGCCAGGTGGAGAGCATCCGGGTGGTCGAGGTCAACAACGTGTCGGCCTTGTCCAGTTCGGTGGGCACGGGCAGCGTGCTGGGCGAGGCGGTGATTTTCGGCGACGACGCGGTGGGCCGGATCGAGATCGAGGCCCCGCATTTGCGGGCGCAGCCCAACTACAAGGCCGACTTCGGCCGACGCGGGGCGGTGGCCTGGTATGGGACGATCGGGTTCGGAGTGATCTGGCCGACGGCGACGGACCGGGAGGCCAAGATCGTCCGCGTCTGTTCGTCCTAGGCGGGTTAACGGTTTAGACATCCCGGCGCCGGGCTGACGGTCCGGCGCCGGTTGGAAGGAGCAAGGATATGTTGCGGAGCGATTTACCTCTTTTTCTTCCCCTTTGGCTTCCGGATTGGGACGCGGCCGGCGTGGTCGCGGCCGGGATCGACCTGGACCAGACGGCTGCGGACGTGGGCAAGTTTTCGGTGCCCTTCAAGTGCGAGGTCCTGATGGCGGGGTTGACGATCGTGGAGACCTGCGCGGGGACCACGCCGGGGGTGGTCAAGTTCGACCTGCGCCCCACGGCGGGGAGCGACACCAGCCGGGGCGACGGCGACATCGCCACGTTCGCCATGGGGACCACGGCGGCGGGCAAGGTGCTTTACGACAAGGCCGGGATCGGGACGACGCTGGAGCCGGGCAACGAGGTGGTGGTGGAGATCGCCACGCAGCCGGTGACCGGCCCGGCGGGTCAGTTCATTCCGTTCCTGCTGGTCAAGCCGGTGCCGGAGACGATCGCCAACCTGGACAACATGGTCGAAACGGCCTAACCGGGCGCCGGGGGCCTTTGACCGGGCCTCCGGCGGCTCTGGAGACAAGGAGCGAGCATGACGGCAATAGCTTCAACCGACGTCGTCGTGACTGTTTCGGCCCGGGATCGGGACGTCAGTCCGGGGATGTTCAAGAACTTCACGATCGCCCGGGTGGCGTTCGGCAACGGGAGCCTGACGTATCCGACCGGCGGGGTCCCCCTGCCGGCGATCGGTGCGTTCGGGTTCCTGCGGGAAATCCAGTTCCTGGCGATTCAGGAGGCGGCCAACGGGTTCGTCTACAAGTTCGACCAGGCCAACCACAAGATCAAAATCTACACCCAGGGCGTGGTGACGGGTTCGACGGGGGCGGCCGTGAATGAGAACGGCGCCCTGGTGGAGAACTCGGCGGCGGCCGAAGGCGCGCCCCGGATTCCGAACACGGTGGCGGACACGACCTACGACCTGGGGCCGCTGATCGAGCTGCCGGCGGCGATCGCGCCGGCGGCGGTCACGCTCAAGCTGCTGATGGTCGGCGAATAGATACCAATGGGGCCGGCGGGTCCCAGCAAGCAAGGGGTGTCCGGGGCGGGAATCGGCCCGCCCCGGACCGGCTCCAAGGAGCGAGAGATGCAGAAGCTGTATGAAAAGGTGACGCTGCCCAACGGCCAGCGGACCACGGTCGAGCTTCACGTACTGAGGTCCTGGCAGGACATTTCCGGGGCTCAGATATACCTGCTGATGGACGGAAGCTACACGTACAAGAACAAGGCCCCGATCCGGAGCGCGGACGAGTTTTCGATCATCAGCGACCCGATCCAGCGGAGTGCGGCTGTGACCTGGTGGGGGCGCAAGGGCAAGGCCATGTCGGCCAAGTATTACGAGGAGCTGGAGCGTCAGATCGAGGCCTTGCAGCGGGTCGGGCTTCCGGTCGAGGCGAGCGACGAGCCGGTGACGGAGCTGGACGCGGTGCTGTATCGCCGCCGGCCGGTGAACGACCGTCGGAAGGCAGCCTTCGGCGATCCGGAGACCTGGAGCACGTTCGGGTTCCCCAAGCGTCCGGACTGGTGGGGTTACGCCACGGTGGTCGAGATCGCGGACATGCGATACCAGCTTGCCGAGGCGGAGGACTGCGAGGAGGCGATCGAGGCCGAGGCGGAGGACGTTTCGGCGATCGACCTGGCGGAAGGCGCCGGGGCAACGATCGCTTCGGCCG
>JAHJTB010000034.1 GCA_018830135.1 Pseudomonadota bacterium | reverse complement strand
CGGATCGCCCCGCCGGCCGTCCAGGCGCTGGCCCCGCAATTGTTCCGGGCCTTGACCCGGAAGTAGTAGGTCCCCGGGTTCAGGCCGGTCTGGCTGTAGCTGGTCAAGGGCCCGGAATACGCGGTCGCGGCCCCGGTAAAGGACGAGTTGTCGGCCCGCTCGAGGGTGTAGGCCGTGGCCAGGCCGGAAGAGCCCCAGGACACGGTGAAACCGCCGCCGGCATTGTACGACGGGTAGGTGATCGAGCCGGGCGCGGCGGGCGGAATGCAGACGGAAATAGCCGAACCCGTCTTCCACGTGCTGGTTCCGCAGGCCTTGGAGGCATTGACCCGGTAGTAGTAGGTTCCCGTGGCCAGACCGGTCTGGGCGAAGCTCGTCAAAGGGCCGGAATACGCGGTCGTAGCGCCGGAAAAACTCGAATTCGCGGCCCGCTCCAGGGTGTACCCGGTCGCCCCGCTCGAAGCGGACCAGGACACGGTGAAACTGCCGTCCTCGTCCGTGGAAGGATAAAGCAGGGTCAAGGGCGGGTCGGGCGGGTTGCAGACGAGCACTGGCCCACCGGTCCGCCAGGCGCTGGACCCGCAACTGTTCTGGGCGTTGACCCGAAAGTAGTAGGTCCCCTCGGCCAGGCCGGTCTGATTGTAGCTGATGGACGACCCGGAATATGCGGTCTGGGCGTCGGAAAAATTCGCATTCGTGGCCCGCTCCAGGGTATACCCGGTCGCCCCGCTCGAAGCGGACCAGGACACGGTGAAGCTGCCGTCCTCGTCCGTGGAAGGATAAAGCAGGGTCAAGGGCGGGTCGGGTGGGGTGCAGACCACTGACACGACGATCGGCCCGCCGGCCTTCCAGGCGCCGGCCCCGTTGGGGTTGACGCCCTGGGCCCGGTAGTAGTAGGTCCCGTTGGGAAGTCCGGTCTGGTCGTAGCTCCTCGTAGACCCGGAGTATACGTCCAGGGCATCGGAAAAGTTCGAACTCGTGGCCCGCTGGAGCTTGTAGCTGGTCGCCCCGGCGGCCGCGCCCCAGGACACATTGAAACTGCCGTCCGCGTCCGTGGAGGGATAGGTGATGCTGCCCGCGGCGTCCGGAACGCCCAGGGCCGCGTCCACCTGGATGCGGGGGGTCGACCCGGTCGAGCCGCAGCTCACCTGCACGGTATGTCCGGTGTTCTTGAGGGCGTTTTCCAGGTCGGACACGGTGCCGGTCGGGTTCCGCTGCCTCAGGATGGCGAAGGCCCCGGCCACGTGGGGCGTGGCCATGGAGGTCCCGCTCTTTTCTCCATAACTGGTATCCGACGTGTCCAGCGAGGAATTGATGTTGCTGCCCGGGGCGAACAGGTCGACCAGGGTCTGGTGCCAGTTGCTGAACGGGGCCATGGCGTCGCTGTCGTTCGTGGCCCCGATGGCCACGGACGAGCTGATGCAGGCCGGGGCGCTTATTCCTGTGCAATCGGAATCGTTGCCCGAGGCGATGACCGTGGCAATGCCGACGGCCCGGAGTCTGTCAATGACATCTTTTCTGGAATCGCCGTCGCAATAATCTGTTTTCGCTCCACTGCCCAGGCTCATGCTGGCCGCGGCGATGCTGTAATTGCCGCGCTGGCTGTAGACGTACTCCAGGGCCAGGGTCTGGTCGCTGGACCAGGTCAGGAGGCAGGGGGTGGAACTGCCGCAATAATACGTACTGACAAACCGGGAAAAGACGTTGACGGCGAAGATGTTGGCGTCCTTGGCCACGCCGAACAGGGTGTTGTCCGGCTTCCTGCCCGCGGCGATGCCGGCGCAGTGGGTCCCGTGGGAGGAACTGCCCACACCCACCGGCGGCCAGGCCGCGCCCGAGCCGGTCTGCTCTTCCTGGCTGTTGGGGCAGGTTGTGGATGATTGGTATGACGAACTGTCCGGAGCGGTCCCGCTTCTGTTGGTATTAAAACAGGCCTCGACAAAGGTCTTGCCGGTGAAGAACTCATGGCTGGTGCGCACGCCCGTGTCCAGGACGGCCACGTACCAGCCCGAGCCGGTGTATCCCTGGGCCCAGGCGTTATTGGCCCCGATGATGCCGATGCTGGTGTCCAGGGCCGGCTTATCGATCCGGCTCCCCGACCCGATCTCGGGGTCCGAGGGGTCGGGCCGGGGCAGGGGGAAAGGGCGGTCTTCGACCACGGCCAGGACTTCGGGCACGGAGTCCAGGCGAAGCAGGGCCTCTTCGGAGACGCTCATGGATATCCAGGGCACGGTCTTGAAAATGTGGTGGACCTGGTATTCGGCCTGGGCCATCTGGGCCATGACTTTGTTGGCCGCGGTGCGGATGCCCGAGGCCAGGGCCGCGTCCGCCGTCGCCACTTCGGCGGACCGGGCCTGACCGGGTTGGCGGACCTGATGCCTGACCGAGTTCTGGGTCAGTCCTTCGATATCCTGGACAAATATCTTGACCATGACCCGGACCTGGCCCTGGCCCCGGGCCATTTCCATGAGGGTCGCCCGGTCGCGAATTTTTCCCTCGGCCCCGGCCTGAGCGGTCCAGGCCGCGGCGAGCAGGAGCGCGGCCAGAACGAGGCAGCCGGTCCTGAAATATGTCTTGATCATGTTCATCTCCCTGAAATGTTAAGACCCCGGGCCTGGGCCCGCCAACGACGGGTTTCCCGTCAACAACCCTTGGTTCTGATTTTTTCGGGCGGATTTTCACTCCAGACGTCGGGACCAGAGGTCTGGTTCGACATGCAGGCCGGCCGGGGAGGAACAGACAAGGCCTCCCGGGCGCATTGGGACTGATTCGGTTCCAGTTCCCCGAATGGTTCGTTACTGCCTTATGGCAAGTATGGAACCTGATCCCCTTCTTGATAATTTAATGAATTATAGATAATTTTTGAGTTTGTCAAGGTATGCCGGCCCTCATCGGCCCTGGCCTCCGGTACCGGTCCGGAACCCGGATGCGCCGGCCGGGATCACTGCCTCCCGTTCCCGGGCCCTGCTTGGGAACCGGCAAAAAGAATGCCGGAGACAAGGGGCTGCCGGCCGGCGGGGCGGCCAAGCGAGATACCGGGGTGTGATACTTTTGGGTCTCGATTTGCCGGGAAATGGACTTTAGAGGGTAAAAAAAAGGGGTCCGGCCGGAGAAGAAAAAAGGCCGCAACCCCTTGATTTCATTTTGGCGGAAGTGCATGGGAATCGAACCCACCGCGGACGTTTCCAGCGCCCGCCACTGGATTTGAAGTCCAGGAGCCCCGCCAGGTAGCTACGCACTTCCCTGGCCTTCATATTGCCAAGGCGGGCCGGTTTTGTCAATGCCTGCCGACGGTCCGGGGCAACTATTCAGTGGTTGGCGGCAACGCGGGACCGCCCTGTCGCGGCCTTTGGCCGCGGGACTCCGGCTGCCGCCTTTTCCATATATAGGAAGAGACCCGGCGCCGGAGTCGTCCTTCGGCCAAAGGCCCCGCGGGCGGCTGAAAAATGAT
>JAHJTB010000319.1 GCA_018830135.1 Pseudomonadota bacterium | reverse complement strand
GCCAGGTCTCGATGGCCACGCAAAAGGACGCCAACCTGCTCGTACCGAGCCGTTTCAGCCTGGGCTTCATGAAGTCCATGGACAACCGCCACCGGCCTCAAGGGAATGTGGAAAGCCTGATCATCGGGGAAAGAGCCTTTGGGCACGCCGGCGCGGGCGGAAGCCTGGGATTTGCCGACCCGGATTGCGGCCTGGCTTTCGGTTACACCATGAACAAGATGGGGCCCGGCATCTTTCTCAACGAACGCGGCCAGTCCCTGGCCGACGCGGCCTATCGCTGCCTGGGCTACCGTTCCAATCAAAGCGGGGTCTGGAGCCGATAAGGAGCATGTCGGATTACGGTTCGCGAACCCAACGTATTGAGGAACGGGTAAAGATCGGTTTTGGACATGGCGTCGAAAAGCATTTGGTCAAGGTCAAGGTCTGTTCAAACGCGGACTAACCGTGTTACAATGCCGGAATCAAGGAAATCGCGGCCCATCCTGTATTACTCCACGGCAAGGGAAGGAGGCGACGAATGGGTAAAAAGGGCGTCGAAGAGCAGCATTCACAAACCGCCCTGTTCGCGGCCCTGTATCGAGCCATTGCATGCAAAGAGTTCAGCGACGAAAGATTCGGACCGGACCACATGGCCGAACTGTTTTTACCCCCGCTTTTCAGATTTCTGATCAAATTCAGATTTATCAGAAATAAAATACTGATCAAGTCGACAAAACTCACCCCTGGCATCTACGAATACATGATCGCAAGGACGGCATTTTTCGATAAGGCCTTCAAGGAGGCCTTGATCCAAGACATACCACAAATCGTCCTGCTCGGGGCAGGATATGATACAAGGGTCTATCGCTTTTCCGGGCCGGGAAATTCAACCAGGATCATTGAATTGGATATCGAAACGACCCAGCGAAGAAAGATGAAATGCATCCTGAAGGCCGGAATCGACATTCCGAAAAACATGACCCTGGCTCCCATGGATTTCAACCGGGATTCCTTCGAGTCCGTTCTGGAAAAGGCGGGATACGACAAGAATCTAAAAACTGTTTTTATATGGGAAGGGGTCAGCTACTATCTCGATCCGAAATCGGTCGATTCCACGCTGGCGTTTGTAACTCATTATTCACATAATGAAAGCGTCATCGCCTTCGACTACACGATCACCATTACCGAAGCCAATATCGATAATTACCATGGGGCAAAAGAGTTCGCTGAAACCTGGAAAAAACATCGTGAAAACGAGAGTTTCAGATTTTCGGTCGATGAAGGTCAAATCGAATCGTTTCTGGAACAAAGAGGATTGAAGCCTCTCTCCCATCTTGACAATCAGGAGATCGAACAAGCCTTTCTGAAAAGGGATAACGGGTCGCTGATCGGCCGGATCACCGGGGGATTTCGGTTTGTCACGGCCTCGCACAAATCGTGAATCATCGGGACGAAAACCAGGGACGTCCATGACAAGCGTCTATCAATGGAAAACCGAGAAATAGGCGGTCCTGGTTTTCTCGTATGCTAATTGAACAGACTGAACTGGCCCGAGTCGGAGCCCGTTTTTTTTGTTTTTTCCCTGGATGTTTCGTTTGTGCCGTGGGATATCCGTTCAGGATCGTCGCCCGAATCCCCGGTTTCCCATGTCGATTCCGTCATGATGGGTCCATCTGAATATGTGGCCTGGAAGTGGCCGCTGTCCACGATCTGAAACGACGCGACTTGACCGATCAGGATGTCCTTTTCCTGGGCCGTGACCACGGGAAAGTTATGGCGGCTGTTGAAATGCTTTATGGGTTTTCCCGCATCGAGCCGTTCCTTGACAAAAGCGACATGATTCTCGATTCGTATTTTCATGTACCGGTTCGATTTTTCCGCGATATCATTCATCGAGTTCAGGATGCTTTCGGTCAGTGTGTCATCGATTTCATAGCCGATGCTGTGCCTTCCGGAAGCGATGGCCGCCGCCGTGGTCGTGCCGGTGCCCAGAAACGGGTCGAGGACCGTGTCGCCTTTCAGGGAATACATGCTGATGAGGCGATAGGCGATTTCAAAGGGATAGGCCGCGCTTCTCGACCGGGTTTCACGATCGTTGAGGACCTGGGACGCCCCCTTGACGTCGAACCAGACGTCCGAGTACCAGTTGTTTCGTTCCTCCCAAAAAATGGAACTTTTCCGCCGCCTTTGCTTTTCCTCGTCGTCCTCGATCCTTCTTCTTGGCCCTTTTCTCATTATGAGAATATACTCGTGTTCCAGGGTGACATAGGCGCCGGCAGGGAGCATGCCCGAGCCCATGAACTTGTTGGGCGAGTTGGTCTGCTTTCTCCAGATGATCGAGGGCAGGACCGTAAAGCCCGCGTTCAAAAAAAAGTGCAATATTCGGCTGTGATTCGGGTACAGGGCGAATTCGCCGTCCAGGGTCCTTGTCGCGTCGCCGATGTTGATGCAGGCGAACCCGCCGGATTTCAAGACCCGGGCGGTTTCCTTCCAGACCTGATCGAGCATGGAATGCATCAGCTCAAAAGCTTTTCTTCCGTCCCCTTTTAAGAGCGGCTGTTCGATCCTCGGGTTTTGCCTGGTAAAGACCGGGTCCCACATTTCGATCATGGGATAGGGCGGTGAGGTGACAACCAGTTCCACCCCGGCGTCATCGATGTCGGTCATATGGGCGGCGTTCTTGAAATGAATTCGATGTCCGGTTTCCATGGACCTCTCTCCGATGGGTCCCGAGACTAAGCCAGAACATCCGGACTGTCAAGCGGACGGCCTGACGGGATCACCCCGGCCGGAAGAAGCCGAGGCGGTGAATTTGACGAAAACGAATTCAACTGCTTATATTTGCTTGAAAAGTTATGAACATGATATGAACAAACCCTTGTTCACAACCCGGCCGGTGTCCGGTTCCGTCCGGTTGGGGCGGGCGGTTTTCCGGCTTGACCCGGGGCCTGGGGGCATGTTAGGAACGTACAACCGTTCATATTGAATTCAACATTCCAGAAAGGAAATCCGTCAAATGGCCAAGGACTACTTTTTCAATGAAGAGCACGATATGTTCCGCGAAAGCGTCCGCCGCTTCGTCCAGAAGGAGATCACGCCCCGGATCGACGAGTGGGAGGAAAAGGGCTGTTACGACCGGGCTATTTTCAACCGCCTGGGCGAACTCGACCTTCTGGGCTTGAAGTACCCGGAGGAGTACGGCGGTGCGAACGCGGACATCAAGACCTCGATCGTGTTTTGGGAGGAACTGTCCCGCTGCGGCGGCCTGGGTTTCGTCATGAGCGTCATGGTCCAGACGGACATGGCCACCCCGTCCCTGGCCCACGCCGGCAGCCACGAACTCAAGCAGAAGTTCCTGACCGGGGCCATCCGGGGGGAGAAGCTGTTTTCCATCGGCATCACCGAGCCGGACTACGGTTCGGACGCGGCCTCGATCAAGACGCGGGCCGTGGCCGAGGGGGACTTCTACCGGGTCAACGGGGCCAAGATGTTCATCACCAACGGCACTCAGGCCGACGTGATCAACTGCGTGGTCCGCACCGGCGGCCCGGGCAGCAAGGGGGTCAGCCTGCTGCTCATCGAGACCGACACGCCCGGTTTTTCCGTGGGCCGCAAGCTGAACAAGATGGGCAACCACTCTTCGGACACGGCCGAACTGATATTCGAGGACTGCATGGTGCCCAGGGAGAACCTGGTCGGCGAGGAAAACAAGGGCTTTTACGCCCTGATGGGCGGGTTGGAGATGGAGCGTCTGTCCGGCGCGGCCCTGTCCTACATGGGCGCGACCCTGGCCATGGAGGAGTCCATCCGGTACGCCACGGAACGGACCCAGTTCGGCAAGCCGCTCATGAGCTTCCAGGTCCTCAACCACATGATCGCGGACATGGCCACGGAGATCGAGGCGGGCAAGCGGCTGGCCTATCACGCGGCCTCCATGTACGACGCCGGCCAGCGGTGCAACAAGGAAGTCTCCATGGCCAAGTATTACTGTTCCGAGTTGGCCAAGCGGGTCTGCGACCGGGCGGTCCAGATTCACGGCGGGTACGGGTACATGCGCGAGTTTCTGGTCGAGCGGCTCTACCGGGACGTGCGGCTCTATTCCATCGGCGGCGGGACCTCGGAGATTCAGAAGAACGTGATTCTGGCCGAAATGGGCCTTCGGGTCTGAGAGACGGCCGGGCCGGGGGGCGGGCGATGTCGCATGCGTTGGGACTTTATTTCGAGGACTTCGAGCCGGGCCGGGAGTTCCTGACCCTGGGCCGGACGGTGACCGGGGCGGACCCGATCCGGGCATGAATCGGGAAGACCGGAATCAAAGCCGCCGGCACGAACGCCGGCGGCAGATCTGCCAGGGCGCCCTTCGGCTTTTCCGGGAAAAGGGCTTCCACGGCACGAGCATGCGCGAGATCGCCCGGGCCAGCGACATCGGCCTGGGCAATATTTACAATTACTTCAAGAAAAAGGAAGACATCCTCTACCGGGTCCACAGCAACATTCTCGATCAGCTCCTCGAGAGCTTCGGTCCGGAAGACGAAGCGGGCGGTGACGCCCGGGAACACCTCGTCCGGGTGATGCGCAACGTCTTCAAGGTGAGCAGCCGGATCAAGGATGAGATTTTGTTCATGTACACCGAGACCAAGTCATTGGACAAAAAGGCCAGAGGCCGGCTTCTGCACAAGGAGGCCGAGTTCGTGGCCGCCTTTGAAACCATCATTCGGCGGGGTGTGGACCAGGGCGTCTTCCACTGTCCCGATCCCGACATTTCGGCCAACCTGATCGTGCTGTGCCTGGCGGTCACGCCCTTGCGGGGCTGGAATATTTTACCCCGACACCAACCGGACAACCTGCTCGAGGCCCTGATCCGGTTCATCATGCAGGGGCTGGGAGAATCCCCCGATTGGGGGGTTGACCCGGCCGGTCGGGTGTGAGACATTCTGTCCGAATCGGCCGTTTGTCCGGGGGGACGGGCTGTCGGGCCCTTCGGGTATAGCAGGAATCACAATCAAGTCAAAGGAGATGGAAAATGGACTTTGAACTGCCTGAAGAACTAAATATGCTCAAGGACATGGCATACAAATTCGCCGTCAACGAGCTGGGCCCTATGTCCCAGGAGTGCGACCGGGAAGAGAAGTATACGCCGGAGATCGTCAAGAAGGCGGCCGAGAACGGCCTGGTCGGGCCCTGGGTTCCGGAAGAGTACGGCGGGGCCGGGGCGGGCATGCTGGGCAACTGCATCATCACCGAACAGCTTTCCCGGGTGGACATGGGCATCGGCCTGAACATCGGGGCCGCGACCTTCGGCTGCGAAGCCATCTATTTCTACGGGACGGAAGAGCAGAAGCGGCAGTGGATCACGCCGGTCTGCGAGGGCAAAATGATCAGCGCCGGTGCGTACACCGAACCGGACGCGGGCACGGACGTGGCCGGGTACCGGACCCGGGCCGTCAAGGACGGGGACGACTACGTCATCACCGGCAACAAGATGTTCATCACCAACGGTTCGGTCTGCGACTTCTACGTCGTTCAGACCATCACCCACCCCGATGAAAAGCGGCACAACCGTTTCAGCCAGATCATCGTGCCCGCGAACACGCCCGGCATCACCCGGACCAAGATTCACGGCAAAATGGGCATCCGTTCCAGCGATACGGCCGAAGTCTCCTTCGAGGAAGTCCGGGTACCCCAGACCAACCTGCTCGGCGCCGAAACCAAGGGCTTCTACCAGTTGATGCACTTTTTCGACACCACCCGGCCCATGGTCGCGGCCCAGGGCCTGGGCCTGTCCCAGGGCTGCCTGGACCACAGCGTCCGCTACGCCAAGGAGCGCCAGGTATTTGGCGCGCCTTTGGGCAGCTTCCAGATCACCCTGGCCAAGCTGACCGAAATGGCCATCCGCATCGAGGCCCTGCGCGGCTTGGTCTACAAGGCGGCCCTTTTGATCGACGAGGACCGGCCGGACTACACCCTGGCGGCCATGGCCAAGTACCTGTCCGGCCAGACCGCGGTCTTCTGCGCCAACCTGGCCGTGGAACTCCACGGCGGGTACGGATACATCGACGAGTACCCGGTCCAGAAGTTCTACCGCGACGCCAAGATTCTCGAGCTGTACGAAGGGACCAAGGAGGCCGAGATCATGACCATCGGCCGCTATCTCCTGACCCGCTGATCCTTCCCCGACTGCTTTCGACCGGGGGGCGCTCCGCCCCCCGGTCCGCCGTGCACGTTCGATTTGACAGCCGGGGCTCCGGCTTTTATAATGCGGCTAGTGCGCCGGCGGTCGGGACACTCCGGGAAAGCCGGTCCCGACGATCTTCATCCCTCACTTTTCCGTCACGGACTTCCGGCCGGACCGGCCGACGCGCCAGGGGTAAACCATTCCGATTCCTCGATATCAACCGGGGACATGAACGCCCGGTAAGGGGCGCTCATTGACATCGCCGTTTTCCTTCCCGCCTCTGAATGATCGGTCGGCGGTCGAGAAGGCTTTATGACCGAACTGCACGATCTGGTCAAAAACCCGGACAAGTTTCGGGTCCTCGTTGTGGACGACAAGGCCCCCATGCGTCGGACGATCCGAAACATGCTCCGGGCCCTGGGCTTTACCAACATCCGCGAAGCCAGCGACGGCCGAGAGGCCCTCAAGCGAATCCGCGGCGAAACGTTCGACTTCGTCTTTTCCGACTGGCACATGCCTCACCTGACCGGCGTCGACCTATTGCGCTCCCTGCGGGAAGACGACAACTTCAGGACCCTGCCCTTCATTATGGTCACGGCCTCGGTCGAGGAGGAGATGGTGGCGGAGGTCATCGAAGCGGACGTGGACGGGTATATCATCAAACCCTTCAAGATGGAGACCCTGAAGGAAAAGGTCATCGAAATCCTGACGGCAAAATTCATGCCCTCCCCTCTGGAGTCCCAGCTCCAGGTGGCCGAAATCTGCATCAAGGGCCGGAGCTTCGGCCGGGCCCACGAAGAAATCGACAAGGCGGCCCGGATCAGCCCGAACAACCCCAGGGTGCATTTCGCCCGAGGCCAGCTTTTCGAGGCCCAGGGACGCCTGGACCTGGCGGAAAGGAGCTACGCCCAGTCCTGGTCCGCCGGCCCCAAGTACATCAAGGCCATGGAAAAGCTGTCCGAGGTATTCGAAAAGCGGGGCAAGGCCGACGAGGCCCTCATGGTCCTGAAAAAGGCCTGCGAACTCAGTTCCCGCAATCCGGACCGGCTGACCCGCCTCGGGATGCTCCACCTGATGGCCGGCCATGCCAACGAGGCCCGGGAATCCTTCGGACAGGCCCTCAAGCTCGACCCGGGCAACGGGGAACGTCAGACCGCCATCGGCGAGGCCTACATGAAACAGGGTCTGCACCAGGACGCGGAAGTCATGTTCAAGGCCTCCATCGAATCCGACCCCTACGACGTCTTCAAATACAACCGCCTGGGCATCGCCTGCCGCCAGCAGAAAAAGTTCGAGGAAGCCATCGGCTACTACCAAAAGGCCCTCGAGATCGACCCGGACGAAAAATACCTGCACTACAACCTGGCCCTGGCTTACGTGGGCGCGGGCAAAAAGTCCGAGGCCGATAAATGCCTGGGCCAGGCCATCAGGCTGGACCCTGAATTCCAGGAGGCCCTGGAAGTCCGCTCCAAAATGCAGCGCGGGCCCCGCCCGGGCCCATCGAGGTAACCCTGCCTGCCCTTGAAGTCATCCGCAAAATCCGGGGTTAACGGCCGCGCGGAATATTTCCCAGAATTGAATTCATAAATTAACATAAATTAAGACATCCAAAAAAATATAAGAATCGAAACCCTTTTGGGACCTCCTTTTCAATCAAGAATGCTCTTAATAATTCTCTGAATGCATGAGGACGTAATGTTTGAGAGCCAGCCTATTTCGAATTCAGGGCAGATGGGGCAAAGGTAACCCCTTGCTGACGGAATTAACCCGGATTTCTGACCGGGTTCCGTAGCGAGGCCGGGAAATCATTAGCGAAACGCGAAGTTGGAGGTGATTTTGGCCGCAGGCATATCAGGGCGATATGTTGAGGACCTAAATCTTCGAAACGAGCGTTGCAGCAAGGATTTCCCGGCCGTAGCAGGAAGCTGGCGAGAAATCCGGGCTAAAGCATTGAAAGGCCGGTTTCCGAGAGTCAGCCGGTCGAAAAAGCCGCCTGGCCGGCCCTTATGCCGCCCAGCCAGTTTTTACCCAAGAGCCTGGCCGCGTCCATCATGGCTCCCATTCGCCCGACCACCCGGTGAAACAGACCGCCATACCCCTGAACCGTGTCCAGCCAACGGGCCTGATTGAGCGGGATGCGGTCCAGTATATCAGACAGATGCGCCGGAATCACGCCCCGCTTGCCCAAGCGGATTTCCCGGCCGGTCCAGTCCGTCAGGGACAAATACTCGTCCAGAGTAAAAGGCAGCACGCCCCGGGGGTCCCCATGGGCTTCACCGCCAAGCGGGCAGATCCAGGTCTCCTCCGCCCCGGAGGTCCGGGCCTGGATTCGATCGAAAATGCCCGTATATTCACTCCGCTCGGGCGTATCGGCCACACCGGCCCGGATCGGGTTCAGGTCCACATAGGTCATGCAGGCCAGAAGGGCGGCATCGTCGAGCAAAGCCTGGCATTTGAACCGCCCCTCCCAGAACCGCCCCTTGCAGCCCTCCTCCCGGTTGGCCATTCTGGCCACGTACTCGTTCAAGCACCGCATGAACCAACTCACGCTGCCCAGGCGGGACCGAATTTCTATCAGCCGTCCGTCCTGACGGGCCAAGGCATCGATGGCCGACCGGCTCGGGGCCTTGGCCCGGCCGGCCTCGTCCCGCTCCATGGGGAACAGCGTCAGCCAGCGCTCGGCCGTTTCCTCGGCCGACCAACCGTCGACCCGGTCCGGCCGGGTGCGGAGCACCACATGCAGATGGTTGGACATGACCGCGTACGTGACGACATCGATGCCGAAGGCGGCCCCAATGTCCTTCAACCGGGCCTGAATCCAGGCCTTCCGGTGCTCGAAGGAGCGGCCGGTGTGCGTATCGACGCCGCAGAGAAAGGATTGGCGCACGCACCTGGAAATGCAATGATAATAGGCCTCTACGCCTTGGGCGACCACCTCGCTGCGCGCAATGGCCATAATGCATGCCTCCTGGGTTGTGGGTAAGGATAGCAGGTCAAGATTAATAGGTCAAATAAATGGATGTCTGAAATATGGTTCCGGGTGAAGGCCGGAACCCGGCGGCGTCAGTCCAGGTTGAGGCCCTTGATCAGGGCGCCTCCGTCGAGGGGGATGATGTTGCCGGTCATGTAGCTGCCGGCCTTGGAACAGAGGCAGATGGAAAGACCCTGGACGTCCTCCTCGCGGCCGTAGCGGCCCAGGGGGATGGCCCGCTTTTCCATCTCGTAGCGTTCCTTGTCCTCGATGATGTAGGCGGTCATGCGGCTGGGGAAACGTCCCGGGGCGATGGCGTTGACCGTGATATGGCGGCCGGCGAGTTCGTCGGCCAGGAGCCGGGTCAGTTGGTGGATGGCGGCCTTGCTCACGCCGTAGGCGTACACCGTGACCGCGCTGCCGGTGAGAATGCCGGCGATGGAACCGGTATTGACGATCCGGGCCGGGTCTTCGAAACTGGCCCCGGCTTCGAGCAGTCCGAGAAGGTGGCGGGTCAGGAGGAAGGCGGATTTGACGTTGAGGGCCATGACCTGGTCGAACTGCTCTTCGGGATAAGTCTCCAGGGTGGCCCCCCAGGCCTTGCCGGCGTTGTTGACCAGGATATGCAGGGCGTTCTCACGTTCCTTGAGGGCCGCGACCAGATCGAGGATGCCGGCTTCGGTGGAAACG
>JAHJTB010000318.1 GCA_018830135.1 Pseudomonadota bacterium | reverse complement strand
TCCAACTTCGCGTTTCGCTAATGATTTCTCGACCTCGCTACGGAACCCGGTGAGAAATCCGGGCCAAAGGCGACAAGAAGCAATGTAGCCTGAATTACCGAGTCCGGTCAAGGGGCATTCGTCGGTCGAGTCCGGCGGATATCAAGGCGGGGCGCGGGCCGGGAACGGTCTTGGGCGAACCGGGCGGCGGCGCAAGGCCGCCGCCTCGGTCCGGAAGGAACTACTTGGTTTGGACCCCGATCCGGTCCCGGATCAGGCCGTCGATAACGTTCGGGTCGGCAATGGTGGAGATGTCGCCGAAATCGCCGGTCTGACCGGCGGCGATTTTCTGAAGGAGACGGCGGAGGATCTTGCCGCTCCGGGTCTTGGGCAGGGCGTCGGCCCATTGGAGCACGTCGATGGTGGCGATGGGACCGATTTCGGATCGGACCAAGGCGACCAGGGCCTTTTTCAGGTCCTCGGATGGAGTCGTCCCGGTGTTCAGGGTGACGAAGGCGTATATGCCCTGCCCTTTGAGCGGATGCGGCACGCCGACCACCGCGGCTTCGGCCACGTCGTCGTGAAGCACCAGGGCGGACTCGATCTCGGCCGTGCCCAGCCGATGCCCGGAGACGTTGATCACGTCGTCGATGCGGCCGATGATCCAGTAGTAGCCATCCTCGTCCTGCTTGGCCCCGTCACCGGTGAAGTACCAGCCCGGCACCCGGGAGAAATAGGTCTCCTTGTAGCGTTCGTGGTTTTTGTAGACCGTACGGCCGATCCCGGGCCAGGGCCGCTTGATGAAAAGCGCGCCCTCCTGGTCGGGATACTGGACCTCCCGGCTCGTCTCCGGGTCCACGATGACCGGTTCGACCCCGAAAAAGGGGAAGGCGCAGGAGCCGGGCTTGATGGGGGACACGCCGGGCAGCGGCGTGATCATGTGGCCGCCGGTCTCGGTCTGCCACCAGGTGTCCATGATCGGGGCCCA
Source organism: Pseudomonadota bacterium (assembly GCA_018830135.1). Taxonomy (GTDB): domain Bacteria; phylum Desulfobacterota; class Desulfarculia; order Adiutricales; family JAGVGV01; genus JAHJTB01. The sequence goes on along the minus strand of JAHJTB010000318.1, from coordinate 5,488 downwards.
GTCCCGGCCCACGTGATGGTAATACCAGCGCCAGGCCTCGGGATTGATCGGCTCGCCCACGCTGCCCAGCAGCTTGAGGGATGTGATATCGTGCTTTTCCACGTGTTCCGCGCCTTCCTTGGCCAGGGAGCGGATCACGGTGGGGGCGGTGTAGAACTTGTCGACCTGGTAGCGGTCGACAATGGCCCAATAGCGGTCGAAGGCCGGATAGGAAGGCACGCCCTCGAAGAGGACGCCGGTCAGGCCGTTGGCCAGGGGGCCGTAAACGGCGTAGGTGTGGCCGGTGACCCAGCCGATGTCGGCCGTGCACCAGAAGGTCTCGTCGTCCTTGAGGTCGAAGGTCAGGCGGGTGGTCATGGCCGCGAAAAGCAGGTATCCGCCGTGGGTGTGGACGATGCCCTTGGGTTTGCCCGTGCTGCCGCTGGTGTAGAGGATGAAGAGGGGGTCTTCGGCGTCCATGGGCTCGGGAGCGACGTATTCCGGGAGGTCCGGATCGGCCATGGCCTGGTGCCACCAGAGGTCCCTGGCGGGATCGAGCGCCGGGTTCAGGCCGCAGCGGTCGAAAACGAGAACCGTTTCCACGCTGGGACACTGTTTGACGGCCTCGTCCACGTTCTTTTTCAGAGGGACCGGCTTGCCCGAGCGGTACCCTCCGTCCGAGGTGATGACCAGCCTGGCTTCGGAGTCCTGGATGCGACTGGCCAGGGCCTCGGAGGAAAACCCGCCGAAAACCACGCTGTGCACGGCGCCGATACGGGCGCAGGCCAGGAGGGCCACCGGCAGCTCGACGATCATGGGCAGATAGATGACGACCCGATCGCCCTTGCCGACGCCCTTTTTCTTCAAGACCGCGGCCAGGCGGTTGACCCGGCGGTACAGGTCGAGAAAGGTCACGACCGTCGTTTCACCGGGATCGTCTCCCTCCCAGTAAAAGGCGACCTTGTTCTTCAAGGCCGGCAGATGCCGGTCCAGGCAGTTGAAGCTGGCGTTGATGAGGCCCCCTCCGAACCACTCGATTCGGGCCTCGTCCGGATCGAAGCGGTGGACGAAATCCCATTTTCGCTCCCAGGTCAGATATTGTTCGGCCTGCTCGGCCCAGAAGGCCTCCGGTTCGTCCAGCGATCTGCGATAGAGCCGATCGTATTGTTCCCGGCTGTTGATGAAGGCCGCCTTCCTGAATTCAGTCAGATGAGCGTCGTACCACTTGGGCGTATCTTCCATGCCTGCCATCTCCCTCTTTGAATTGATTTGGGTAAGCGTCGGTTGGCGGGACCGCCGCTGTAAGCGGCCCACGGCTCCATCCTTGTTTATAAGGATATCAGACCTTTCCGGCCAGTCAACACTTAATGTCGGGCCGACGGCGTTCGGGCGCCGCCTTTTCGGGGCCCCCGGCCCGTGGGGGCCTGCCGGTACCCGTGTCATCGGGACCGGGCCTCGGAGCCGTCCTTCGGCCAAAGGCCCCGCGGGCGGCTGAAAAATGATATGCCCCGATTCATTGAAAGGGTTACGGTCCTGTCGTCTAAAATAATTGACTTTAATCAGGAATTCTGAGAGGATGGCAATCCGGCCCCCAACCGGGCCATGCTTTCGGGCGGGCCGGGGAACGGGGTCGGTTGCCCCACCCCCGCTCATCCGCTCCACGTTCCAGGATTTCAGGAGGTCCCGAGTTACCGGTCATGCCCATATACGAATACGAAGCCGCGAGTCCGGATCAGGCCTGCCCGAAATGCCGGCGGCCCTTCGAGGTCATTCAAAATCTCAGGGACAAGCCGGTCCGGACCTGCCCGGACTGCGGCCAACCGGTCAAACGGATCATTTCCTGGTGCCGGGCGGCGGTCATGGAAACGCCGGACGAATACAGCAACACGATGCGCCGCATTCGTAACTTTGAAAGCGAAGGCATGTGGAGTCACGCGGCCGAGCTGTCGGACAAGGAGGCGTCCAAGACCAAAGACTCGTCCCTGAAGACAAGGGCCCTGGACAATTACAAGAAGGCGGGCTACGACCCGAAAACGCTGGACAAGCACGCCAAGAGCGACGATCTATAACCCCCTGCGGCCCAGGTCCCGCTTCACTCCGTGGTTTTGCCTTCCGCTCGGCCGGTGTGCCCGAATCCGCCGGCGCCCCGCCGGGTTTCATCCAGTTCGGCCACCAGTTCCATTTCGGCCCGCCAGACCCGTGTTACGATCATCTGGGCGATGCGGTCCCCCCGTTCGATCCGGACCGGTTCCGGTCCGAGGTTGACGACGGCCAGGCCGATTTCGCCTCGATAGTCGGCGTCGATGGTTCCGGGCGAGTTGATGAGGGTCAGGCCCTGTTTCAGGGCCAGACCGGAGCGGGGCCGTATCTGGGCTTCGAAGCCGGGGGGCAGGCCGATGGCCAGGCCGGTGGGCACGAGGGCGATCCGGCCGGTTTCCACGATCACGGGTTCGGACACGGCGGCCCGCAAATCCATGCCCGATGAATTGGGCGTCATGTATTCGGGCAGGGGCAGGTCGCGGTCCTGGTCCGGACGAAGCCGTTTGATCCTGACTTTGATCCCTTCCAAGAGGGGTTCCTTCAACCCAGGAGCAGGTCGGAAGGCAGGTCGTCGTCCTCGATCGGCCCCACAACGGTCAGGGCCAGTTTGTCGGGCTGGAGGTATTCCCCGGCCAGCGAGACCACTTCGTCCACGCCGACCTTGGCCACGGCGTCGAGAATCTCGTCGAAATCCACGTAGCGCTGGTAGGTGATCTCGTTCTTGGCCAGGCGGGTCATGCGGTTGTCGGTGCTTTCCGAGCCGAGGATGATGTTGCCCCTGAGGTGCTCCCGGGCCGCATCGACTTCGGCTTCGTCCAGCAGTCCCCGGCGGAGCTTGTCCAGTTCGGCCAGGATCAGCCGGATGGTTTCCAGCGTCTGGGCCGGGTCCACCCCGGCGTAGACGCCCAGGAGTCCGGTGTCCAGGTAGGCGGAGAGGTAGGAGTAAACCGAGTAGGCCAGTCCCCTCTTCTCCCGAATCTCCTGAAACAGCCTCGAACTCATGTTTCCGCCCAGGATGATGTTGAGTATGGCCGCGGCGAACCGCTTGTCATCCAGAACGCTGGGAAACATGGTTCCCAGACAGAGGTGCAACTGCTCGAGGGGTTTTTTGTAGAGGCGGATACCGGGACTGGATCGGGGCGGAGCCTCTCGAGGCCGGCCCGGACCTTGGGACAGGTTTTCAAAGGCGGGCCGCATCAGGTCGACAAAGGCGTCGTGTTCCAGGTCCCCGGCCCCGGCGATGACGATCTTGGGGGGGGCATAGGTCCCGGACAGATAGTCGCTGATGTCCCGGGGGCTGATGCCGGACACGGTTTCGACGCTGCCCATGACCGGGCGGCCGAGGGGTGACTCGGGCCAGAGGTTCTGGCAGAAAAAGACGTGGACCAGTTCGTCGGGCGTATCCTCGACCATGCGTATTTCCTGGAGGATGACCTGCCGCTCCCGTTCCAGGTCTTCGGGGTCGAAGAGCGAGTTCAAGAAGATATCGGTCAGCAGGTCGGCCACCAGCGGCAGGTGGTCGGACATGACCTTGGCGTGAAAGCAGGTGAATTCCTTGCTGGTGAAGGCGTTGGACATGCCCCCGACCTGATCGACTTCCTTGGCGATCTGCAGGGCGTCCCGATTCGGGGTGCCCTTGAAGATCATGTGCTCGATCAGGTGGGAGATGCCTGCTTCCCGGTCTGCTTCATCCCTGGACCCTACATTGACCCAGATACCGATCGAAACGGACTTGAAGTGGGGAATCCGTTCCGTGATGATTCGCAAGCCATTGCCGAGGTCGGTTTTTTTATACACCGTCCCACCCTTTCCCGGCCCCGAAGCCTGGCCTCGGGGCCGGAGCCTGTTTCAGTTTCGTTCGGCGCCCTGGTCATCGGAGGCTTCCAGGACGGCCTTTCGCGACAACCGGATTTTGCCCTGTTTGTCGATGCCCAGGACTTTGACCAGGATTTCATCCCCTTCACTGACCACGTCGCTGACGCGTTGAACGCGTTCGTGAGACAGCTGGGAGATGTGCACCAGACCGTCGGTTCCGGGCAGAATCTCGACAAAGGCGCCGAAATCCATGATCTTGACCACCCGGCCCAGGTAGACCTGATCCACTTCCGCTTCCTGAGTGACGCGCTTGATTTCCTTGATCGCGGCCTCGGCCTTTTCGGCGTTGGGCGAGTATATGGACACCTTGCCCGAGTCCTCGATCTCGATGCGGCAGTCGGTATCGGCCTGAATGCCCTTGATGATCCGCCCGCCCGGTCCGATGACGTCCTTGATCTTCTCCGGATTGATCTCGATGGTCGTGACCTGAGGCGCGTACACGGAGATTTGGGTCCTGGGCTGGTCGATGGTTTCGGCCATCTTGTCCAGGATATGCAGTCTGGCCTCCCGGGCCTGACTCAGGGCCCGGCTCATGATCTCCCGGGTGACGCCTTTGATCTTGATATCCATCTGGACGGCGGTCACGCCTTGCCTGGAGCCGGTGATCTTGAAGTCCATGTCGCCCAGATGGTCCTCGTCGCCGATGATATCGGTCAGGACGGCGACCTGGTCTCCTTCGAGGACCAGCCCCATGGCCACGCCGGCCACGGGCCGTATGATGGGCACGCCCGCGTCCATGAGAGAGAGGGTTCCGGCGCAGACCGTGGCCATGGACGAGGAGCCGTTGGACTCGAGGACTTCGGAGACGACCCGGAGGGTGTAGGGGAAGTCCGCTTCGCTGGGAATGACGGCCCGCAGGGTCCGTTCCGCCAGAGCCCCGTGGCCGATCTCGCGGCGGTTGGGCGCCCGGAGCATTTTGGCCTCGCCGACGCAGAAGGGCGGGAAGTTGTAGTGGAGCATGAAGCGTTTGGTGGAATCGCCGATCACGGCGTCCAGACGCTGGTCGTCGTACGCGGTGCCCAGGGTGCTGATTCCCAGGGCCTGGGTTTCGCCCCGGGTGAACAGGGCCGATCCGTGGGCCCGGGGCAGGATGCCGACCTGGCAGGTGATCGGGCGGACCTCGTCGAAACGGCGGCCGTCCAGACGCCTTTTTTCGCCGAGAATCATGCCCCGCAGGATATCCCGTTCCAACTCGTGGAAGGCCTCATGGACCAGGGAGGCGGGTTCATCCGGATATTCGGCTCCCAGTTCGGTGACGGCCTTGTCGCGGAGGGCGTCGTACTCCCGATGGCGTTCGAGCTTGCCCGGAATGACCAGGGCTTGCCGGGCCGTTTCGGCGTACCGTTCCTTGGCCATTTTGACGAATTCTTCGTTGCGTTCGACCTGGGGCGGCAGCCGTTTGGGCTTGCCCATGGCGGACTGAAGTTCGTCCTGCATGTCCAGAATCGGCTGGATTTCCCGGTGGGCCAGGAAGATGGCTTCGAGCAGGTCTTCCTCCTGCGCCTCGATAGAGCCGCCTTCGACCATGACCACGGCCTCCCGGCTGCCGGCGACGATGATCTGCACGTCCGAGGCCTCGATCTGGGCCTGGGTC
>JAHJTB010000317.1 GCA_018830135.1 Pseudomonadota bacterium | reverse complement strand
TCGAAAAAACCGACGTCAAAGGCTATGACTTTGGCCCCGGCCGATGACATGGCCTCGATCATCTCGGCGATCCGGGAGCGGGGCCAGGGCCAGCGTCCGATCTCATCGACGCTTTTTTCGTCGATGGCGGCGATGACCACTTCGGGCCCGGGCTGAAGGGGGCCTCGAATCAGGAAGCGAAGGTCCAGGGCCTTGAGTTCCACGATCTCCAGAAACGAGGGGCCGATAATGTAAACGAGGCAGACGAATCCGGTCAGAATGACGGAGAGCAGGAGCGGACTGAGGGTAAACAGTTTTCTAATCGACCAAGACATGGAACCAGCCTGGGGTCAACCCCTGTTGCGCTTTCCCCGGAGGGCCGTCAGGGCGTTGACAGGTCCGGGGCGTATTGCTATTTTGCTTCACGCGTCCCCAAGACGGGCGCCGATGCCGTTTGGCGGACCGACCGGCCCTGGGCCCCGTGCCGCCGACGGGACGTGAACATAATGAATAGCAAATAAATCGAACTTTTACAATCAGGTTTGGCAATCTTTCGGTCGGGCTGCCCGCCAAGGAGCCTCCGACCTGGAAAGGAAGCACGAGAACATGCCCCGAATGCTTACCATTGCAGGCTCGGATTCCGGCGGCGGCGCGGGCATCCAGGCCGATCTCAAAACGGCCACCGTCCTGGGGTGTTACGGCCTGTCCGTGATAACGGCCCTGACCGCTCAAAACACCCGGGGCGTTCAGGGCATCCACGAACCGCCCCTGGAGTTCATCGCCCTGCAGTTCGATTCCGTTCTGTCGGACATCGGCGCCGACGCGGCCAAGACCGGCATGCTGGCCAACCCCGGCGTGGTCGCCCTGGTGGCCTCGAAGCTGAAGGCCTACCAGGTGCCCAACCTGGTGGTGGACCCGGTCATGGTGGCCCAGAGCGGCGATGCGCTGGTCACGTCGGACACCCGCGAGGCGCTGATCCGGGAACTGATTCCCCTGGCCGCGGTCATCACGCCCAACCGGCCCGAAGCGGAGGTCCTGCTGGGCCGGGAAATCAGGTCGGCCCGGGACCTGGGCCAGGCGGCGCGGGACCTTTACGACCTCGGACCCCGGGCGGTCCTGATCAAGGGCGGCCATATCGAAGGGCCGGCCCTGGACGTGCTGTATGACGGCCGGGAGTTGAGGGAATACTCGGCTCCCCGATTCGATACGCCCCACACTCACGGCTCGGGCTGCACCTATTCGGCGGCCATCGCCTCCCACCTGGCCATGGGGCTGGCCCTGCCCGAGGCGGTGTCCCGGGCCAAGGCGTTCATTACCGCGGCCATCCGGACGGCCCGTCCGCTGGGACAGGGTCACGGCCCGACCAACCATCTGGCCCTGTTGGAGGAACGGGGACTGTTTCCGCGTTCCGCCTGACCGGACTCAGCGTTCCGGCGGCGCCCGCCAGACCATGTTCATGGACTGGTCGTGAAAGACCAGTTGGGCCTGGTCGTCTCCTTTGACCACCAGACCCGCCCGGGGCCGGCCGGCCCGGTCGGCCAGGGCCAGCCCCAGTTCCTCTTTTTCCTGCCACAGAGCCAGACGCCCCTGCCCGGCTTCATCCCGCATCATCAGGGACGGGGCTCCCGGTCCGGACAGCCCCAGGCTCAGGCGGGGCCGTTTTTCCGGGTCCGAGCAAGTCAGAGCGGGCTGCCCTTCCTCGGCCAGAGCCAGGACGGCCCGGTTGCGGCCTTCCCTGTCTCGCAGCCAGAGCCCCGGGGAACCGTCCGCCTCGAGTCCCAGTTCGGCCCGGAACTCCCCTTTCTGGTCGATCAGGATCAGGCGCGGTTTGCCTCGCAGCAGGGAAAGCAGGGCTTTGGCCCGCCCTTCGCCATCCACAAGGCGCAGTTCTTCAACGGTCAGGGATTTGGAACTCCCGGCCTGGGCGGGTGTTTGAAAGAGCCAGCCCGACAGTCCGCCGCCCAAAAGGCCTGAAAGGGCCAGGACCGCCAGGCTGAGCAGATATTGTCTCCTGCTCATTATCGCACCTCGAAGACATGACAGTCCGGTTATTGTATTAGAGCGGACCGGTGTGGATCAACCGCATTTTTCAACCCGGTGCAACTCTTCAGCGGTTGGCGGCATCGTGGGACCGCCCTGTCTCGACCTTTGGCCTCAGGACTCCGGCTGCCTTTTCCATATTTACCGAGGGACCCGGCGGCAGAGGGGTCCTGCGGCCAAGGGACACGAGGGCGGCTAAAATCTCAACTGCCCCGATTCACTGCAAGGTTACAACCCGGTCGCCGGACGGGGCGTCCCGGTCCCGATTGACAAGTCAATCGGCGGGTGGTATGAAACAGGCATGACGCCCCGAGAAGAAAACCACGAGGCCCGACAGGAAAAACAGGCCGCCATCTTCGACGCCGCCTGCCGGGTCATACGGGAAAAGGGGTTCCACCAGGCCCGCATGGCCGACATCGCCCGGGAGGCCGGCATCTCCTACGGACTGGTCTATCATTACTTCGGCAGCAAGTCCGAACTGTTCGACGCCCTGGTCGAGGAGTGGTTCAGCGCGGTGGAAATCCTGCTGGACCGAGGTCTGGACCGGTTCGAGACCATCGAGGAAAAACTGGGGGCCGTGGCGGACTTTTTCCTGGATCAGTATGAAAAGCGCCCGGACCTGGTTCACGTTTCCATCACCGAGTTTTCCCGGTCCACCGGCAATCTGACCCCGGATCGCCTGGTCCGCTTCAAACGGCTTCTGTCCAAGGTCGAGGAGGTCATCCGGCAGGCCCAGGACCAGGGCAGCATTCGTCCGGACATCAAGGCCCGATATCAGACGTACGTCTTCCTCGGGGCCGTCGATTCCCTCCTGTCGACCATGGTTCTGGAAAACCAGCCCCTCAAGGGGCAGGCTCAGCGCCAGCGGCTGGCCCAGGCGATTCTGACCATCTTTTTCGATGGCGCCCGGCCCAAGTCCGGCTGACCGGCCCCGATTCATTTGGGTTCGGCGTCGTATTGACAAGGCGGCGGCCCCGGTCCTATAGTCGTTTTGGAGCCGCAAGCCGATGCATTTGAAGGGCGCCCTGCACGTGCATACCACCTGCTCGGACGGTGAACTGAGCATCGAGGAGGTCTGCCGGGTTTACGGAGGCCAGGGTTTCGATTTCATCGCCCTGACCGATCACGACTATTTGCTGCGGCCCGGCTGCTACGACCGGCTGAGCGAGATCGACACCCGCCTGATCGTTTTCACCGGCATGGAGATGACCGTATTCGAGAAGGGGTACCACCATGTCAACCGGATCGAGGGGGACGCGGAGGTGCTCCATATTTTCAACCATCCCTCCCAGTCGGGCCTGCCCCTGGAAAAAGTCGTCCAGCGTCTCGAGGCCATTGCCCGGATTCTCCCGCTCGACGCCGTGGAGGCGACGACCTACGGTTTCCGGACCCGGGAGTTCGACGTCCCGGAAATCCCGTATCCCAAGGTGGCCACGGACGACTCCCATGCCAGGCACATGTGCGGGCGGGCCTGGATCGAGATGGACTGCCGGCGCGACAAGGACGCCATTATCCGGGCCATAAAAAACGGGGATTTCTGGAACTGCTATGCGGGGAACGCCCGCCATCAGGTCTGACGGCCCGAGGGCGCACCTACCCACCGGCCGGCGGCCGGGAAGGCCGCCAGGCGATGTTCAGGCGAAAGTCGGGGAACCAGAGGCCCGCGCCGGAGGGATTCCCGGGTTCCCTCCTCCAAGCGAAAGACCTAGCGGCTGGCTCGCTTGGAGGCTTTCAGCGGATTGATTTTGGCCGTCTGGGTCTGGGCGGCCGCCTTGACGTGGGAGGCCATGTTGCAGGGTCCGCGGCGCCACTTGATGGCCGGATCGGGAAAGGTGACGCAGAACGTGCCCGCGGCAAAAGTCTTGGCCCGGTCACAGCCCTGGCACTGTTCGGCGATCTGATGACAGACGCCGCCGTTGAACGTACAGCCTTTTTTGGCCATGAAGGAGCACTC
>JAHJTB010000316.1 GCA_018830135.1 Pseudomonadota bacterium | reverse complement strand
CTTCTTCCTTCAGGGTCCGGAAGGCTTCGAGGTAATCGGCCATGGGGCGCGCCGATTGCGGATCATAAGAGGGTGTATAGACCGCGGCCGCATCCTGTTCCGCTTGCTCGATCAGGACCCGGAGGCGGGACTCTTGGCCGGTCCGGACGCGGAGGAGTTCAGCGGTTTCCCGGCGCAGGGCATCCAGTCCGGGAACCCGGTCGTCGCCGGCCTGAAGATGGTTCCCCAATTCGGAGGCGATGCGGTCGAAGCGGTCGCGGGCCCCGGTCCGGTCCGGATTCGGCACCCGCCGTCCCAGGGCTTTCAATCGCACGCACAGTTCGGACCAGACTCGAATTCCGGACTTGAGTTCCAGCCACAAGGCCTGGGCCCGGTCCAGGTCCAGCCTGGCCTGGTCAAGCTCCCGGCAACGCCGGGTCCCTGCCGCCAGAACCGAGCGATCAAGGGCTTCCTGCTGGAGGGCGGTTGCCTCGTAACGGCGAAGGATGACCGACTGGGCTCGAAGGCGTTCGTGGGCGGCCATTCGTCTTTCCAGACGGGCCGACTCCTTTTCCAACCCGGCCTGCTCCCGGTCCAGTTCGGCCCGGCCCGCTTCCAGACGGGTTCTCAGTTCGGCCAGTTCCGCCCGCCTCAGGGTCACGGCCATGGGGTCCAAGCGTTGGCCTTTTCCTGACTTGTACCGGATTCGTTCACCACGGCCGGCCGTCCGGACCTGATCCAGATGCCCGCGGTACACGGAGATGCGCCGCTCCAGCCCGTCCAGACCCTTGCGTCGGTTCCCGACGCGGCTGATGTGCCCGGCTTTCAAACGCAGGCACCGGGACCGGAGGCGTTCCAACCGTTCCCGGGAGGCCAGTATCCGTATTTCGGTTTCACGAAGCTTGCTCTGGATGCGCTCGATTCGTCCCCGGACCTGGGCCGCCCCAAGGCCCGCCGCTTTCAGGTCCCGGGCCGCGCGGGCCCGTTGCCGGTCCACCATGCGGCACAGCCAGTCAATGGTTTCCGGGTCGATGGGCAACGGAGACGGTTCAAGGGATTCCTCGCCGTGGCCGCCAAGATGCTTCCGGAGACTGGTCGAGCCCAGCAGGCGCGCCGTTGCCGGGGACAGGGGGGCGAAGGCATGGGGGACGATTTCCGGACAGGGCGCGACCTGGAGAATCGAGGCCAGCAGCCGGTGCAATCGCCCGGCTGCTTCAAGCAGATTCACCAGGTTGGACGTGATGTGTGATCGTTCGACCCGCATAAATTTTTTATAAAATACTTTGGCCCCTCACGGTCCGAAACAGAACCCCGAAGCGGAACGAACCACTATGCTAACAAAAAGTCAAAGAAAAGTCAATAAGTTAGTGGCAGGGCGGTTCCCGAGGGCGGGCCGCCCCGATATTTTGTGGCGGTGTAAGGTCCAAACGCTACAGATTGGGTTTGATGTACGGCATCCGGGTCATATTTCAATGGTTTGTCCGTCCCGGGGAACGATGACCGGCATGTCCAGGCCGTGAGCGGCGAATACGCTTTCGGCCGCGGCCTGCCACTCGGCCTGACAACGGGGTACGGGAAAGGGACGCCCGGTTTTCGGGTCTCTCAAAGGATTCCGGGGCGGCGATTTTTTCAGATAGGCCCCTTCGGGTTCGCCGGGGCAGAGGTCGCTGTCCGAGATGTGGACCAGGCAGACGGCCCGGGTCGGCTGCCAGCGGGCCACGTAGGACAGGAGGCGCTGAAGGCTCATGTGCGAGGGGCGGTTGATCTCGGGTTCGTTGAACCAGTGGGTCTGGGCCACGAGCACGTCCGGTCGGTTGAGTTGCGGAGGCTCTTCCGGCAGGTCCTTGAAATCCGATGTATAGACCAGTTTTCGCCGGTTTCCGGATACCGACCCCTCCAGGACATACCCCACCGATCCGGGGGCGGAGGGACCATGGCCGGTCTTGAAGGGGGTGATGGTCATTCGCTCTCCCAGTCCGCTGAGGGGCAGGCCGGGGAGGGCCGTGTGCTTTTCCAGCAGCTTGCCGAGCAGGTATCCGAAACGGACCTCGACGGCTTCCCAGGCCCGGGCCGTGGCGTAGCAGGGAATGGGCTCGAACCCGCCGGCGGGTCGGGCCCTGCGGAAGGCTTCGAGGTCGTCGAGTCCCAGGTAGTGGTCGCCGTGTTCGTGGGACAGCAGAATGGCTTCGGGCCGGCCGACTCCGGCGGCCTCGAGCTGGTCGGCCACGTCGGGGCCGCAGTCCATGAGTATTTGCATGGGTCCATCGAACCACAGGGCGGCCCGGGTGCGCCGTTCGCCTCGGGCTCGCATGGTTGAACAGACCTGGCAGGGGCAGCCCAGTTCCGGCGTCCTCCAGGCGGGTCCGGTCCCCAGGAAGGTCAGACGCCATTGATGATCGGGCCGAGGGGGAACGGGTGTTGCGGGCATATCCACGGTCTTCCTCCATACCCGGTAGCCGTTTGGCGGTTGGCGGCAGAATGGCCCTTGGGCCTGAGGCTGCTCAGACGACTGGAACCCAGTATGCCCCAGTTCACTGAATCCTGGCTATACCCAGGCGGGAGTATTTGAGGTTTGCGGAAAAATGATGTAAAGTATTTGACATGCCTGAGGGCGTTCCGGAATGACTTACGGCAAGGATCGGTTGGAGTGACCCGAACGGTTTTGTTCATTCTCGTTTTCCTGGCGGCGATCGCCACCGGCGTCGTCCTGTTTCTGCTTCGAGCCAAACCCCGTGAAAACCGGCCCCCTTACGCCCCCCCGGATCGGGGAGGCGGAGGACCGGCTCTGCCCATTGCCGCGGCCGTGGTCATCTGCATCGTCGGCTGGGCCGGACTGAGTCTGCTTTTCACGCCGGATCGGCCGGAAGAGACCCGGCTGCAGAACTCCGTGAGCCGGAACGTTGCCGGACCCGGCCCTGGGGCGACATCCGGGATGCCGGCGGCCGAACCCGGGACAGCCGAGACGGCCGGCCAACCCCTGATCGCCGATACACCCCTGGCCAGGGCCGCCCTCAAGGCCTCGCCCGTGTCCAGCGAGCTGGGCATGATCGGGACCGGCATCCGGCGGATAATCACCGAACCAGCCGCCGCGCCCAAACCCACTCCGGATTCCGGGACGCGGCCGCCGACCGAAACCGTCGCCCGCCCCACGCCCCGGCCCGCCCCGGAACCGAGGCCCAGGCCGGCGGCCGAGGCGCCCGCTCCGCCCAGGTCAAAGCCGGCCACGCCCAAAGAGGCTTACACCGTACATCTGGGCTCGTTCGGGGTCAAGGACAACGCCGACCGGCTGGCCGGCCGAATCAGGGCCTCCGGAGCATCGGTCTTTGTCGAAAAGGCCCAAGTCCACTCCAAGACCTACTACCGCCTTTACGTCGGCCGGTTCGCCTCCCGGGACGAGGCGGTACCCTACGCCCGCCGTTTGGAACAGCAGGGACTGACCGCCGAGACGGGTCCATACAAGATCGTCCAGGTCGCCGGTTCGGGCGGCCGGTAAGCCCCCGGACAACCAGCGAGGCATGACATGAAGGACGTCTATCCGAGGCTGGCCGAACATCTCAAGGACCTGATCATGGGCTATCCGTTCAGCGAGGCCCTGCTGGACCTGCTCCGAGGCATGTTCGAGCCCGCTGAGGCTGAAGTCGCCCTGGCCATACCCAACGATCTGGCCCCGCTGGAGGTGGCCGCGGCGGGGATGATCGCCAGACGGGCCGGCCGGCCGGAGTCCGAGGTGGCCGAGACGCTGCGGCGGATGGCGGACAAGAACGTGATTTTTTCCGCGCCCGCCCCGTCGGGCGGACCGGGGTATGCCCTGCTCCAGGCCTTTCTGTGGCACGGCCGGCGGGACGAGCGGACGCGGGAGATGGCCCGGCTGATCATCAAGTACTTCACCGTGCCCGTTACGCGCGAGGTTTACGGCGGGGCGGCGACCAAGACCTACAAGTACAGCCCCTCCGGACTGGCGGTTGACGTGCCCATGCAGGGGGTCCTTCCTCACGAGCGGATCGGGGCCATTGTCGAGGCGGCGGACCGCATCGCCCTGGCCCACTGCCCCTGCCGCGTTTCGGCCCTGGTGCTGGGGCGGACCGACTGCCGGCACAGCCTCGAGGTCTGCGTCAAGTATGACGAAATGGCCGATTTCGTCATCGACCGGGGACTGGCCCGGGCCATTTCCCGGGACGAAGCCATGCACGTCATGCGGGAGTGTGAAAAGGAAGGGCTGGTCCACATGGTCGACAACGCCCAGGGCCAAATCAAGCACACCTGCAACTGTTGCGGCTGCTACTGCTGGAACGTGGGCATCATCAAGCGGAGAAAAATTCCGCGGGACGTGCTCATGGCCGTTTACTTCATCCGCCGGACCGAGGACGAGGCCTGCATCGGCTGCGGCGCCTGTGCCGAAATCTGCCCGGTTCAGGCCGTCAGCATGGTTGAAGACCGGGCCGTGGTCGACCTGGAGTGGTGCATCGGCTGCGGCGTGTGCGCGGTGCGCTGTCCGAGCGGGGCCATATCCATTGAACGCCGCACGCAGTCCCAGCCGCCGGAAACCGTCGGCCGGCTTCATCAGCGGATCAGAATGGACAGAGGCCGGGTCTGAAGCAACGGCCGCCGTCAATGGGCTGGACCGCGCCGGATCGTTTTACGGGTTCCCAATATTCAGTCTTTGCAAGTTGGCCCGGAATAAGAAGGTCGGGTTACACTTCGATGACCCCACCCGGCCAAGCGACTATGTCTCGGATTCGTTAAAGCCCGCCCCGTCCGGGGCTGATCCGGCCCGTTCCCTCAGGGTGGCGATACCCAGCGAGAGGTCGTCGGCCAGTTCGGTCAGCAGGCTGAACTCTTCGTAATCAAAAGCATCCTCTGCGGCCGAGTAAATGTTCAAGGCCCCGATGACCCGATCCCGAACCTGCAAGGGCAGGGCGATCGACGAAAGATAGCCTCGGCGAAGGGCTTCCTCGCGCCAGGGCTTGTAGGCCGGATCGGCGTGGATGTCCCGCATGACCCAGGGGCGTCCGGTGCGGATGGCCCGGCCGGTCGGCCCGCGGCCCCGTTCGGTGTCCGCCCAGGTGATGTCCACCATGTCCAGGTAGCCCGCTTCGTGCCCCCACCGGGCCACCGGGATGACGCGTTGCGGGGCGTCCGCCTGGGCCAGGCCGACCCAGGCCAGGCGATACCCGCCGACCTCGACGATGATCCGGCATATGTCCCGCATCAGGGACGCCTCATCCGGAGCCCGAATCAAGGCCTGGATGCAGCGGCTGAGGACCATGAGCCCGCGGTTCGAACGGCGATAGTCCGATTCGACCTGTTCTCTCGCCGCTATTTCCCGATCCAGGGCTCGGGACGAAGCGTCCAGTTCCGCCTCCATGCGCCGCGGTTCGGTCACGTCACGCCAGTAGCTGAGGATGACCGTTGCGGACGGTTCGTCAAGGTCGAGACGTTCCGCGCGGACCAGGGCCTCACGGGTCCCGTCCTCGCCGAGTCCGGAAATGACCAGTCCGGGTGAGCCGCCGGATTCCAGGGCCCGGCGTTCCGTTTCGATCCAGAGCCGGGAGGCGTCGCCGCCGAGCTGCTCGAGTCGGCGGACCAGAGGCGAGCCGAGCAGATTCTCTCGGGATTGACCCGCCAGCGCAAAAAAAGACGCTCCGGCTTCGAGAATCAGGCCGTCCGATGAGGTGACCAGCAGCCCCTCGGACAGACCCCTCAGGATCGCCCGGAAGACTTGCTTTCCCCGGGACGCCGTCCGCGGCCACGATGTCGAATCTCGTTCCTCCATGAGCGTGTCTCCCGCCCCTTCCCCTTCATCAATCATTTTACCACTCGATCGCCGGCCTCTCAACCGGCAACGGGATCGGCAGCGGGATCGACGCTCTTCGGCGCGAAAGCGGAGGGTGTGGGCCAGAGCGGATGGACCCGCCAATCGGCTTGACAGGCCGGGGTAAAGATTTCTATACTCCGCTACATTCCTACGATATCCAGGCAGGGCAGAGTGCTGTCGCGGGCGATGGATCGGCGCGAAATTCGATCATTCCGCTGTCCTGCCTGAAAAGGAGTTCGAGCATGGAACGCAGACCGCTCGTCATCGATGAAGAGGCGGCCCTGGATCATATCCAAAGCGGCATGACCATCGCCCTGGGCGGATTCATCACCGCCCAGCACCCCATGGCCCTGATCCGGGGTCTGGTCAGGCGGGGGGTCAAGGACCTGACCGTGATCGGCAGCGTATCGTCGGCCCTGGACGTGGACCTTCTGGTCGGATGCGGATGCGTCCGCCGGCTGGTGACCGCGTACGTGGGCGCCGAGGCGGCCGCGCCCCTGGGTCCCTTCTGCAAGCGGGCGGCCGAGGAGGCATCCATCGACATCTGGGAGTGCGACGAGATTATCGTCGGGGCCATGCTCCACGCCACGGCCCAGGGACTACCCTTTTTTCCCGTGCGCGGCGGCCTGGGCACGGACCTGCCCGTTCTGAATCCCGATCTCAAGGAGTTCCGGGACCCGGTCCGAGGCGAACCCATGCTGGCCGTTCCGGCCATGCACATCGACGTGGCCCTGACCCACGCCTCGTACGCGGATCCGTACGGAAATATCCAGTACGAGGGCAACGCCTTTGCCGACGAACTCATCAGCAAGGCGGCCGACCTGACCATCACCTCGGTGGAAAAGACGGTCTCTCCGGAACACATCCGGCGGGACCCCTTCAAGACCAGATACAAGGCCCACGCCGTGGTCCGGGCCCCGTTCGGCGCCCATCCCTATTCCTGCCACGGCTTTTACGTCGAGGACGACCAGCATCTGGGCGAATACGCCGCGGCCGCCTTCCTGGCCACCAAGGGCGACGGGGCCGGTTGGACGGCCTTCCGCAAACGCTACCTCGATGAACCCGGAGACCATCTGGCCTACCTGGAATGCATCGGCCTGCGCCGCCTTTTGTCACTCCATGAATTCTGATCCGGGAAGGGGAAAGATCATGTCCGACTACAGCATCAAGGAACTCATGGCCTGCTGGCTGTCCCGGGACCTTCAGGACGAGGAAAAGGTGGGCGTGGGCGCCAACTTCCCCATTCCCCGGGCCGCGACCCTGCTGGCCCACTTCCACCACGGCCCGAACATGAACGTGGGCATGGGCTCCTTCCTGACCAACCTCATGGGCATCGACCAGGTCATGACCTTGCGCTACTTCAGCGATTTCCGTCCGGTGCGCTGGGCCGAAACCGCGGTCAACTTTCCCCTGGACCTCATGGGCTTTCACAAGCTGGACGTTTTTTTCATCGGCGGCCTGCAGATCGACGCATACGGGAACACCAACCTGATCGGGATTCCGGGGGAGGGGAAAAAGTTCAAGTTCCGGGGACCGGGCAGTATCGGCACCACGACCCTGGCCGCCGTGGCCCGGCGATACTACATCGTCGCCGAACACCACACGCCCCGGGTTTTCGTGGACCGCTGCGCCATCGTCAGCGCCCTGGGCTTCGGCGACGGCTCGCCCGGCCTGCGCCAAAGGCTGGCCCTGCCCGGGGCCGGCCCCAAGTACTGCATCACCCCGCTGTGCGTATTCGACTTCCATCCCCAAACGAACCGGATGCGCCTGCGTTCGCTTCATCCGGGAGTGACCCTGGACCAGGTCCTCGAGAACACGGGCTTTCGCCCGGAACTGCCCGACGAGGTCCCGGAGACGGAACCGCCCACGGCCCAGGAACTGGACATCCTCCGCCGGCGGGTCGATCCGGACGGCCTGCTGAAATGACGACTCGGGGGGCTTGGGGCCATAGGGTTGCGTTTCGCCGACCCAACGACCATGGGCCTTCGGCGCACAACAAAGGATGAAAATTATGGCCGGTTCCCGAGCCTGGCTTGACAACCCGATCCTGGAAGCTACCGCTTCCCTCTTTTCCCGTCATGGCATTGGGTTTGGCCATGGCCGCGTCATACGGAATAAGATATTGAAGCCTCAGATTCAAGGCGAAATATCGTTCCCAAACCGGAGCTTGGGAATGAGCGGAATGAAGATGCGATAGACGACGTTATTTTCATATCAACCCGCGGGAACGTCCCCTTTGGGTCTTTCGTTTGTATCTATCCCTGAAAAAATCATCGAGGCCGAATACAAAAACCCCCCATGAGATAACCGGGTGCAGGCATTAACCCGCTCTACAACCCTCGTTTCGAAGATTTTGGTCCTCAACATATCGTGGAATATGCCTGCGGCCAAAATCTCCTCCAACTTCGCGTTTTGCTAATGATTTCTCGACCTCGCCACGGAACCCGGTGAGAAATCCGGATTAATGGCCTCCTTGTTTTTGTCTTGGCAAAATGATATTTATGATTCATGATGGTAATTCATTGATATCAGGATTTTATTTAGGAATTTCCCATAAAATGCTCAAAAAAGGCAAAGGAGTGATCATGAAAAAAACAATCGGAACCATGTTGCTGGCCTGTCTGGCGATGATGCTGTTCGTATCGTGCGGAGGTGACGCCGGCGGATCGCAATCCGGACTGAGGGAAGATGGATATGTCGACCGGTTTCCCGGAAATGCTTCGGCGCTAGATGGAGAGAATGCCTCACTCCAGGACGATTATGAAATCGTACTAAGAGACTCGGTCAACTGGTTCGTTATGTTGAATCACGTGGAGACTGATAACAACCTTATCAGATATAAGGGGATACTTTTTTATACTTATAGCGGCCGGGACATCCAGGGGGAGGCCAAGGCGGTCTATAACTCCAATCCCGACGTCCTGACCATTCAGTGCGAAGATACTTATGATGAAGTCTATCCCGACATGATGGCCTACGGTTTTGTGTTCGATTCCACTACGTCCAGGCATATGAGGGGAGGCTGGGCCTACCTGAAAGCGAAATGGCAGGGCGGGACTGCCGCGCGGCTGTTGAAAGGAACGATCGGTACGCACAGCGCGGATTGATACGGCTTTAACGCCCATCAACGCACCCACACTTTGTGAGGAGAGGGAAAATGAAGGGACGATCGAAAATAAACCGCGGACTGGTCTGCCTGGCGATCCTGGTACTGACCGCGGCTTTCATATGCGCCTGCAATGAAAACGATGACAACGTGACCGCCCGTCAGGGCGCGCAGCCTGTTGAAATAGGGGGGATCGTCGGCCTGACCGGCGGGTCGCCGGTTTGGGGCCGGAGCTGCCTGCGGGCCCTCCGGTACGCTGAAGCGGACGTGAATGCCGACCTTGCCGCCCAGGGCGCGGAGCGGAGCGTCAGCCTGGTCTACGCCGACAGCGCACTCTTACCCGTGGTGGCGGATTATCTGATGCGATCCTTTGTGTACCAGGGCATCCGCGTTGTGGTCGGTCCGCTGACCAGTTCGGAACTGCTGACCATGCAGACCGAAGTCAATGCCTCTGGCTCCATCGTGATCAGCCCCAGCAGCACGTTGCCCCAGTTATCCACAGTGGGAGACAATATCCTGCGCATGGTCCCGAACGACAACGTCATGATCGACGCAATCGTCCAGGCCCTTCTGCTCAAGGGTATCCGGAGCCTGGCCGTGATGTACAACGATGATGACTGGGGCACGGCCATCCTGAACAATCTGAAGACCGCCTTTGAAGGAAAGGGCGGGACCGTAATCGGCAGTCGCAACTACGCCAATTTGCGGCCCGACATCCTTCAGGGCGGCCTGGACGATCTGAGCGCCCTGATCGCGGCCAAGATCGCCGCCGACGGGGCAGGCACGGTCGGTTTCCTGCTGATCTCTTACGATGAAGGGCAGGGCATATTGAATCTGGCCGCGGCCGATCCCGTGCTGGGTCAGGTCCGGTGGTTCGGAACCGATGGATACGTCGGTCGGGATGACCTGTTGACCGACGCCACCGCCGCCCCCTTTTGTGCGCAGACCGAGTACATGGCTCCGTCCCTGAAACTGACCCTGACGGCCAAGGGCGAGGCCCTTAAGGCGAAAGTTGAGGCGGCGACCGGCCTGCCAGCCACCATTTACTCCCTGTTGGCCTACGACGCGTTTTATGTGGCCGCCAAGGCCCTGGTCAATTCTCCCAGGGACATCGGCGTCGGAGACCTGAGGAACCGCATCCTGGCGGAGTTCAGGTTCTATCAAGGAACCACCGGCACGATCGATCTGAATGCGGCCGGCGACCGGGCCAGCGGAGTCTATTATTTCTGGCAGGTCAAGAACAATGCCGGCACGTACGAGTGGCAGCACGTCCTGACCTATGAAAACGGCGGTGTGAGCTGACAGGATACGACGAGTCAGGCATTGGCGTGGAAAAGAGGAGAGCCTGCCGCCGTGGCTTATGCACGGTTATACCGTGAAGTTGAAATCCGCGCCCTCGGAGCGTGATTCAGCGGGACCGGTTAGGCCGGTCCCGCATGGGCAGGGCCGGTCAGGCCGGTCACTGCTATCCTTTCGCGGAGCGGTTGCCGCCACATCGGCATGTATTGCGGATATGAATGGTAGGCCTGGGTGGTCTGGTAATGGCCGGTATCCAGGTGATCCGCGGTTTTACGGGGTTGGCATCGGGGCCGGGAGTTTAATCGGGACCTGCGTGGTTAGAGGAGACGGGGAGTCAGAAATCGGTGCGGCTCAATCGCCTCGCACCCTCCGGGGCAGGGTCTTGTCACCCCTATGGTGGGATTTCCCAAGGCCGCCCCATGCTGGGTTGGTCGTTTACGATCTTCCGGAACGATCAACCCGGATCGTAATCATGCGGGTCGGTTTTGATCGGCCTGTAGCGATCGTTCCTTGCGGTGGCTCAGGAACAGAAAGAACCAGCCCAGGACCATTTCGATCAGGACGTGGGAAGCGAACGTGACGGCCATGTCCTGACGGCCGTAGCGTATCATTTTTTCCGGAGTCAGGGCGAAAGCGCTCACCCCGCACAAGGGGCAGAGGTTGTAGGCGGCCATGACCAGAAAGAAATACCCGATCATCCGGTAGTCTGAGACCGATCTGCACGGCACGTCCATTTGGGGACGAGCTGTTGCCCATTGCCAAATGATATAGCCCATGAATCCGGTGATCAGACCCCCGCCGATGCCGAACAAGGGGGTATAAAGGCCGGGTGCGGGCGCGTAGGCCAGAGCGAGATAAAGCAGGCCGCCGGCCGCGAACAGCCAAAAACGCCCGCCTTCCACCCCGGCCCGAAGCGAGGCCCCGATCAAAATCGATAGAAGACCGGTCTTGTAGGAAAAGGCCCAGACCATATAGCGAACGACCTTCCAGATATCGGGCGGGGCCATGGGGGCCGAGACGCGGGCTTCCTGATAGGCCAGAAAGCCCGGCAGGACCAGGTACCGTCCGAAGACGGCGTTGAAAACGAACAAGACGCCCAGAACGATCAGAAACCAACCGACCCTTTTTTTCATCGCGTCGTCACCCCCGGCCTCGGGCCGCCGAACCGGACGGCCTCCGGATCAATCGAGGTCGAACGAGCCGTGCCGGCCGGCCCCTCCGGTAAAGCGGGCGGCCCCTTCCAGGGTTTCACCGCTTTCCATGGTCTTGAGGCCCAGACGGAATTCGTTGCGCATGGCCGCCTCGAACGGCAGGTCCCAGGCTTCGTAGGTCGAACGCCGGTCGCTGAGCAGACAGCGCCAGGGAAAACCGCAAAGCTGCCCGGCCAGGGCTTCGGCCTCGGCCCGGGCGGCGCCCGGCTCGACGAGACGATTGACCAGGCCCATCCGGAAGGCCTCCTCGGCCTCGACCGGACGGCCGGTCAGAATCAGGTCCATGGCCATGGATAAACCGATCAGGCGCGGCAGTCGCACCGTGCAGCCGTCCACCATGGGCACGCCCCAACGCCGGTCGAACATGCCCAGGACCGCCCCCTTCTCCGCCACCCGCAGATCGCACCAGATGGCCAGTTCCAGCCCCCCGGCCACGGCATGGCCGGCAATGGCCGCGATGACCGGCTTGTTGAGCCGCATGCGGGTCGGCCCCATGGGGCCGTCTCCCTCCTCCTCGAGACGGTGGATGACCCCGCCGGCCAGGGCCTTGAGGTCCGCGCCGGCGCAAAAACAACCGTCGGCCCCGGCCAGGACCGCCACCCGGGCCTCTTCGTCGGCCTCGAAGGCCCGGAAGGCATCGGCCAGTTCTTCGGCCGTATATCGGTCCACCGCGTTTTTGACCTCGGGACGGTTGATGACGATGGTGGTGACCCGGCCCCGTTTTTCAGAAAGCACTCGCATATACCACCTCCAGATGGTTTGGTGAAATCAGGCGCCGTGACTCGCCGTTTCATGGCCCCCCGGCCCGGCTCCCTGCCTCCGGAAGGGGCCTTGACCCGGGCCGGCAGGCCGGCCCGGATTAAAGCCGTGTTCCGGCCGGTCTCGATGAAAACCGGGAAATTATCGCTTTGCGGATCAGCGTAATTCATCCGATCCCCCGCGGTCAATCGGAAATGCCGGTCCAGGGGATTCCTTGTGGAAAGGAGGGCCGGGAACACTTCCCGGGCAATGAACTGGTATTGGGGGACGTTTTTTTCTTGACCGGGGACCATTTTCCCCCTATCATTCGACTGACGGTCAGTCGAATAAACGGGGGCCCAAGCCGTGACCCAGAAAAAACCCCGGTTCAAGGACAAGGAAACCCGCATCGCGGAAATCCAAAAGGCCGCGCGGCGCGTCTTTTTCGAAAAGGGATACCAGGCCTCGACCATCGATCAGGTGGCCCGGGAAGCCGGAGTGGCCAAGGGCACGGTGTACTTCTATTTCGACAACAAGGACGACCTCTACATCTCCCTCATGATTCCCACGGTCAAGGACCTGATCGACCGGTTGCGCCCCGTCGAACAGGACCTGGACGCGGGGCGGATACCGGACGGACCGGAACTGATCGGGCGGTTGATGGACGGGTTGTACGAGTGGGCCCAGGCCGACCCGGACGGGTTCCGGATCGCCACGACCTTTCAACAGGGCGGCCTTTTTTCCCGCATGTCGGGCGAGACCCTCGAACGCCTCAACGAGGTGGGCCGGGAGGGGTTCGGCCGGTTTCGAAGGGTTTTGTCCAAAGGCCGAACTTCGGGATTTTTCAACGCCCCGGAGGCTGATATCGTCTTGAGCGACATCATGTGGTCCGCGTTTCTGGGCATCATGCAGTTCGAGGAAAACAAGAAGCGAGTTACGGGAAAGGATCATGTCCGTTCAACGCTTGACTCGGCGGTCCGGCTGATCGCCAGGTCGGCCTGCCCCGGGGCCGGGGAATTTCCGGCGCCCAAGGAGGAGGTATGAACTTCAACCTGACCGAGGAACAGAAGGCCATCCGGGAGACCGTCCGCAAGTTCGCCCAGGCGGAAGTGGCGCCCCGGGCCGAGGAACTGGACCGAACCGGCGAATTCCCCTACGACCTGGTCAAGCGCTGCGCCGAGGTCGGGATACAGGGCCTGCTTTTTCCCGAGGAACTGGGGGGAACGAACGCGGACGTCCTTTCCTGGGTCCTGGCCATCGAGGAGCTGGCCCGGGGCGATGCATCGCTGGCCGTGACCATTTTCGTGGGCGCGGGTGCGGGGGCCGTCATCCAGCAGCGGGGGACCCCGGAGATGATCCGGGACTGGGTGCTGCCGATCATAATAGGGGAGGGTATCGGGTCTTTCGCCATCACGGAGCCGGATGCCGGGTCGGACAACCGGTCCATCCGGACGACGGCCGAGATCCGGGGGGATCGGATCGTCGTCAATGGCGTCAAGAGCTTCATCACCAATCCGGGCACGAAAATCAGCAAGTTCATCAATACGGTCTGCGCCTTGAAGTCCGACGTCGACAATCCCCGGGACCGGCCCTTTTGCATCGTGTCCATACCGACCGGGACGACCGGGTACACGGTGTCCGAGAAATATCGAAAGATGGGCTGGCGTTCGTCGGATACCCGGGAGTGCCGCTTTGACGACTGCGTGGTGCCGCTGAACCACATGATCTCCCAGCCGGGCAAAGGCCTCGAGGAGGGCTGGGGCGTTCTGAATCTCGGGCGGATCAGTCTGGCGGCCACATCCGTGGGACTGGCCCAGGCCAGCCTGGACGCCTCGTTGAAATTCGCCCGGCAGCGGGTCCAGTTCGGCCGGCCCATCGGCAGTTTTCAGCGGGTTCAGGACATGGTGGTCGAGATGGCCGTGGAGATCGAGGCGGCCCGGCTTCTGACCCTGCAGGCCGCCTTTTTATGGGAGCAGGACCACGATGTGCAGAAAGAGATTTCCATGGCCAAGCTTTATGCCACCGAGGCAGCCAAGAAGGTCGCCGATCTGGGCGTCCAGGTTCACGGGGGATTCGGCTTCATGGACGAGTACGCGGTCTCCCGCTATTACCGGGACGTCCGCATCCACACCATTGGTGACGGAACCTCCCAAATCCAACGGATGATCATCGCCCGGACCCTGGGGTTGAGGGTCTGATCCGAATGAAAAGGGGGATTGCGGGGTGAGCATGAATATTTACGTCATCGGGCTGGCCATTTATCCGCCGGCGGAGCGAATCATGAACGAGCGCCTGGAAGAGATGGTCTATACCACCACCCGGGCCGCCCTGGACGACGCGGGCGTGACTCGGGGGGAGCTGGACAATGTAGTCCTGGCCGCGAGCGACGAGTTCGACGGGCGCAGCATTTCCTCGATGCTCATGGCCATGCCCGCCGGGGCGTACCTGACGGATGAGATCAAGGTGACCGACGCCGGGGCCATGGGGCTGTGTCTTGCGGCGGCCCGGATCGCTTCGGGCGATTTTCATCTGGGGGTCGTGGCCAGTTGGTGCAAGTCGTCCAAGACCGACGTGGAAGGCCTGATGCGATTGAAAGGCGAGCCGTTTTTCACGCGTCCGCTGGGGTTGAACTGCGCGGTAACGGATGCGCTTTTCGGACGGGCGGTGGTCGAGCGCTGGGGGATCGGGCCGGAGGAGATAAACGACCGGGTCCTGGCCGCGTACCAACGGGCGGCCGGGAATCCTCGAGGGGTCAGGCACCGTGTGCCGAGCCCGGCCGAGGTGGCGGATTCGGACTATGTATCCGCGCCGCTACGGCAAGGTCATCGGGCGCCCATGACGGACGGGGCCGTTTCCCTGGTCCTGGCTTCCGAGGAATGGGTTGATGCGCACCCGGAACGCGAGCCCCTGGCCAGGCTTTCCGGCGTGGGCTGGGCCACCGACGGCTACCAATTGGGCCGGGAACGGCTCGGCGGCATGCATTCCGCCCGGATCGCCTGGGACATGGCCCTGAAACGGGCAGGGTTGGGCTCTGCTTCCGAGGTGGAGGTGGTCGAGATCGAGTCCCAGACGGGCTTCCATGAGGCCGCCTATGTCAGGGCCTTTGAACTGGAAGGCCATCCCGGCCTGTCCCCTTCCGGCGGACCGTTCGCCCAGAATCCCTATTTCTGTTCGGGTCTGGTCAACATGGCCGAGGCGGTTCTGCAGGTTTCCGGGCGGGCCGGTCCGGTTCAGGTGCAGGGGGCCAGGCGCGGGGTGGGGCACGGCTGCCACGGCTTTGCCCAGCAGGCCAACATCGTGGCGGTTTTCGAATCCGTGGAGGCTTGAAATGCCAGAGCAGGTAGCGGTTGTCGGAACCGGGCAGACGGTTTTCAGGAGTCTGGATCGGGAGCGGACCTTTGTCGAACAGGCCCAGGCGGCCGCCATAAGGGCCCTGGACGATGCCGGCCTGACGCCTGATGACATCGAGGCCATCGTCTTTTCCCTGGCCCCGACGGCCTTCATGGGCGTGACCGAGGCCGAACGCTGGGCGGTCGATCACATCTGGGCAGGCGGAAAGCCCATGATGCGCGTGCATACCGGCGGCGCCACGGGCGGGTCGGCGGTTCATGCCGGGTACAGCCTGGTGCGTTCGGGGATGTTTCGGACCGTATTGGTCGTGGGCGCGGAACGGATGGGTGAAACGCCGGACGCCCAGTATTTTTTGAACCAGATATGGGACCCGTTCTATGAAAAGGACCTGGCTTTGCAGACCATTGTCGCCGGGGCCTTTTTGGGACAGCGGCACATGAACATTCATGGGACGACCGAAGAGGATTTCGCCCGGGTCGTGGTTCGGCAGCGGCGCAACGCGCTGAAAAATCCCCACGCGCATTTGAAGGGCGAAATCACCCTGGAAGATGTCATGCGCTCGCCGCGGATTTCTTATCCGCTCAAGCTGTACGACTGCTGTCCCCGTTCATCGGGCGGGGCGGCCATGGTCCTGGGCGACCTGGACACGGCCAGGCGGTGCGGCGGGCGGCCCGCTTTCATCAATGGTCTGGGAGGCGTGTCCAACACGGTGTTTCTGGGGGATCGGGTGGTGCCTGCCGCCGAGATGGACCTGGGCGGGGTCGAGGAGCACCGCATCGCTTCCCGGCAGGCCTATCAGCGGGCCGGCATCACCGACCCGGCCCGGGAGATTCAGGTGGCCGAGGTCTATGACCCCTTCAGCACCCTGCTTTACCCGGCCCTGGAGAGCCTGGGGTTTTGCGATCCGGGCCGGGCCGCGGGGCTGGAAAAGGAGGGGGCCTGGGAGCCGGGGGGCATGGTCTGCGTCAACCCCTCCGGTGGAACGCTCTGTACCAACCCGATCGCCGTGACCGGCCTGGTGCGGAACATCGAGGCCGCCCGGCAGGTCATGGGGCGGGCCGGCGATATGCAGGTCCCGAACGTGAAACAGACGCTGGCCACGGCCCTGGGCGGTTCCGGGCAGTTCGTCAACGTGACCGTTTACGGCCAGGATCACCATTAAGGAGACGGATGATGAGTGAAAAAGGGATTGGCGGCAAGCCCGTGGTTTTTGTGGATTCCTGGACGGCCCGTTACGAATACGCAGTCGGGGAGGTGGCCGGGAAGTTCATGGACGGCTTGAAACGGAAAAAAATACTGGCCACGAGTTGCAGCAAAAGCGGATTGACCTATCTGCCTCCGCGGGCCTATTGTGAGCGTTCTTTCGAGAAGTGCGACGGCTGGGTCGAAGCGGGTCTCGAGGGGGTCCTGGAGGTGGCCACCGTAACGACCATCGGTTTCCAGGGCTCTCCGGAGCCGCCCTACGCCGTGGCCTACGTCCGGCTGGACGGCGTGGACACGGCCGTCGGCGGATACGTTCGCGGCCTGGACCTGGGTGACGTGGAAGCGGCCATGGACAGGCTCCGGATGGGGACCCGGATGCGGGTCGAGTTTATCGACCAGCCCCAGGGACGGGTCACGGATTTCTATTTCGTCCCGGCCTGAGCGGTAAAAGGGAGCGGTAAAATGCCATACCGGACCATTCTCTATGAAAAACGGGGACCGGGCGCCTGGATCACACTCAATCGCCCCGAAGAGCGGAATGCCATCAGCCCGGAACTCATCCGGGACCTGTCCGAGGCCCTGGACCAGGCCGGCGCGGACCCGGAGGTGCGGGCCGTGGTCCTGACCGGGGCCGGGCCGGCCTTTTGCGCCGGCGCGGACTTGAAGAGCACGATCCGTTCCCAAAACGCCCTGGATGAAACGGACACCGAATCCCTGATGGATTATCTCAGGCAGTTCGAACGCGTCCTGCGAACGATTCGAACGCTGCCCAAGCCGGTCATTGCCGCCATCAACGGGGTGACCTGCGCCGGCGGCATCGAGACGATCGTCTGTTGCGACATGATCGTCGCGGCCGAAAGCGCCACCTTCAGCGACGCCCATGCACGCCATGGCTTTCTGCCCGGACTCGGCGGCGGACTCGGCCTGGCCCGGGCCGTGGGACCTTTCAAGGCCAAGGAGATGCTGTTCACCGCGGATTTCTTTACCGCCCGGGACATGGCCGCCGCCGGCCTGGTCAATCACGTCCTGCCGGATGATGAACTGGCCGGGTTTGTGGATGAACTGGTCCGCAAGATGGCCGAACGCAGCCCGGTCGGGCTGGCCAGGATGAAACAGTTGATCAATGACGGTCTGGACGTTCCCTGGGACGTGGCCGTGCGCTACGAGATGCTGACCCTCGAAGCCCAGACGCGCACCCAGGATTTCCAGGAGGGGCTCAAGGCGTTCAATGAAAAAAGGCGCCCCCGGTTTACCGGGAAATAGCTCCCGGCCGACGCTTCGATTGCCTGAGACGGGTGGGGATGGGGGGCGGCGGCCCGGCTCTACATGATGATCAGTACCTTGGTCTGACTGGGCGCCGCATGCAGCCCTACCGTGTTGTTTTTGCTGTGGGTGGTCATGCTGGTCAGACCTTGGGCATAGGACCCTTTGAACTTCACCGCCATCGCCTTCAAAATGGATGACCGTGAAGGTACCATCTGGCAAGGCCTTGGATGAAAAGCCAGAAGAGTCGTTTTCCAAAATTGGCATGGGCCGCCAGGCCTTGTTTGAGAGTGAAGCCGGCAAGGTTCATCGATTTATCAGGCCCTTGAGGGCCCGAACGACAACGCATTGTCGTTCGGCTAACTGTTTGCCATGCCGACTATTTTTCATGCTGGTTCCCAAGCTCTGGCTTGGAAACCTGATCTTGGAAGCTCCAGCTCCCCTTCTTTTGAGTCATGGCAGGGTTTCTTGCCACGGAAGCAGCATTTGGATTGAGGTGTTGAAGCCTCAGATTCAAGTTCGATGGTGGAGCTTGGGAACCAGCAATAAATTTGTCTCGCTTTTATTTGTGACTGGCTGATTGAATCGTGAATTGTCAGTTATCCATAAGAGGGTTTCTTTCTCTTGTCATCGCATGGTCATCATCGAGGCTTCTCTTGGGAGAGAAAAGATCGATAATAATCGATTGGGAAAGCGATCCATTGGGGACGGTTTTCGACTCAACCAGGGAATTCAGGTAGGTCAGCCCTTATCGCATGAGAGGCCGAGGCCGGTTTTGTCATTTGATTTACAGGGTTTTGGGCGAATTCCGGACGGTGCGGCCTGGACCCATCATGGTAAAAGGACGGTGTATCCGCAGCATTTACCTTGACCCTGAAAACGGCCCTGTTGTATTTTGATTTGAAATCAGGGAAAGCGCATCTTCTGGTTCCGCAAGCCAGCTATCCTGAAGGGGGCTCGAAGAATCGACTTCGAGCCTGACGACCTGAAGCACCTAACAATGAGATCAATCGGCGGTTTTTTCTTCACCAGACGCCGTCAAGCAGATCAATAGGCTGTCGAGGGAGTCCAGGCATGGGCAATGACCAACCGTCCAAGGCCAAGGTCCTGATCGTCGAAGATGAAGTCCTGATCGCCGAAGATCTGGAAAATCGCCTGAAAGACCTGGGATATGAGGTCTGCGGCAAGACGGCCACGGGTGAGGATGCCTTGTTGCGGACCGACCGGGACCGCCCCGACCTCGTCATCATGGACCTGGTTCTTCGGGGGGAGACGGACGGCATAGAAGCGGCCGAGGTCATCCGAAACAACTGGGGCATTCCCGTCGTCTTTCTGACGGCCTATGCGGATGCCGCCCGGCTGGAACGGGCCAAGCTGGCCTATCCCTTTGGCTACCTGCTCAAACCCTTTCAGGAACGGGACCTCAAGATCACGCTGGAAATGGCGCTGTATGTGGACCGGGAGAGGCGAGAGCGAAAGAAGATGGAGGAGGCGCTACGGGAAAGCGAATCCACCTACCGTCTTTTGTTTGAAAGCAGCAGTGATGCCTTGTTTATCCACGGCCTCCGGGAAGATGGATTCCCGAGCCGGTTTCTGGACGTCAATGACGTGGCCTGCGAGAGATTGGGATACACCCGCAAGGAACTGCTGACGCTGTCTCCTCTGGATATCGGAGTGGAAGGACTGGGGGAAACGGTGCGTGCCCGGGGCAAGGCCCTGCTTGAAAAGGGGCGGACGGTCTTCGAAACCATTCATGTTACCAAGGACGGCCGCTCTATTCCCGTGGAGAGCAGCGCGAGCGTATTCGAATTCAAGGGCCGCCAGGCGGTATTGTCGATCGCCCGGGACATCACGGAACGCAAGAAGTCGGAGGCGGCCATCCGGGAAGGCCAGGCCCGGTTGCACCTGGCCCTGGATGCCGCCAAGGCCGGGGTCTGGGAATGGGACCCCCTGACCAAAGAGAGCGTCTGGTCGGAGCAGATCTGGGACTTGTATGCTTTGGAGCCTCATTCATGCGAACCTTCGTATGAATGCTGGCGCAGGTCGATCGTCCCGGAAGACCGGAACAAAGTGGAACTCGCGGTCCGGGAGGCCGTCCGTTCGGGATGCGAGTTGGCCACGGAATGGCGGGTCATGGACCCGGACGGCACAATCCGCTGGTTGATGTCCCGGGGACGGCCTTTGGCTGACGCCTCCGGCCGGATCACCCGCCATCTGGGCGTGGCCATCGACATCACCGATCGCAAGCGGGCGGACGAAGCCGTACGGGAGAGCGAAGCGACCTATCGATCGCTTTTTGAATACATGCTCAATGGTTTCGCGTACTGTCGAATGATTTTCGAGAACGGGCAGCCCCAAGACTACGTGTACCTCAAGGTCAATGAAGCCTTCGAGAATCTGACCGGACTCAATGGCGTCACCGGCCGGAACGTTTCCGACGTGATTCCGGGTATCCGGGAAGCCGACCCGTCACTCTTCGAGATTTTGGGACGAGTGTCGTTGACCGGTCGCCCCGAACGTTTCGAAATGTTCCTCAAGTCTTTGCGCATGTGGTTCCAGATTTCGGTTTACAGTCCGAAGCCGGAGCATTTCGTGGCCATTTTTGACGTGATCACCGATCGCAAGCGGGCCGAACAGCAATTGAAGGCCGCCTACTCGAAACTGGAAGCGCTTTGGAGCGTTTCCTCTCTGGCCGACGCCGACCTCAAGACGGTTTCCGACCACATCCTGGCCACTATCGGTCGCATGACCAACAGCGAATACGGGTTCTACGGACTAGTCAACGAGGACGAGTCGGTCATGACCATCCATTCCTGGTCCGGTGAAGCCATGCGGGACTGTGCGATGACCCACAAGCCGCGGGAGGTCCCGATCGATGAGGCCGGTGTGTGGGGGGAGGCGATCCGTCGGAGGGCGCCGTTCGTCCTTAACGATTTCCAGGCGGCCGGTGCGGCGAGAAAAGGGCTGCCCGAGGGTCATGTACCCCTGTTCAATATCATGGTCGTGCCCGGTATCGTGCACGGCCGAATCTCTTCAATGGCCGCGGTGGCCAACCGGATCGGCGGATATACCGATGAAGAACTGACCCAGATTACCGCCTTTCTGGGCAACATTCAGGCCATCACCGACAATAAGCGGGCCGAGGAGGCGTTACGGGAGAGCGAAAAGCGATATCGGGCCATCTTCGAACAGGCCAGCGCCGGCATGGTCGACTGCGCCCCGGACGGGCGCTTCATCAAGGTCAACCAGCGTTTTTGCGACATGACAGGCTATACGGCCGACGAACTCTACCGTCTGACCTTCCGGGAGATCACCCACCCGGAGGACCTCGAACTTGACCTGGAATACATCCGGAAGACCCTGGCCGGTGAAATTCCGGGCTTCATCAGGGAGAAACGATACATCCGAAAAGACGGAAAGATTGTCTGGGTCAACCTGTCTGTTTCGCTGGTTCGGGATACCGAAGGAAAGCCGGCGAACTATATCGTCGTGGTTCACGATATCAGTGACGAAAAACGGCTGACCCAAGCCTTGCGACGGAATGAGGAACAGCTTCGCCTGATCAACGATTCAATCCAGGACATGATTTACAGCTACGACCGGGGAAACCGTTTCACCTTCGCCAATCGGCGTCTTTGTCAGGTCCTGCGGATGAGGGCGGACCAGATTATCGGGAAGACCTATTACGAGTTGGGATTCCCCGAGGCCGCCTGCCGGGAGTGGGACGAAATGCACCGCCGGGTCCATGAGACCGACTCGACGGTTCAGGGCACGATATCCATGCCCGGTCGGGATGGCCGGATTTACCACCTCGACATGGTCTTGAACCCCCTGCATGACGACAACGGCGCCGTGGTGGGAATCGTCGGGAGCACGCGGGACATAACGGATCGAAAGGATGCCGAAGACGCGCTTCAGAAAAGCGAGGACCGGTACCGCCGGCTGACGGAAAACTCGCCGGACATCATCCTGCGGTTCGATCGGGCCGGGCGCCACCTATATGCCAGCCCGACCGCATCTCAAATGGCTCCCATCGAACCGGCCGGGTTCATCGGCCGGACCAGCCGGGAGTTGGGTTTTCCCGAGGCGCTTTGCGACTTCTGGGAGGCGAACGTCAAAACGGTTTTCGAGACGGGCCAGCCGCGGATGGAGCAGTTCGACCTGGACGGTCCGGGCGGAACCGTTGTATTCGACTGGCGGCTCGTGCCGGAAATCGGGCCCGAGGCTGACATCGAGAGCGTGTTGAGCATCGCTCGGGACATCACGGAACGAAAGCGCCACGAAACGGAAAAAGAGAACCTGGAAAACCAGTTGCGCCACGCCCAGAAGATGGAGTCCGTGGGTACGCTGGCCGGGGGCGTGGCCCATGATTTCAACAACCTCCT
Organism: Pseudomonadota bacterium; assembly: GCA_018830135.1. Taxonomy (GTDB): domain Bacteria; phylum Desulfobacterota; class Desulfarculia; order Adiutricales; family JAGVGV01; genus JAHJTB01. The sequence continues at coordinate 113 of JAHJTB010000316.1, read as the reverse complement.
CCAGGCCATCAACGGATACACCCAGCTCCTGCTCATGAACCAGGAGAAAGGCAGCCTGGACCGCCCCAAACTGAAAGAGATCGAAAAGGCCTGCGAACGGGCCAGCCTGCTCG
>JAHJTB010000315.1 GCA_018830135.1 Pseudomonadota bacterium | reverse complement strand
TCCTGGACCATGGGCGAATCGGAAAGCCGGTCCAGATAGGCCAGGTTGAAACGCCTGAAAAAGGTCTTGAAGAGCAGGGAGAAAAGACGGCCGGCCGCAACCACCTTTCATTCAATCATCCCTCGGATCGCTTCCGCCCGGGACGACGCCTACTGAACCGGGCCGCCCGGCCCGATCCGCCGCCATGCTCCGTGTCGCCGCATCCACCGCTCCATGCCCGGCCCCGCCTGCACCCCTATGGCAAGAAACGCAAGGCCCCAAATCATGAACCCCAACACGATCATATCGGGCCAAGCCAGGACCGGGGACTCGGGAGAGGATATGCCTGGCCTTGTTTCCCTTGACCAGGGATGCCGTCTGATTTACTGAAGTCCCCCTTTTGCGCTGTCATAAACATAATCATTCGGGGGGGTGCGCAGGACTGCCCGCCAAGATTCTTTGTCCGCATTCATTATGCTGATCCTTCCCGGCGGCGGCAGACACTGAAAAAAACTCCCGGCCAGGTCATACCATTTCGGCCTGAACGTCTCTCCGTTGATCTCGACCGGAGCATAAAGGTTTTGTTCGAGGACGGACAGGGCTTCCGGCTCACGCAATAAATCCGCGAGCCGGCCTGTATAATGGCCATGCTTCAGACGGTACACTTCTTCAGCGGAAGCCAGGGACTTGAGAATATTCCCGGCCTTCCAGGACACACGGCACGGCAGACTCCGTGCCTGACTGACGACCAGAAGGGAAATAAGCCACATCGATACTACGATCATCCCCCCCAAGGCCGGCGACGTCTTTTCCTTTAATACCTTGCGTACCAGAATGACCGTTCCAACAATCGACCCGATCAGAAACAGCATTCCCACAAGGCCGGAAACAATAAACACCTGGTAAGACATGGGAGCACACCTTTTTACGAAAATTCCTGTGGACTCATTACATTACAATGCAACTCAACGGGCGGCTCGCCTCAGCGCATCTTCCCGTTTTCAGAGCTATAGGTCACGACTTCGTCCGTGCCCAATTGCCTGGCCTTTGCCGACCACGAAGTCGGGGTGGCTGAAATGATGGTCATCTCCACTTCATCTACTGCCTGTATTTGCAGATTTTCCAGGCTGCGAGCGTATGTGCCATGGGTCGCGTAATAATTCTCCTGGGCCTTCGCCAGGTTTTTCAAGGCGACATGGGCATAATGCCGGCGGGCTTGAAGCCTGTTCGCCCGGTAGGACTGGGATTGGGGTATGGCGATAAATAACAGAAGGATCACAACAGCCCCCAAAACGAGAAGGATTGATATCGGCCGTCCGCCTTTTGTCTTGACCTGCGAGGTTTCAGGAGTCTGTTCCGGAAGCGTGGTTTCAAATCCAAAGACTTCGTCATGTTTCAAGTCGTTGTCAGGCTCCATTTTCTTTCCCCCCATTCACGCCGGGGTATGCGGAATACCCCGATTTTCATACCCGCACTTGACCTCATAATGATTTCGTTTCGTCTTTTTCAGCAGAGCGCCTACCGGGGAGTATCAACCCATATGGTCCCTGTTTCCCCTGGCGGGTCAGACTAACGGCCCATCCGTTCGTCAATTTTCCGGCAAACCATTCTCAGATGAGTCTCCATCTGCCCGGCGGTCCGGTAGCGGTTGTCCACGTCCTTGGCCAGCGACTTCCTGATGATATGATCGACCACCCTGGGGACCTTCGGGTTGTGGACGGTAACCGGTTCCAAGTCCCCGGCCGTGATTTTATAAATGAGAACGGTCAGGTCATCCGATCGGAAGGGCAACACGCCGGTGAGAAGCTGATAAAGGACCACCCCCAGGGAAAAGACGTCCGATCGTCCATCGACATGGCGGCCGATGATCTGCTCGGGGGACATGTAAAAAGGCGTGCCCTTGATCAATCCCGTCCGGGTGCCGCTGGAGGCCGTGGCCCGGGCGATGCCGAAGTCGGTAATTTTCACCGAGCCGTTGTTCAAGAGCATCAGATTGGCCGGCTTGATGTCCCGATGGACGACTCCGTTCTCATGGGCGTAGTGCAAGGCCTCGGCAATGTCGGCGACCAGGCCTATGACCTGGCGTCCCGGCAACCGGTTTTCCGGCTCGGTGTGGGTCCTCAGATCGTACCCATCGAGATACTCCATGGCAATATAGGCCAGGTCGTTGTCTTCATCGGCCTCGTATATGGTCACGATATGGGGGTGCGTCAGCCGGCCGGCGGTCCTGGCCTCGTTGAAAAACTGTTCTTTCAGCGTTTGGGCCTCGTTCTCGTCATGTTCCCTGGCAAAGCCGATGGTCTTGATGGCCACGGCGCGCCCGATTTTCGGGTCCCGTCCCAGATAGACGACGCCCATCCCTCCCCGGCCCAACTCTTTGTATATCTCATAGCGGCCCAGTTTGGGCCGCGTGTTTTCATCAATCATCAGGCTCACATCGATACTCTGAACGCCCCGGGTGCCCAGGCCGATTATGACGCTGTCGGCGATCTGGCCGAGACGTTTGATTCGATCTTCCAGGTCCCGGTAGTCCGCCCGGACCTCTTTCCTGATATGCTGGTATACCTCGATCGCCTTCCTGAACTGGCGCTTCCGCTCGTAATCGAGCCCCAGATTGAACAGGGCGTCCTCCAGGCCGCCTGATGCGGGGACTTTTCGAAAATAATCGAAGGCCAGGTCCAAAAGGCCCTGGCTTTGGAAGTTGACGGCCAGCATCCGGTTGACTTCCGCCGAGTCGGCCTCTGCTTCCCGCTTGGCCCGTTCAGCCTGCCAGTACCGAAAAGACAGGGCCAGGGCGGACCCGAAGAACCAGGCCAGCATGCCGCCGATAACCGGGGGTACGATGTACCAGACGAATGCCACAAAGGAAGCGATCAGCCAACCACCGAGGACTAGCGGCAAAACGATCAGGAAAGAACGTTCCGAACCCCACATGGCGGCCGAAGCACACAGACCGGCCAACAAACAATACAGAACAAACCGAAGGTCTCCGACCTCCTTGAAAAGCCTGCCCTCCAGCAGGGTCGCCACGGTATGGCAAAGAATATCGACGCCGGGCGTGCGGCGCAGTTCATTGGATGAAACCGTATAGTACATGGGCGTGGGGTGCCGGTCCTGGGTCAGGATATCCGTCTCTCCGATCATGACGATTTTGCCCTGGAATCGGGCACGGAGATACGCCACGTCACCCTGAGCCGCCTTGTGGTAGACCTCGGCGAACGACAACCGCTTCAGGCCGGCGGGTGAGCTGTAGTCGATGTAGATTGATTCCCCCGGAAACTTCAGGTCGGGGTTGTAGGCCCTAGCCACGAGCAGGGGCACGGCATACACCGCCCGGCCCGGCTGGTTCGTTGGAAATACGAGGCGCTGCCGCCGGATGAAGTCGTCATGGTCGGTGGTCAGGTTGAACAGCCCGATCCGCTCCCCACCGATAATCTGGAGGTACTTTTCTTCCGGGGTCATGGTCCGGTTCGCTGTCTGGACGATCCCTGTGACCACCGGAGCCCCTTTTGATTTGGCATATTGGAAGGCGGTCAGCCAGGTCCGGCTGTAGTTCGGGGCGATGTGATCGAAGTCCGCCTGAGGCAGGAGAAAATCCAGGCCGATCACCCGGGCGCCTCCGTCGGCAAGGCCTTTGATCACGACCGCGAAATGCTCGTGCCACAGTACCTTGGGTATCTTGAAGGCCGGATCGTCGAAGGTCTGGTCATCTATTCCAAGCAGGACGATTGGGGATTCGCCGCCCCCGCGATGGAGCCCGCTTTTCTGCCGCAGGTAAAAAAGCGCGTCAAAGGCCTTCAGTTGCAATGGGCCGGCCAGGCCGCTCACGTCCAAAACGGAGGTCATGGCGGCGGCGAGCAGGGCCAAAGAACACGCCAGCGTCAACCTTCGGACGATATCGTATCGCTTCCCATGTTCAGGCTTGTCCGACAGACGACCACGCTCCCTGCTCAATTATTTTACTGCTTGGGAAACGATATTAGACCACCCGTCGCACCTGATACAAATTGTTTCTCCGCGACCGGTCCCGGACCGTATGGTTCGTTGACCGGGCTGAGCGTGTCCGCTTTATTGAGAGTGGATGATAACCGACATGTAAAGAATGTGCTCCCGGATGTCCTGGGAAAAGCCCAGCCCCTTGAGAATCGATCCGCCGACGTCGTCCCCGAACCGGTACTGGTAGGCCACATCGAAAATAAACCGGCCGATGGCCAGACCCGTGCCCAGGCTGAAGCCGTAATAGCTGTCCGGCTGGCCTTCGGCCGGGGAGGGGTCGTAGAACACGCCGGCCCGCAGGGGCACGGTGTATTTATCACGGATGATCAGGTACTCCGCGCCGAGGCGGACCTGATGCGTCGGTTCGATGGTCGACTCGTCGGCCAGCTTTCCGGTGATGGGCGACGTTTCCCGGCCGTTGGCGTCCTTGAGCAGGAAGTCCCCCCACTCGGTCCGATAGACGTCCAGGGACATGGTAAAGGCGTCCGAAAAGCGGTAGGCGAACCCGATTCCGTAGGACATGGGCATGTCCAGTTGTTCGTTTTGAACCCGGTAAGTTGAGCTTTTCGAGTCGGACGCCGGAAAGGTGGGAAACGTGATGGCGCTGACGAAGGATGTTTCGTGCCGCAGGCTTCCGGTGAACGGGGCCTTGAATACCGCGCCCACGGTCAGCCTGGGCGTTATCCGCCAGAGCATCCCGAGGTTGAAATTGAATCCGTCAAAAGTATAGGCGTCCCGGCTCTGGAAGTTCAGGTTGAAGGGGAAGGCCAGGGGCGCCGCGCCCAGGGTTCCCCGGCCGGTCTCGGTCGTGACCTGGGTCCAGCCGTTGTCGTTGAGGTTGCTGTCCCAGAAGTTCAGAGTCAGTCCCAGGGAAAAGTCCGGCGTGATCTGCACGGCGTAGGCCAGGCCCAGGGCCGACAGTCCGCCGTTCTGTTCGTATTCCACGTCCCGTTGCAGGCTCAGGTTGCCGGAGCTCCAGTTCAGGGGGAACCGCCAGATGCGGTTGAAGTCGTAAAGGTGCTGCTTGTTCAGGGAGACGATCATGTTGCGTCCCCCGGCGGTGAAAGGGTAGGCCAGGCTGAAATAGTTAAGGTTCTGCAACGAAATGCTCTGCTCCCCGTCACCTTCCGGATTGTTCTTGAACCGGTTGTCCTCCTTGCGGCTGACGGAGGCCACGACAAACGATATTTCGGGCAGTTCGAGCTGGATCAGCCCTCCCGGATTCCAGGAAGCGGCCGTGGCGTCGTCGCACACGGCGATAAAGGCCCCGCCCATGCCCAGGGCCCGGGCGCCCGAACCGACCGGGTTGGGCGACGAAGGAATCTCGACCCGCTGAATCTGCTGAGAATAGCCGATGGAAGCGGACAGGTGAAGTGACAACACCAGGCAAATGACAACCGCCGTCAAGATTTTCAACCCATACAATCGCTCGAACGTGACCATTTTCGCTCCTTGGTTTTTTTATGACGCTTTTTCGAAAGATGTCTACCGTTCAAGGTTCGCCCAGGAAGATGAAGGCCCCCCAGAAGAAAAAGTCGTTGCAGCCGTACCGGCGTTTGACGATTTCCATTTCCTCGAGTTCGGCCCGCCGCAGGGCCTGGCCCCGGTTCATCCCCCCCTGGGCCAGGTTCCGGTAAAAGTTGACCATAAGCTCCTTGGTTTCCAGGTCCGGGACCGACCACATGCTCATGACCAGGCTCCGGGCCCCGGCCTGGGTGAAGGCCCGCCGGAGCCCGAACACGCCCTCGCCGTTTTTCACTTCGCCCAGACCGGTTTCACAAGCGGACAGGACCACGGTTTCCGTGCCGGTCAGCCTGAGGCCCAGCACCTCCTCGGCGGTTAGAATGCCGTCACTGCCGATCTGATCGTCTTCCGTATTGACGCGCCGGTTGGCCCCGGCCAGGGCCAGCCCGGAACGCAGCAGCGGGTTGTATATCCGTACTTTATGGCCTGATCCTCCCCGGCCGAACTGGTCGCATGGAACTGCGAACTCCATGTCCTTGAGAAAGAAGCCGTGGGTGGCCAGATGGAGCATTTTCGGCGGCCGGTCCAGACCCTTGAGCACCTCCTCCAGGGCGGTCGGCCCGAAATAAAGCAGACTCTTTCCCGGCCCCAAAATCTGGCCGATGGCCTCGACCTCCTCCCGGGTGCCGGCCAGTGGCGAGAAGGCCAGTTTTCGCATGTCCATGGCCCGGGACGATGAACGAAACGTCTTTTCCCTGGCCAGCCCGAGCCGGGTCAGGGCCCGGTCCTTCTTCTCCGAGTCCAGGTTGAAGTCGGGCGCGCCCAGCAGGATGGTCTTGAGCCCCTGTCCCTTGAGCAGGCCGAAGCCCAGGACGTCCCGGCCGGTGGAAATATAATAGAATGCATGATCCTCGATCAGGAACCGGCCGCTATTGTCCCGCAGGACCTCGAAGGGAATCAGGTTCAGATCGCCGTCCGGCGATATGAATATCTCTTTGGCCGAACCGAGTTCCTGTTTCAGGGGCGCGAAAACCAGTTCATGCAGTCCGGCGGACGCCTGAGCCATCTTTTCCCGGACCTGCATCAGTTTGAACTTGTCGTTGCTGGCCAGGGCCTCGTCCAGGTTGCCCATGGCCTTCTTGAACCCGCTCACCGCGCCGTCTATCCGGTCCGCCCCGCCCAAGTCCACCAGGCCGATCCGTTCGCCCTTTCCCGCGTGGAGGATGAAGGCCAGGTACCGGGCCGGTCCCCATTTGGACGCGCTGCCCCTGGCCTTGAAATCGTACGGGCGAATCAGGGCGAAATCCACCAGGACCGAGTCGGGGGGCAGGGCCGAAGCGACCCGGCCCGCCGCGGCCCGGGCCATTTTTTTCTGGCGCATGAATTGGCGGCTGATCAGGCTGAGCCGGTTTTCCAGGCCGTCTATTTCCGCTTCCAGCGCCTTGATCTCCCGGTCGAACGCATCCAGATCCCGGCCCTCCGGGCCGGTGAAGACCAGCCGGGACAGGCGGCTGCGGGCCAGGGCCAGTTCATGAAAGGTCTCGGTCACCTCGGGCGAGTCGGAATAGGCCAGGGCATCCTGAAAGCGGCGGTGGGCCTCCAGGACGGCCCCCTTTCTCCTGAGCCAGGCGTCACATGCCTCCAGACGGGCGGACCGGCTTTCCTTAAGGTTCTGAAGGACCAGACTCAGAAAACAATACAGGTGCGTCCGCTTCCCGGCCAGAAAACGGATCTTGTTCTCCTCCGAGGTAAACCCCATGACCAGTTCCAGCATTCCGGAGTCGATATCCAGGGCCTGCTTGAACAGGGAATGGGCGTTTTCGGGTTCTCCCATGGAGGCTTTCAACACGGCCAGGTTGCTGATGGTCGTAGCCACGTCCGGATGTGTGGGGCCGAGGGCCTTCTTCCGAATGGCCAGGGCTCGCCGGAGCAGGGTCTCCGAGTCCCGGTCCCGCCCGCCGGCCCAGGCAATGGCGGCCAAGCTGTTGAGACTGTTGGCCACGTCCGGGTGAACCGGTCCCAAGGCCTTTTCCCGCATGGACAGGGCACGGCCGCAATCCACTTTGGCCTTGTCGTAGTCGCCCTTTTCATAAAAAAGCAGCCCCAGGCTGTTGAGCACGGCCGCGGTTTCCGGGCTGCCCGCCCCCCTGGCCCGTTCCATGATGGATGCCGATTTTTGGTACAAGGGTTCGGCCCGGTCGAAACGGCCCAGGTCGGCGTACAGGCCGGCCAGGTTGTTCAGGGCCTCGGCCGTCCTCATGGCGCCGTTCTCCCCGTGCTTTTCCATGATGGCCAGGGCCCGCTTGAACATTTTTTCAGCCTGGTCGTAGTTCCCGAGGGCCTGATTCAGGCGGGCCAGGCCGCCCAGGCTGGCGGCCACGTCCGGATGATCGGGGCCGAGGGCCTTTTCCTGGGCGGCCAGGGCCTCCCGGCACAGGGATTCGGCCTGGGCGTATTCGCCCAGATCGAAATAGAGCAGCCCCAGGTTGAAGGCGGAATGGGCCGTCTCCGGGCTTTCCGCCCCCTTGGCCCGGGCCAGGATCTCCAGGGCCTTTTCATAATGCTTTTTGGCCGCCTCCAGGTCCCCGGTCTTGTTGTTCAATACGGCCAGATTGCTCAGGCAGCCGGCCAGGTCCGGGTGGTCTGGGCCGAGCGTCTTTTCCGAAATGGCCAGGGCCCGGCGGTACAGGG
>JAHJTB010000314.1 GCA_018830135.1 Pseudomonadota bacterium | reverse complement strand
CTTCTTCTCTGACTCCAACTTGCGAAACCACTTCCTTGGCCAACTTCCCTGGCGGCCTGGCCCGACAGGACACACAAAATATGCCATCTCCCACTTCGCCGAGAATTGCTGACCCGGAGGCCCGGGACTTGCGCTTGGAAACCAGAGGGGTGTATTATGGAATCCAGGCATACTCGACCAATGGTTTCACCTCGTTATCTCCCGGCTGTCAGCCGGACCGGATGGATTTGATGGAGCTCCTCAAGGTCATAGAAAGCCGGATCAGGGATGTCCTCGCCCTGAACCACAGTTTCGCCTTTCAGCCGGACATGGATTCGATCATCAAGGCCTATCTGGACCTGGCCCTGGAATATGCCGACATCGAGGACTTCAGCCGAATGGCGGTCCTGCTCCTCAAGGTCGTCCTCGGCTGGGACGCGTCCTTTTACGTGACCCAGGGGGATGATTGCGAAGCCGCCTTGCAGGCCAGCACCCAGCCCGAAATCATGGACTGCCGCAAGGAGGGCCAGGCGCCGTCCCTCAGGCTGGCCGACACGCCCGGCCGCGAAGGAAACGATTACCACTTTCCGCTCGATGTCCGGGGCAAGACCCAGCGTTCGAATCCAGAGCCTGATTTCGGTCCGCTGATCGGACAGATATGCGTCCGTCCGGGCCGCGACCTGACGGAAACCGAACTGCTCTTTCTGGCCAAGTACGCGGACGTGGTCGCCTTGTCCCTGTATCACCGCCTTTTGTCCCGCCGCAACGAGCAGCACCTGGCCTTCATCAAGAAACTGGTCGCCGACATCGGGCACAACGTGATCATGCCCAACATCTTTTTCAAGGCCTACCTGAGGCGGCTCGCGGGCAAGATCGAAAGCCTCAAGGAGATTCAGGACAGGCTGTCCCGGCTGACCCAGTCCGCGCCGCAGCTCCTGCCCACCAAGGTTCGGGACCTGAACGCCGAACTGGCCAATACCGGCGAGGGAATCCAGGAGGAGTTCGAGCACATCCTCAAACATTACGTCAATACGAGTCTTTTCCTCGAGACCCTGCTGCGACAAAGCCACTTTGAAAAAGGCCGCTACGTTCTGAAAAAAAAGACCTGCAACTTCCGCAAGGACATCATCAGTCCTCAGGTGGACCGGATTCTATCCAAACTTCGGGAGCGCCGAATCGAAGTCGATCTGTCCATGGGCGGCGTACCGGACCAGATACTCGAGGCCGTGGTCGATGTGGGGCTGATCTCGCAGGTTTACGCCAACCTGCTGTCCAACGCGGTCAAATACACCCGGCCGGTGCCCTGGGGAAACGGGGAAAGAAAGTTTATCGCCTACGGTCTCGATCTGCTGCCCGGCGCCTTTGGATACGGCGCGGACGGCATCAAGCTAAACCTGTTTTCCTCAGGACCTGCCATCAATACCGAGGATCGCCCCTTCATCTTCGACGAGGGATACCGGGGCACGAACGTCGAGCGGGAACGGGGGACCGGCCACGGCCTGTTTTTCGTCAAGGAAGTCGTCGAACTGCACGGCGGCAAGGTCGGATACGAGCCGACGGACATGGGCAACAACTTCTACTTCATTCTACCCCGGTAGCCGACGGCGCGCCGAACCGTGGACCGTAAAATCCGGACGGCCCTGATTCAGCATCGTGTTTTTCCCGATCCGGTCGAGAACCTGGACCGTGTCGAAAGCCTGCTGCGCCGGGCGGCGGACCTGGGGGCGGACCTGGCCGTGCTGCCGGAGATGTTCAACATGCCCTACGACATGGACCTGGTGCCCGATCGGGCCGAGGCGGTGCCGGACGGACCGACCGGCCGTCGCCTCAGCCTCTGGGCGCGGTCCCTGGGGCTGGTCCTGGTCGGCGGGTCGGTGGCGGAACGGGGATCGGCCGGCCGGTTTTACAACACGGCCACCCTGTGGGGCACGGACGGGGAGCTGCTGGCCAAACACCGCAAGGTGCATCTATTCGATGTGGACCTGCCCGGCGGGGTCTCCTTCAAGGAATCATCGATCCTGAGCGCCGGGGACCGGGCCACGGTCGTTCCGATCCTGGGACTCCGGTTGGGCCTGGCCGTCTGCTACGATGTCCGCTTCCCCGAACTGTTCCGCCTGATGGCCCTGGCCGGGGCGGAAATGACGGTCCTGCCCGGCGCCTTCAATCAGGTCTCCGGCCCGGCTCATTGGGAACTCATGCTCCGTGGACGGGCCGTGGAAAACACCATGTACATGGCCGGTGTTTCCGGACTTCCGGACGGCCCGGAAGGATATCAGGCCTGGGGTCACTCCATGCTCGTGGACCCGTTCGGTGAGGTAATCATCGATCTGGGACGGGAGGAGGGGCTGGCCGTGGCCGAAGTGGACCCGGAACGCCTGCGGGACGTCCGGGCCCGCCTGCCGCTTCTGGCGCAACGCCGGACCCTTGTCTATCGGCTTTGGCCGGCGGACCGGGAGGAGTTGACGCCGTAATATCCGCCCGGTCCGTAGCTCATCCCACGAACCTATAGCAACCCCTGCTCGATGTCGATCTGAGATTTGGACTTGACCGCCTCGAGCCACTGGTAGAAGTAGCTCTGCCCCTTGGCTCTAAGCAGGCTCCGGGTCAGTTCGTCCTTGCCCTTGGCCAGGGCATCCTTGTCGGCGGGCAGCTGGTCCCGAAGCCTGATAACGTAGTAGCCCTGCGGGTTGGGGATCGGCTTGTCCACGGTCTGGCCCTTGGCTTTCAAGGCAAAGGCCGCCGTCTTGATCTTCTCGTCGTAACCGATCTTCGGGATGACGTCGTTGCGGGAGAAAAATCCGGTGGACTGGCTCTGCAGGCCGCCTGCTTCGGCCAGTTTGTCCCACTCGCCGCCTTTGGCGACCTGGGCCAGGAAGTCCTCGGCCGCCTTCCGGGCCAGTTCCATGGCCCGCTGGTCGGTCAGATCGACCACCACGGTCTCCCTGACCTCGTCGAGTTCCGGCAGGTAGGAGGCCTTGCTCTCCAGGTTCTTGATCAGATAGTGACCGTCCGCCAGGTCCACCAAGGGTCCGATTTCCCCGGGTTTGAGGCTCAGGGCCACCTCGTTGAACTTGACGTCCTGACCGGCGTCGACCAGGGGCTTGTCGGCGCGCATGAATCCGGTCGTTTTCGGTTCGAAGCCCATCTCCTTGGCCACGCCTTCGAAGTCCTGGCTCAAGCTGACCTTTTCATAGGCCTGGTTGGCCAGGTCGGCGGCCGCGTCCGTGGACTTGTCCTGGACAATCTGGCGGCGAATGTCCGGTTTCGCCTCTTCAAAGGACCGGGTGCCGGCCGGCTTGTGGTCTTCGACCTTGATGATATGGAACCCGAAATCGGAACGCACCAAGTCGGTGATCGCCCCGACCTCGGCCTTGAAGGCCGCCTCGGAAAAGGGTTTGACCATCTGATCCTGGGCGAACCAGCCCAGATCGCCGCCCTGCTTGGCCGTGGGCCCTTCGGAATACTTTTCGGCCAGTTTAGCGAAATCCTGTCCTTTTCGGGCCAGGTCCAGAACGGCTTCGGCCTTTTTTTTCACCTTTTCCACTTCTTCGGGTGATGCGTCGGGCGCGAGCCGGAACAGAATATGACGGGCCTTGACCTTCTCGGGCTCACGGTACTTGTCCAGATTCAATTCGTAGTAATCGGTCATCTCGTCGTCGTCCACCTGGACCTTCCCTTCCAGGTCCTTGGGCCGGATCGCCAGGTACATCACCTTGGCCTGATTCGGGACCCGGTATTTTTCCCGCTCCTTACCGAAATACGCCTGGATATCCTCATCGGTCAGCTTGACCTGGTCCTTGTATTTGTCTTTCTGGAGGTACAGGAAGTTGATGTCGATCTGGTCCTTGGTGAAGTGGTAGTATTCGACGATCTCCGCGGAAGAGACCTTGGCCAGACTGGTGATCAGGCGGATGAGCTGGTTGCTGGACTGGCCTCGGGCCACGGCTTCCTCATACTGCTGGGGGGTATAGTGAAACCGGCCCAGCATGGTCTGGTACCGCCGCTTGCTGAAACGGCCGTCCACCTGGAAAATGGGGGTGCGGGCGATTTCCTGCTGAAGGGTTTCCGGCGTGGTTTCGATACCCAGGGCCTGGGCCTGTTGGAAGATGAGGTGCTCGCTGATCAGACTGTCGACGGCCTGTTTTTTCAGGTTGAGTATCTTGAGAAGTTCCTCGTCGAGATAGTCCTTGTACTGCGCCTTTGCGGCCTCGTACATCTGCCGGTATTTCTCCTGGTATTCGGCCATGGAGATGGGCACGCCGTTGACCGTGGCCACCTTGGTCAGGTCCTGCTGGCGAAACGAGCCGACGCCCCAGAAAATGAAAACCACGACGATGGCCCCGATAAGAATGTTGATGATCCAGCTCTTGGCATGCTTCCGCATTATGTCGAGCATAGTTTAACCCCGGGTTGTAATTGACGCGCCGGCGGCCCCGTCCGGAGCCGCCGCGCCCGTGTGCATCTTAATAATACATTTGATTGACAAAATCAAGTCGGACCTACGACCGGCCCTTCTCGAGGCATGAAATCAGACCTCGGGAACGCCGCGGTCGTGTCGGGGTTGGAACCGGTCCCTTTCACTATAGATGCATCCGCAGTAAGGCTGGCGGTACATACCCCGTTCTTTGGAAATCCGAATCCCTTCCTGCCAGCCTTCCCGGAAGTCCTGATAGTAGAAGGCCATTCCTTCCCGGGCCGCCGCCTCCTGGCCGATCCGGGAAATCAGGTCATGCTTCTGAAACTTGCTGTACAGCAACGTGGTGGTCAAGGCGTCGAACTTGCCCCGGCGAGCCACCTTGGCCGCGGCCTGCAGGCGAAGATGGTAACAGAAGCGGCAGCGCTCGCTCTCGCGGAAGACGACCTCCCGAAGAAAGCTCTCGAGGTCGTAATCCCGGGAAAATATGACGGGCAGGTCGACGGACCCGGCCCATTCGGCCAAGGTGTCGCGGCGGCGGACAAACTCCAGGTACGGGTGGATGTTGGGATTGTAAAAAAATCCCATCACCTCATGGCCGTCGCGGCGAAGAGTCTGGACGGGATAGATGCCGCAGGGACCGCAGCAGATGTGCAACAGGATTTTCATGCGCCGCCCCCTCCCGCCGTCCGAGATGAAATTTCCAGACCGACGACCACGGCCCGGACCGGAAGGCCCTGATCGTGGATCAGGTTCGAAGTCAGCAAAACGCGGAGGTTCGGGCCGTTCCGGGTCTTGAGTTCATAGACGGCCTCGGGCTCGACCGCTTCGCCGGCGGCGATCCTCCGATGCCGTTCCATCATGAGGACCTGGCTCTCCTCGGTCAACATATCCAAAGGATTCATGGCCAGGAGGTCCTCCGCGGAGTACCCGGTCCGGTCGCATATGGTCCGGTTGACCCAGGCGAACCGGCCCGTGGTCAGGTCGAACTCGTAAATCGATGCCGGGGCCAGGTCGAGCAGTTCGCGAAACCGGACCGCTTCCCACTCCAGGGACCGGCAGGCCGCGTCCAGTTCGTCCAGACTCGCCTCCACCTCCTCCGGCCCGGCGCCCCGGGCCGTCAAGCGTCGCAAGGCTTCGATTTTTTCCCGCGGGGTCGCGTTCATGTTCGGCCTCCTCTCCGGCTGGCTTCGGGTCCCTATTTTACCTCAAGCGGGGCAGCGATCAAGCCCGGAATGAGTTCGTCTTGACGACCCGCGGCCGATTAAGGCAGATTGAAGGATATCCAAACGATTTGCACAGGCCGGACCGACGGCCGGATGGCCTGGAGAGTGTTCCTGGGCCCGGCGCCCGCCTTTCGCATACACAAGGCGAATCGACGGCCCGTCAGCGAGTTCGGCGAATGAAGCGATCGAGGGAGGACAGGCCATGGCTGAAGCGAAGAAACCGGGCGATGGATACCACCGCGAGGATTCGGATTTCACGAGCCGGGGCGTCCGGTGTGCCGGATGGCTTTATCTGCCGGAAGGCCGGGTCCGGCCGCCGTTGATTATCATGGGCCACGGCTTCGCGGCCGAACGGACCTTCCGTCTGCCGGCCTATGCCGAGCGGTTCGCCGCCCGGGGGCTGGCCGTCCTGGTCTTCGACTACCGGAATTTCGGGGACAGCGACGGCAAGCCCCGCAATCTGGTCGATCACCGGCGGCACATCGAGGACTGGACCGCGGCCATCGCCCACGCCCGCTCCCTGGACCGGATCGATCCGGACCGGATCGCCCTCTGGGGCAGCTCCTTCGGCGGAGGCCACGTCATCGTCTCCGCGGCCCGCGACGGCCGGATCGCGGCCGTGGTCTCCCAGGTTCCTTTTGTGGACGGCCGGGCCACCCTGGGTTCGGTGGGGCTGAAGTTCACGCTTCTGGCCACCCTGGCCGCCCTGCGCGACTATATCGGGCAGATGACCGGCCGGCCGCCATACACCATACCCGTGGTGGGAGAACCCGGCCGCATCGCGGCCATGAACCGGGAAGATGCCATGTCCGGCTATCTGGCCCTGGTCCCGGAAGGTTCGACCTGGAAAAACCGGGTCCCGGCCCGGGCATTGCTGACCGCCTCGATGTACCGCCCCGTGACCGAGGCGGCCCGGATCAACTGTCCCGTGCTGTTCGTCGTGGCTGAAAAGGACAACTACATTCCGGCCGAGGCCGTGGAAAGAACGGCGGCCCGGGTGCCCCGCGCCGAAATGCTCCGCCTGGACGTCGGGCATTTCGACGTGTACGTGGGCGACTGCTTCAAGCAGGTGGTGGAAGCAGAAGCCGATTTTCTCCAGCGGTGCCTGACGGCCGGACGGTAAGACGGCCACGTCTCGTTTGGTCGTCGAGGTTCAGGCTTGTGGAGGGGGAAACAGCTCGGCCCAGGCATCGGCGGCCGGCTCTTCCAGCCGGGCCCGTGCCCGTTCCAGTCGTTCCGAGGTCTCCTCCAGGCGACGCGTGGAAATCTCCGCCTTCCGGGCCGCTTCGATCAAGGCCCGGCGCGCCTCGACGGCCCGATCCATACGGTGGCAGATCAGGACCAGGTCGGACCCGGCCCTGACCGCGTCCACGGCGGCCCGTCC
This sequence comes from Pseudomonadota bacterium, assembly GCA_018830135.1. Lineage (GTDB taxonomy): Bacteria > Desulfobacterota > Desulfarculia > Adiutricales > JAGVGV01 > JAHJTB01. The sequence goes on along the minus strand of JAHJTB010000314.1, from coordinate 1,113 downwards.
CATGGCATAGTGTTTGACCATGGCGCCCATTTCCATGTCATCGGTCAGGACCAGCCCATCGAAACCCAACTCACGCCTGAGATAATCCGTCTGGATGGCGGGTGAAAAAGTGGCCGGACGGTCCGGGTCCAGGGCGGGAAAGACGACATGGGAGGTCATGACGGCCGGCAGGCCGTCACGGATGGCCCGGATAAAGGGCATGGCCTCGACGGTTTTGAGGCGATCCGCCGGATGGCCGACAACGGCCAGATCGTGGTGCGGGTCGTTGCGCACGTCTCCGATGCCCGGAAAATGTTTGCCGCAGGTCAAGACGCCCCGGTCGTTATAGCCCTCGATCAGGGCCAGGCCCAGTTCGGCGGCCCGGTCCGGGTCCGGACCGAAGGACCGTTCGTTCATGAATTCCGCATCGGATTCGGTGGCCAGGTCCAGGACCGGGGTCAGGTTGAGGTTGATCCCCACCGCGGCCAGCTCCCGGCCGGAAGCCCGGGCCAGTTCCCGGACCCCGGACGGGTCCATGGCTTCGCTCATCTCCCGCTGGCTGGGCAGACGGCGAAAAGGGGCCTCCAGACGCTGGACCGGCCCGCCCTCCTGATCGATGGCCACGAGAAGCGGCCGGCCGAGCACGGAACGGGACAGGTCCTGGCAGGCCCGGATCAGTCGGGCCGTCGGCCCGGGGCCATCCTTGACGTTGCGTTTGAACAGAATGATGCCGGACGGACGAACGGTCAGAATCAAATCCCGGATCGAGGCGTTGAAGACCTCCCCCTCGAATCCCACCATGAAAAACTGGCCGATCTGGTCGGCCAGGGAATGATCGGTCATGCGGCCTGTTTCCCCCCAATCGAGCCCGATTCGGCCATGTTAATGCTTCAAGACCCGGTTTGTCAAAACGACTTTTTTCTAGACATCCATTTTCTTGACATAATATTTTCTTTTGCTATCATCGTCTCAACAAACGGAGGCCTTGATTATGACCATCCCCCGCGGCGAAGTGGTCGCCCAAGGACATTGCAGCCTCCTTCGGCATCGAGGTCGCGACGTACGCGGTCATGTCCAACCATCTGCACGTGGTCATCCGCACCCGTCCGGACCTGGTCGAAGGCTGGTCGGCCG
>JAHJTB010000313.1 GCA_018830135.1 Pseudomonadota bacterium | reverse complement strand
CCCAAGGAAATCCGGGCCAGTGAAGACGTCAAAAACGCCTATCTGGGGAGGAAATAGCGTGCTGCTCGAAGTCACCGAGAATCATACATACTACGGGAAAAGCCATATCCTGCAGGGGGTCAGCCTGGCGGTCGACCAGGGGGAAACGGTCACCCTGCTGGGCCGGAACGGGGTGGGCAAGTCCACGATCCTCAAATCCATCGGCGGCCTGGTCCATCCCCGGCGGGGCTCGATCACCTTCAAGGGTCAAAACATCCTGGGCATGAGGCCGTACAAGATCTGCCGCCTGGGGATCGGCTACATCCCCGAGGAACGCCGGATATTCCCCAAGCTGACGGTGCGCCAGAACCTGCTGGTGGGTATCAAACCCCGGTACAAGGTGGACAATCCCTGGACCATCGACCGGGTCTACGACTTTTTCCCCAAGCTGCGGGAGCGGGACGGCCAGCGGGGCGGCAACCTGTCCGGCGGCGAACAGCAGATGCTGACCATCGGCCGGACCCTGATGGGCAACCCGGAGCTGATTCTGGTGGACGAACCCACCGAGGGCCTGGCCCCGCTGCTGGTGGACATGGTCGTCCATATCTTGAAGAGCGTCAACCAGGAAGGCGTGGCCGTCCTGCTGGTCGAACACGCCATGGACGTGGCCCTGGAACTGGCCAAACGAACCTATGTGGTTTCCAAGGGCCGGGTGGTTTTCAACGGCACCTGCGACGAACTCCTGGCCAACGAAGAGGTCAAGCGGAAGTATCTCGAGGTCTGAGCCGGGCCACCCCGAGCGGACATCGAGGAAACACGGACCAGAAACTCTATTGACGCCTCTAGGAAAGGAGAGGAGGACGGTCGGCGTTTTGTCATTTTATCGGTGATGGTTTTCAGGGAGATACAATTTTTTAACCAAAGGAGAGGATGAATATGAACCGTACGGCCAAGTTGCTGAGCATGACAGGCCTTTGTCTTTTCTTGATCCTGACTCTGACCGTCGCGTCCGCCCCGAGCGCCCTGGCGGCCGACACCATCAAGATCGCCCAGATCGACCCCTTTTCCGGACCCTTTGAATACGCGGGCCGCCTTTACAATGCCGGCTGGCGCTTCGCGGTCAAGGAGCAGAACGAAAAGGGCGGTCTTTTGGGCAAAAAGATCGAACTGCTCACGGCGGACAGCGAACTCAAACCCGACGTGGCCACCCGCAAGGCCAAGAAGCTGATCCTCGAGGACAAGGTCAACTTCTTCGGCACGGGCACGGGCACGCACGTGGCCATTGCCCTGAACAAGGTCGCCACCGGATACAAGACCCTGATGCTCAATTGGGGCGGCATGGGCGACGTGGCCCACGGCAAGGAGTTCAGCCCCTACGCCTTCCGCATCTGCCAGAACGCCTACAGCTTCACCGCGGCCCTGGCCCAGTTGATGGCCACCAAGCCGTACCGCAAGTACTACATCATCTGCCAGGACTACGCCTGGGGCCATGACGTGGCCAAGGCGTTTGAAGACGAGATGAAAAAGTATGTGCCCGATGCCAAGATCGTAGGGGTCGATTTCCATCCCCTGGCCACCAAGGACTTCGGACCGTACATCACCAAGGTCAGGGCCGCCGGGGCCGACGCCGTATTCACCGGCAACTGGGGCCCGGACGCCCGGCTCCTGGTCAAGCAGGCCCGGGACCTGGGGCTCAAGTCTCCCTTCCCCTTTGTCATGACCTTCGGCGTGGACCCCTACGTCGAGAACGAACTCGGGGACGCCTCGGTCGGCATTCACTACGCCTATGACTACACCCTGTGCGTGGACACGCCGGCCAACAAGGACTTCATCAAGCGGTACCGCGAGAAGATCGGCAAGGATGAAAAAGACTATCTCTCGTGGTGGCCGGTCGGTTCCACCGGGCACACGGCCATCGGGGCGAAGATGGTCTTCGCGGCCATCGAAAAGGCCGGTTCGGTCGACCCGGCAAAGTTCATACCCGTCTTCGAGGGCTTCAAGTACCAAACGCCCGTGGGAGAGTGGATCATGCGGGCCTGCGACCACCAGGTCATGCTGCCCATGTTCGGCGGTGTGGTCGAAGCCGGGGACAACCCCTATTTCAACGGCAGTATCGACCCCAAGGTCAAGTTCCCCTGGATGAACAAAGTCACGACATTCACTCCTGATACGACTACCATCCCGGCCACGCCCGACTACAACCCGCGTTGTAAATAAATCAGGCCATGAACGCGGGGCCCGGTGACCGAAGCCGGTTCACCGGGCCCCTTGATTCGGGGCCGGCCCCCCCGGCCGGCCTCGGCTTTCTCATTCACCCCAGTTTCGCGGAGGCGATTTTTCATGTTTCTCAGCCATGTCAAAATGATGGAATGCCTGGCCCGGGACTATCCGGACAAGGAGGCCCTGATCTGCGAGGACCGGCGCCTGACCTACCGGGTTCTCAACGAACGGGTCAACCGACTGGGCAACACCTTGATAGAAATGGGCGTCAAGCCCGGCGATAAGGTGGCCGTGCTCAACTCCAACTGCGTCGAAATGGTCGAATCCATGTACGCCGTGCTCAAGGCGGGCGCCATCCTGGTCCCCCTGAATTACATGGTCACCGGCGAGTCCCTGCGCGTCATCCTGGACGACTCGGACAGCGAGACCCTGATCCTCGGCCCGGCCTTCACCACTGAAATCGACGGCCTCAAGGCCGGACTGAACAATATCCCGGCCGACCGATACATCTGCACCGGCCCGGACGAAGTGCCCGGGTACATGCCCTACGGCCGGATCATGGCCGAGGCCTCGCCCGAAAACCCGGGCGTAACCAACGAACCCGGCGACATCTTCAACATCATCTACTCCTCGGGCACCACCGGCCTGCCCAAGGGGATCGTTCACACCCATGACTGCCGCTTCGGATTCACCATCACGGGCAGCATCGAGTTCTGCATCACTTCGGAAACCGTGATCTGCAACTCCACCCCCCTCTATCACAACGGCTCGTTCCTCTTCGTCCTGCCCACCCTGTATACCGGCGGGACCGTGGTTCTGATGAAAAAGTTCGACCCCAGGGGCTTTCTCGAACTAGTCGAAAAGGAAAAGGTGACCCACGCCTACCTGGTCCCGACCCAGTACATCGTCATCCTGGCCCATCCCGAGTTCAAGTCCTTTGACACCAGCTCCCTGGAAATCCTGCTCTCCATGGCCGCGCCCCTGTCGGTCAAGACCAAGGAAGAGATACTGGCCAACTTCAACTGCAAGCTTTACGAGCTGTACGGCGTGACCGAAGGCGCGGGCACGGTCCTCAAGCCCGGCGACCAGCGGCGCAAGATCGGCTCGGTGGGCAAGCCCCTCATGGGCGGCAGCATCCGCCTGGTGGACGACGACATGAACGACGTGCCCCGGGGCGAGGTCGGCGAGATCGTGGGCACCGCCACGATCATGATGGAAGGCTACTACAAAAAGCCCGACGTGACCGCCCAGACCATCGTCGACGGCTGGCTGCGCACCGGCGATCTGGGAAAGTTCGACGAAGAGGATTTCCTCTTTCTGGTCGGGCGCAAAAAGGACATGATCATCTCCGGCGGGGTCAACATCTACCCCGAGGACATCGAGCAGGTCATGTTCCGCCACCCCGGCATCCTGGAGGTGGCCGTCTTCGCCGCGCCGGACCCCAAATGGGGCGAGACCCCCATGGCCGCCGTGGTCCTCAAGGAGGGTCAAGCGGTGAACGATGAAGAGATCATGACCTGGACCAACAAGCAGTTGGCCAAGTACCAGCGCATCAGCGGCGTGGCCATTATGCCCGACCTGCCGCGCAACCCGGCCGGCAAGGTGCTCAAGCGGGAACTGCGAGACCAATACGGCAACTGAGGCCTGACTCGCTTTCACTCATGGCGCCATCCGATCATTCGTGAGTGACTGATCTTCGGATGGAAGGAATGGCCGGGTTTTGCGCTTCCGTCTGTGTTCCTCCACGCGCAGGGACACGCCGCGAGTTCCCCGACCTCTCCCTCAAGGAGAGGATTGGGGGGGGCCTTATCCTCATTGCCGCTTTCGAATGAGGACATGAAACGAGGCGCCCGCCCGGGCGCCTCGTTTGTCAAGGGAGGGCATATGGACTTTGGTTACTTCATCCGACGTTTCGATTGGGGCTGCCACGTCGACCCGGATCGGGAGGCCGTCGTCTTTCAGGACGAACGCCTGACCTACGGCCGGCTTCATGAGCGGACCTATCGTCTGGCCAACGCCCTCGAAGGCCTGGGCCTGAAAAAGGGGGATCGCGCGGCCGTGCTCATGCGCAATTGCACCGAGTG
>JAHJTB010000312.1 GCA_018830135.1 Pseudomonadota bacterium | reverse complement strand
GACCTGGGCATCGAGATGCTCGGGGTCAACTTTTCTTCGGGAATCGCCTCGTTCCCCCTCCTGGCCATTCCCTTTTTTGTCCTGGCCGGCGTCATTCTGGAACGGGCCGGCCTGGCCGCGACCATCGCCGGCTTCTTCGAACTGCTGGTCGGCCGGATGACCGGGGGGCTGGCCGTGGTAGCCGTCCTGACCTGCATGTTCTGGGGGGCCCTGTCCGGTTCGGGGCCGGCGACCACGGCCGCGGTCGGACTGATTCTCCTGGCCCCCATGATCAGACACGGGTACGACAAGAGTTTCGCCGGCGCGACCATCGCCAATGCCTCGGACCTGTCCATCATCATCCCGCCCAGCATCGCCTTTATCATTTACGGCAACATCACCTCGGTTTCGGTCAGCGCCCTGTTCCTGGCCGGCATCATCCCGGGCCTGCTGACCGGGGCCGGAACCATATTGGTGGCCTACCTGATTTCCCGGCGCCGGGGCTATCGCGGGTTTGAAAAAAAGGGCAGCCCCCGGGAGATCATGACCGCCTTGCGGAAATCGGTCTGGGCGATCCTCACGCCGGTCATCATCCTGGGCGGCATCTACGCCGGCGTTTTCACACCCACCGAGGCCGCGGTCGTCGCCGTGTTCTACAGTCTGTTCGTGGCCGCGGTCGTCTATCGAAGCATCGGATGGCGGGACATGATCCACATCCTGGCCGACGCGGCCGTCACCAGCTCTATCATCATGTTCCTTGTGGTCTTTGCCGGGATTTTCACCTGGACCGCCTCGGTCATCGGCGTCATCGACCAAGCGGCCAACTTCATCGTCAGCGTCTCCCCGAACGCCGTGGTCATGATCATTCTGATCGACGTGCTCCTGCTGGCCCTGGGCATGATCCTGGACGCCATATCCATTTCCTACCTGCTCATGCCCATCCTCATGCCGGTCCTGGCCGCCTTCGGGATCGACCCGCTCTGGTACGGCGTCATCTTCATCTCCGCCCTGGCCATCGGGCAGGCCACCCCGCCCGTGGGAGTCAATCTGTTCACCGCGGCCAACCTGATCCGGGGCAACGTCGATTCCGTGGCCAAGGAAGCCATCCCCTTTGTCATCGCCGACGTCATTGTCCTGGTCATCCTCTCCCTGATCCCTGCCCTGTCCCTGTTCCTGCCTGTCAAGGCGGGACTCTACGCCCCCTGACAAGGGAGCCTCAAGGCATGACCGCCGCCCTGTTCAGTCTGGCCCTGGACCTCGCCCAGGGCATGGCCCTGGTCAAAATACTCGTGGCCGTGCTCATGGTCGTGGGCCTGTCCCTGCTGGCCGAACACGTCAGCCCGCGAATCGCCGGCGTCGTCTCCGGCTACCCTCTGGGCGCGGCCATCTCCCTGTTCTTCATCGGGTACGATCTCGGTCCGGAGTTCGCCGCCCGAAGCGCCGTGTACACCGCCGCCGGACTGGCCGCCACCCAGGCCTTTGCCGCCGCCTATTTCCTGGCCTCCTGGCGGATGAACGGGCGCCCTAGACTGCCGGCCGTGCTCATATCGACCGTTGTCGGTCTGGCCGGATTTTTCGCGGTCGCCCTCGCCATGCATCCACTTCGGGTCGGACTCCTCGCGGCCGGGCTGCTGGCCCTGGGCTCGATCCTCTTCTTCGACCGGCTTCTGAGGAATCTAACCGATGCCGGCATCCAAAACCGGGTCCGGACCGGCCCGGGCATCATCATCACCCGGGCCCTGGCCGCGGCCGTTTTCATCATCCTGGTCACCTCGACGGCCCGGCTCGTCGGCCCCGGATGGGCCGGCCTTTTTTCCGCCTTCCCCATCACCATGCTGCCCCTGATAGTCATCGTCCACTGGACCTACCGGACCGAACACGTCCACACCATCATCAAGAACGTGCCCCGGGGCATCGGCGCTCTGGCGGTTTACACTCTGACCGTCTCGCTGCTCTACCCTCGGATCGGCATCTATTGGGGCACCCTGGCCGCCTATGCCGGAGCCACCATCTACCTGGTTCTTCTGGTCCAGGGGGGTAAGCCCAGAGTCCCGTGAAAATGAACCGTTGATGAAAAGGAGGGCAGATATGCTCTTCAACATGTCAAAGAGTCCCCCCAGCCTGCCGCGGGACGCTTGGGTCCCCGTGCGGCTCGCTTGTCTTTATGCCTCCTATCTGTTAGACAAGGCGGTACCATCGAATGCGGAGGCCGGATGACCGGGCGCCTTGCTGTCGGTTTGCTGCTGACCTTTTTGTGGCTCTCATCAGAGGCCGCGGCCGGGTTCATTTCCCTGCAGACCACGGTCACCTGCGCCGTGACCGAACGGGGGGTGAAGGCCGAGGTGTCCATCCTCAATCTGGGCGACGAGGCCGCGACCGATCTGCGGGTCGAGGCCCGCTGTCTGGACGTCTCGCGTGTTTCACCGGCCCGGAGGCGGCTCGAGCCAGGGGAGACCTGGGAGCTTTCGATCGGACTCGACCCCCGTCCGGACCGGCCCGGCGCCTATCCCGTTCAGATTCTGGTTGACTTCCACGACCACAAGGGCCGGTTGTATACCGCCTTGTCCTACAGTTCCTTTGCCTATGAGGAAGGGACCACCCCCATGGTCTTTTCCGAACCCGTGGTGTTGGAACTGAAAGACAAGAAGCGTCTGACCGTCCCCTTGATCAACAAGGATCAGGCCCCGCACGAGGTTCGACTTCGCCTGGTCCTGCCCCGTGAACTGGCCGCGGCCGCTCCCGAACAGCGCCTCCGGCTCGAGGCCGGGGAACGGCGCGAGGTGTCCTTCGAACTGGAAAACCGGTCCGCCTTGCCCGGCGCCTCATACCCGGTCCTGGCTTTCATTCAATACCAAAGCCATGGCCGAAACCACCTGGCCGTTTCCGAAAATCAGGCCCGGGTGGCCCGATTCGAGCCTTTTTTCAAGCGATACCGCTTTCACTTGCTGGTCGCGGCCGGTCTCCTCATGCTGGCCGTCCTCGGCCTCGAACTCGACCAACGGCGACGCCTGAAGCCGGAGCAGGGGGATTAGATTGTCCGCGAGGCCGATGAACGCGGTCTTTGTGGCCGCCCGCTTCGCGCTCTGGGGAATGGTCTATCTTTTCATCCTGGCCTATCTCCACCCCGAGCTGATTCTCAAGGATGCCATCGTCACCGGCGGGGACACGGCCAGCCACTACTACACGGCCGTTTACCTTCGGGACTACCTGCTGCCCCATGGCCGCCTGGTGGGCTGGCAACCGGGCAATTACGCCGGTTTTCCCGTGTTCCAGATGTATTTCCCCCTGCCGTTTCTGGGCATGGCCTTGCTGGGACTGGCCCTTCCCCTGACCGTGGCCTTCAAGATCGTCAGCGTGGCCGGCATCCTCGGCCTGCCTCCGGCCGCCGCATACTTCCTGAAACGACTCGGCTTTCGTCCGCCGGCCGGGGACCTGGGCGCGGTTTGCAGTCTGGCCTTCCTGTTCCTCGAATCCAACTCCGCCTGGGGCGGAAACATTCCCTCGACCCTCGCCGGAGAGTTCACTTACAGCCTGGGACTGGCCCTGGTCCTGGTCTACCTGGGTCGCATGTTCCGCGACGTGCCCCGGGGTGACCACGTCGTCTCCAACGCTCTCCTTCTGGCCCTGACCGGGCTCTGCCATGGCTACACCCTGCTTTTCGGCGTGCTCGGCATCAGCTTTTTCCTGTGGAATACCGACCGCTGGACGGTCCGAATGCTCTACATTCTCAAGGTCAATATCCTGGCCTTCTGCCTCATGGGCTTCTGGATCGTGCCCCTGCTTCTTTTCGCGCCCTACGGCACGGCCTATAATTTCGTCTGGAGCATCAACCATTGGCGGGAGGTCATGCCCGAGTATCTGTGGCCCTTCGCGGGCCTGGGGCTGGCCGGGGCGGCCGGAATGATGATCGCCGGCGATCCCGGAAGTCGCCGGGCCATGTCCTTCGCCATCTATCTCACGGCCGTGGCCGTGGTCTTCTACTTCACTGCCTTTGAGATCGGCGTGGTTGACGTGCGTTTTCTGCCCTTTGCCCTGTTGCTGCCCATGCTCATGGGAGCGGCGGCCGCCGGGCGCGTCCTGGAAGGCCTGAAGGGGCGATGGCTGGCCGCCCTGGCCCTGACCCTGGCCGCCCTGGCCTGGATCGCCCAACACGAAACCTACATCGGCAGATGGGCGGCCTGGAACTTTTCCGGATACGAAAACAAACCGCTCTGGCCGGCTTTCAACCAGCTGAACGCTTACCTCAAGGGCGGTTTCGAAGACCCGCGCATCGTCTACGAGCACGCCCCCGAGACCCGGGACGTGGGTTCGCTTCGGGCCTTCGAGTCCTTGCCCCTGTTCGCCGGGCGGGCCACCCTGGAAGGACTCTACATCCAGTCCAATCTGTCCTCCCCCTTTGTCTTTTACATCCAGTCCCAGGTCTCCCCGGCCTATTCCGCACCCTTGACCCAGACCAACTACGCCCGTTTCGATCTCGAATCTGCCCGAAGCCGCCTGAGATTGTTCAACACGGGCCAGTACGTGACCGTCACGGAAAAGGCCCGGCTGGAGGCCATGAGACAGCCCGGGTACAGCCTGGAAAAGGAGTTCCCGCCCTTTGCCGTCTTCAAGGTCCGGGACAATCCGGACCGGTACGTGAGCCAGCCGAAATACCTGCCGATCCTGGACCTGACCTCCAGGCCGGAACGGGACTCCCTGCTCTGGTTCCGCCGGGCCGACCTGGACCTGCCCCTGGTTTTCGCCGAAAAGGCCGGGCCGCTCCGGTCCGGCCGGTTCGCCGTCCTGGTCCGGGGGCCGCTGACGGTCGAGGCCCTGGCCGACCTGCCCAAAATTCCGTTGCCGGACAGTCCCGACCTCCGGGAAACGGTTCGCAACGAGGAGATCGTCATCGAAGGGGCCGTGCCGGGCCGGCCCTTGTGGGTCCGGGTTTCTTATCACCCCAACTGGCGGGTGGAGGGCGCGGACCGTGTCTGGCGGGCCGCCCCTTCGTTCATGTTGATCTTCCCGACCTCGGACCGGGTCCGGCTCCGTTTCGGGCGGACCTGGCCGGACTACCTGGGGCTGGTCCTGACCCTGGCCGGTATATGGTACGCCGTGTCCAGGCGGCGGACCTGGCACGTGCCGGTTCCGGAGGGGCGGCCGAGTTTCGACCCGGAACAGCGCATTCTGGCGGCCCTGGACCCGATCGGCCGGAGACTGCGACCCCACGGGCGAGCCGTTCTGATCTCGGTCGGGTTCGTCTGCGTCACCTCCGTCCTGTTTGTGATCCTGGCCGTCCACCACCGGGACCCGGCCGCGCTTTATCGACGCGGCCTGAATCTGGCCGACCAGGGCGATCGGGACGGCGCCCGTGAGGTGTTCGAGGAAGCGGTCCGCAACTTCCCCTATTCGCCGGCCATCGATCAGACATTGCACCAACTGGCCCTGACCTTCTACAATCAGGGGCGATACGAAGAGGCCGCCGCGGTCTGGTCCCGTTTCGAAACCCAGTATCCGGAAAGCCGTCTCCTCGACGAGGCCCTTTACCACCTTGGCCTGGCCCGAATGCGCCAGAATCGTTTTGAAGACGCCGAACGCTTGTTTCGCCGACTCGAAACCCTGTTTCCCGAATCGGCGCGGGTCCGACGTTCCGCCGGGCCGATGGCGGAAATGGAGCGATCAGGGTGGCGGGTGACCTATGACCAGGCCATGGACCTTTTTGACCGGAAAAGGTATCTTGAGGCGGAAAGGCTGTTCGCCCGGGTTCGTGACAAGGCCCATGAACAGCCTCTCACAGACCGGGCCGCCTATTTCGTGGCCGTCTGTCGTTTCAAGGACGGACGCCTGAACGAGGCCCGGACGGCATTCAATGAACTGATCGTTCGGCAGCCGACCGGACCGTTCGCGGCCGAGGCCGGTTTTCACCTGGCGCTGATCGCCTTGCGGCAAGGGGAGACGGATCGGGGACGAAGCATGTTCGAGTCCGTGATTAGGGACTATCCCGACAGCCGCTGGAGCATCGAGGCCCGGCGGATGCTCGATTCGCCGGAGATGAAGGTTCGGCCGTGAAGGTGCTGCTTGTCAATCCGGCCTGGCCTTCCGGGCGTCCCGGAACCAGGCGCTACCGGAGGGCCTGGCCCCCTCTGGACCTTTTGACGGCGGCCTCCGCCTTGCGCGCCGCCGGTCATGAGCCGGTTCTGATCGACGCGCGGGCCGTTCGGACCCGGCTTCCCGATCTGGTGGAAGCCGTCCGCCGGGCCGACCTGACCGTGTTGCAGTCCACGCCGCTGGACCGCTGGCAGTGCCCCGACCTCAACTGGCGGGCCCTGGTTCGGCTGGTCCGCTGGCTGCGGGTCAAACCACTCGCCCTCGCCGGAGCCCACGGCACCCTGGAGCCGGAGTTGATGCTGAGGATGACCGAGGCCGCGGCCTTGATCCGGGGTGAGCCCGAAACGGCCCTGACGGCGCTGGCATCGGCCGGGGGCGACCCCCGTGGATTGAAGGGACTGTCCTATCTGGAATCGGGCCGAATCGTTCACGAACCCCGAGACCTGGGGACGCCGCTCGACGATCTGCCGCCCCCGGCCTATGACCTGATCCATCCGGACCATTATGCATACGAAGTTCTGGGTCCGCGCCTGGCGGTCCTGGAGACCTCCCGGGGATGTCCGTACTCATGCAGCTTCTGTCTGAAGGCCATGTACGGTCCGGGCGTGCGGTACAAGTCCCTGGAACGCGTCCTGGATGAAGTCGAATCCGTGGTGGGCGCCTGGGGTGCGAAAAACATTTATTTCATGGACCTGGAATTCACCCTGGACCGTGAGCGGACCATGGCCCTGTGTCGCGGGCTCAGGGACTCGGCGCTCGATTTCAGATGGTGCTGCCAGACCCGGGTCGATACCGTGGACCCGGAACTGCTCCAGTCCATGAAGCGTTCGGGTTGCGCCTTGATCCATTTCGGCATCGAAACGGCCTCGGAACGGCTGTTGCGAACGACCCGGAAAAACGTGACCCCGGACCAGATGAGGCGGGCCATGGCCTGGTGCCGCGAGATCGGGCTGGCCACGGCCTGCTTTTTTCTGTTCGGGCTGCCGGGTGAAACCCCCGCCGATCGTCGCTCCGCAACCCTGCTGGCCAGGGACCTGAATCCCGACTTTGTCTCCTTTCACGTCGCCGCCCCGTATCCGGAGACCGACCTGGGCCGGCTGGCCGCGAGCGTGAATCCGTTTCCGGCCTGTCTGGCGGGAGAACATGACCTACGGACCCTGGCCAGAGCGGTCAGGCGAGCCTACCTCTCCTTCTATCTCCGGCCGGCCTATATTCGGAGCCGCATGATGGAAACCGGCTGGCGGGGACAGCTCGATCGGCTCGGGCTGCTCTGGGAGTTCCTCAGATGAACACTGGTCTGACGGTCGTGATTCCGGTCTATAACGAGGCTGAAATCATCCGGGACAATACGGCCCGTCTACAGGCCTACCTGGACGGGTTGGGCGGGCCATACGAACTGCTCCTGGTCAGCAACGGGTCCGTCGACCGGACCCCGGAACTGGGGGGGGAGCTGGCCGGGGCCGACCCGAGGGTCCGGTTTTTCGAACTGGCCGAACGCGGAGTGGGGCGCGCCTTCGCCCTGGCGGTTGATCGGGCCGCTTACGATCGGATCGTCTCCGTGGACATGGACCTGTCCGTGGACCTGGATTTCATCCCCCAGGCCGCGGCCCTGTTGGACGATTACCATATCGTGGTCGGTTCCAAGAAGATGGGTTCCCAGAAACGGGCCTTTTGGCGCAAGGCCGGCAGTATGGCCTTCATTCTGACCGCCCGCCTGTTGCTCAGCCTGTCCTTCGAGGACTACTCCATTGCGGCCAAGGCCTATCGCCGGGAAGTGATCCTTCGTTACCTGGATCGTCTGGATTACGGGACGTCCTACGTCCTGGACCTCATCTATCACACCCGGAGCGAGGGGGGACGGGCCCTGGAAATCCCGGTCTACTGCGAGGACTTCCGCCCCAGCAAGTTCAACCTGGTCAATGAAGCCCTGTATCGTTTCAGGAATCTGTTCCGGCTATGGTGGAATTACCGCATTCGCCCCGGCCGGTCCTGATGCATCGCTCACGCCATGTTGGCCAGTTCGTCCAGGACGGGTCTCAGCCGTTCGATTTCGCGTTCCAGATGGTCCAGGCCCGCTTCCGCATTGCTCAGGTTTCCCACGTCAGCCATGCGCTCCAGGCGCGAGGCGGCTTCGGCGACCATAACGGCCCGCAGGTTGCCGCTCATGCCCTTGAGGCTGTGGGCGCTGGCCTGAACGGCCCGGGCGTCCCCCCGCCCGACCGCCTCCCGCAGTTCCGACGTCACTTTCGGCAGCCGTTCCAGATATAGCACCACCAGCTCCTTGATCAGGCCCATATCGCCTCCGACCAGGTCAACGAGCTTTTTTCGGTCCAGAACCTTCTCCACGAACGCGGGGCGCACGGGTTTCTCTTCGTGTGGACCGGCCGGCCGGAGCAGATTTTCGATCGCGGCGATGAACTCGTCCCGTTTGATGGGCTTGGCCAGGTAGCCGTCCATGCCGGCGGCCAGGCAGCGCTCCCGGTCCCCTTTCATGGCCTGGGCCGTCATGGCCAGAATGGGCACCCGTTCCCGGCCCGTCCCGGCTTCCATCTCGCGGATGGCCGCGGTGGCCGCCAGACCGTCCATTTCCGGCATGTTGACGTCCATGAGCACCAGGTCGAAGCGTTCCTTTTTGACGGCCGCGAGTGCTTCCAGGCCCGTGCCGGCCATGACCGTCTGGTGGCCCCTTTTTTCCAGCAGCCGTTCGACCAGCTTGCGGTTGACCTCGTTGTCCTCGGCCACGAGGATACGAAGCCCCAAAAGGCTTTCCCGCAGAGTATGACGGGTGACCGGAGCCGAATAGTCGGACCCGCATTCCGCTTCCTGGTTCATGACGGCGGCGATGGTGTTGAGCAGATGTGTTTCGTGGACCGGCTTCCTGAGATATGCGTCCAGGCCCAGGTCCCGGCATTGGGCGATGTCGCCACGCTGGCCCGTCGAGGTCAGGACGATAACTTTCAAAAAACGCCCTTGGGTCTGATTTTTCAGTTCGGCCGCCAGTTCAAAACCACTCCGGCCCGGCATGTTGACGTCCACGATGGCCAGTTGGAAGGGCCGGTCTCGATCCGACGCCTCCCGCGCCGCCCGAAGCGCGGACGAGGCGTCATTGGCCGTGGTCACCACCATGGCCCACCGTTCCAGGTTTTTCCTCAGGATGTGCAGGTTGGTTGGACTGTCGTCCACGACCAGGACCGGCAGGCCTTGAACCTGCTCCGGTTTGAAGGGGGGTGTGGCGGGCACGACGGTCCGAGCCCTTTTTAGACGGATCGTGAAAAAAAACGTGGTGCCCTGTCCTTCCTCCGACTCCAGCCAGAGATCTCCGCCCATCAGATGGACCAGTTGTTTCGAGATGGCCAGCCCCAGCCCGGTCCCACCGTAGCGCCTGGTGATCGAACTGTCCGCCTGGGAGAAGGGCGTCATGATCAGGTCCTGCTTTTCCCTGGGAATGCCCACGCCGGTGTCGCTGATGGAAAGCCGGAGCGTCACCTCGTCCTCGTTTCCCTCCTCGAGGCGGACCCGAAGCACGACTTCGCCCCGGGAGGTGAACTTGACGGCGTTTCCCATCAGGTTCAAAACGATCTGGCGAAGCCGACCCGGATCGCCGGCCAGAGAGTCCGGCACGTTGTTCTCGACGTGCCACATCATTTCGAGGCCCTTCTTGTGGGCCTGCAAGGCCAGGGAGTTGACCGCTTCGCCGATTCCATCCCGCAGCCGGAACGGGATGGAATCCAGTTCCATTTTGCCGACCTCGATCTTCGAAAGATCCAATATGTCTCCGAGCAGTCCCAGGAGGGACTCGGCCGAAACTTTGACCAGGTCCAGATACTCCCGTTGCTCGTCCGTCAGTCGGGTTTCCAGCAGCAGGTCGGTCAGCCCCATGATCCCGTTCATGGGCGTGCGGATTTCATGGCTCATGTTGGCCAGGAACTCGCCTTTGGCCCGATTGGCCGCTTCCGCCGCATTCTTGGCCCGGGCCAGCTCGTCCTGGTCCCTTTTCTGCTGAATGGCCATGGAATAAATCCGGGCCAGGCGTTGGACCGCGTCGAGGTCGTCGTCCGTATATGGTATGTCCGCGTTGGCCAGGGCGATCTGACCGACCAGGCGGCCTTCGATGATCGCGGGTACGCTTAGAAAGCGATCGAGCGGGATGTGACCTTCAGGAAGGCCCGCCGCGGCCGGATGATCGGCCGGAAGTTCCGTATAAAAGGCTTCCCCCGTGTTCAGGCTGTGCCCCCACAGGCCGCCGTACCGGCCGTCCTGACCCGCTGAAAACACCTGGCCCGCGTCCAACTCGGGCGCCATGCACTCGCCCCCGGTAATGCTCTGAAGCGTATGGCCCACGTTGGTCAACGTATCGGATTCCACGGTCGAAACATACCCGTGGCGGCTGTCCGTCAGTTTCATGGCCGTCCGGCAGACTTCGCCCGCGATTTCACGAAACGTATAGGAGCCGCTCACCAGAAGATTGGATAACGTCGCCAGGGCGGCATTGAGCCGGGAGACATGGCTCAGCCGGTCTTCCGCCCGTTTGCGGTCCGTGATGTCATGGGCGATCATCTGGACCCCGAAGACCTTCCCCCGCGAGTTTCGAACCGGCACGAAACTCGTGACGTACCAGCCGGAACCCGTGGGCAGCGGGACCATGTCTTCAAAACTCTCACCCAGGCCTGTATCCATGACCCGGGTCACGCGTTCCAAGGTGATCGGGTACATTTCCGGGACGATCCTGGCCAAAGACCTGCCCACAAGGTCCTCGGGGCGGCTGTTCAGCCCCATTGCACCCATCTGGTTGATGAACAGAAGATTGCATTCCCGGTCCAGGTACATGATCGGGGTGTTGGCGTTGTCCACGATCATCCGGTACTTTTCTTCGCTGGCCCGAAGTTCCTCTTCCGCTTTTTTCAGGTCCGAGATGTCAATGGCCACGCCAATACACGATTTCATCCGGCCTTCATCGTCGAAGACCGGATAGGTCGTCAACAAAGCCGGAAAGCGTTCTCCGGACTTGCGGACCATGATCATTTCGCCGTTGATTCCCGACCCTTCCCGGATCAGGTCTTCAAATAGCCCGGGAAATCGGGCCGCGTCCTGCGGCAGATGCAATCGGGCCACGGGCTGACCGATCATTTCTTCGCGGGTATACCCGAAAATCCGTTCCGCACCCGGACTGAACTCCAATACCCGGGGGTCCTTGGCGGCCAGTTCGACCATGATGAACGACACGTTCTGCGCCGCGTTGAATATGTCCCGCAAGCGGCGTTCGCTGTCCCGGATGGACTGTTCGGCTAGCCGGCGGGAGGTCAGGTCCCGGCTGATTCCCTGGATACCGACGACTCGGTCGTCGATCAGCATCGGAAACAGGTTGATTTCAACCGGAACGACCCGACCGTCCTTGGTTCGCAGTTCCGTCTCCCTGACCAGCAGAGTTTCTCCGGATATTGCCCTAACAAACGTGTTAGTCGCCTGGCCATGTGCGTGATCCGGCATGAAATCGAAAAACGGTCTCCCGGTCATTTCCTCTGGCGCATACCCCAGAATTCGTTCCGCGGAAGGAGAACAATACGTCAGGACGCCGCTCTGATCGACCTGGTGCAGAATATAGTGGCTGCTTTCCGAGATGATGCGCAGGCTTTTTTCATGGGTCCGGACCATGGCCAGTATCTGGTTGAACTCGGTCATGTCCCGGGCAATGGTCGAGACGCCGATCATCCGGCCGGTCTGATCGAGGATCGGCGAAATGGTCATCGATACGTTGACCGCTGAACCGTCTTTCCTTTGGGCGGCGATTTCGTGTGGTTCGATGCGTTCGCCTTGACGGAGTCTTGCGATCAGCACCCGGAATTCCTCACGCCGTTCCGGCCCGAGCAGGTCGGTAAAGGGACGGCCGGAAACTTCCGCCTCCAAATACCCGAATATCAATGACGCGCCCCGGTTCCAACTGTCGATGACGCCTTCCGGGGTCAGGGAGATGATTCCGTCGTACGAAGATTGGACGACCGCGGCCAGGCTCTGAAGTTTTTCCTCGTTTCGCTTGCGTTCGGTGATGTCATGCATCGTGTTGATGATGATCGGTTGACCTTCAGCGAGCCTGAGCAGAATGGCCGAACCCAGGACATCGACCTCCCGACCGTCCTTGCCCCGAAGCCGGGCTTCGTAATTCGTGTAATGGCCCGTTTCAGTCAGGTTTTTCAGGAAAAGGCGATGTTGCTCCGGATCGATCCAATAGTTCCCGGTATTCTGGGCCGATATCGAGTCGGAACGGCTGAAGCCGAAGAGGTCCAGGGCGGCGCGATTCACCTCCAGGATTTCCCCCTTGGGCGTGGAAACCACAATGGCGTCCTTGGAAAGCTGGATGAGCGATCGGTATTTGGCCTCGGTGTCGAACCGTTTTCGCTTTTCGTAGTAATCGGTTTTTGTATCCGAAGCACCCTTCTTCAGAACCGCGTCGATTGATAACGACAGTTCACGGTCTTGAATCGATCTGCTGACGATTTCGAGTAACGGGCCGGATTCGAGACGTCGGGTTTCTCCGTCTTGTACGGTGTCGGTCACGAGGATGATCGGAACGTCGAGACGGTTTCGGATTGTCTTCACCATGTCCGTCGCCTTGGATTCATGATCCGGAGAGATGTCGATCAGGATCAGGTCCGGGCGAGCTTTTTCAATCTCCTGAAAAGCTCGTTCTCCGAAGATGACTAGCGAAACGGTCTGGTGTCCCAGCCGCCCCAGGCGGTCCTGGTATTCCGATCCGGTTGTCGAGTCCTTGGCGAGGATAAGAATTATGGCCTGCCCCTTCTTGATTGCCATTATCTTGGTCTTTCACGATTACTCAGCAAAAATGTCCTTCGGAGAAGCGTCGATGAATCAAACGACAAACTCCGGCGGACCAGCATGATCTTCGGTTATATTATCCCACGCAACAGGTTCCCGCAAGGTGGCGGGAGCCCCCTGTTTCTCTCTCATGCCCCCATGATGGTCCGCCTTCGAGCGGACCGGAACGAGATACTGATCATAACACCGGGCTGAAAAACTTCCTGTCGGTGCAATGGAAATAAAAAACAACAACTGAGTTCGTGGAGTTTGCCCTGAATCTTTCCATATCACGAATGACGACGAATTGGAATACCCGGTACGGCCCGTCGTTTCACCCTCGCTCCAGCCCCATTAGTACCGCTATCGATTCGGCCGCGGCGGCCAGGTCGTCGGCTACGAAATCCGGGTGCAGGGCCGGATCGTTTTCAAATGAGCCCCCGTGTCCGGTCCGCAGGAGAAAGGTCGTTGCCCCTACGGCACGGCCCAGGTCCACGTCCACGCGGTGGTCTCCGATGACGAAACAATCGGCCGGGTTGAAGCCGAAATCCAGGGCCGCCCGTTCGACCAGTCCGGTGGCCGGCTTCCGGCAGGCACACCCGGCTTCGGGATGATGGGGGCAGACGTAAATGGCGTCCAGAATCAGTCCTTCGGCCCGAAGCATGGCTTCCAGCCGGGAATGAACCGCCTCGACGTCCTCCATGGAAAAGAGGCCGCGGCCGACGCCGGACTGGTTGGTGACGACGATCAGGCCCAGCCCCAGCCGCCTCAACCGGTGAAGGGCCGCGACCGCCCCGGGGAGAAGCTCGAGTTGTTCCGGGTCGGAGAGATAGGACTTTTCCACGTTGATGGTCCCGTCGCGATCCAAAATGGCGTACCGCTTGGGTGTGTCCGGCATGATCCGGGGGCTCCTCGCTGTCCTGAACCGGCGTAACGGCCATCGAGAGGCTTCGATAGCCGGGGCGATCAAAGCGGTTCAAATTGGACGTCGTTTCAATATATCGGCGTCACAAGGGCGAATAACAAGAGACCGGGGAGTCTTGTTTCAACTCCCAGGCGGAACGGCCATGGGGAAACGCGGACCGAATCGGTCGGGTTTCAAGGAGCCGTCCGGAAGGTTTCGAACAGTTGCATGACTCCGGGCGCGATCTGTTCGGCCGCTGCGTTCAATTCCGCCCGGGCCGGGGCCTGGCCGGCCACGTTGGCCAGGACCAGGGTCTGACCCGAGGTCGTGTCGGTCAGTTCAACCCGAACCACGATTTCTGGGCAGCAGGGAGCGCCTCCGATATGGATCACCTGCCCGGTCAGATTAACCTTCAGACCGCCGGATGCCGTCCACCGTTCGGTCTGAATCCGGGCGGCCACGCGCTCGTTGATGTCACGCAGCAGGTCGGAGGGCATATTGTTGCCGACCGCGCTGGTAAAAGGGCTGGCCGTCACGCCGCCGATCGAAACGCCGGCCTTGGCCGGTACGATGATCGTCGTGGCAAACGAGGCCGGCGCCGGGGGAGGCGGTTGAACCGGTTTGGGCGCGGGCTGGACGCAGCCGGTGAAACCGAAGAGCGTGATGAGGCAGCAGCACAGAAAAATCAATGAACCCGATTTACGCATGGTCGGACCTCCCTGGAGGGGCCGGATGCCTGGACGGCCTGGGTCGAGGAATGGATGAATCATGTTCCTGAATAGGGCGAGTCGGGGCCGGGACGACGAGAAAAGGACCGGGGCGGCATCGTCCCGCCCCGGTCCATGGCCATCGGATTAAAGACCTTTTGAGGCCATGAAATCGGCCAGGTCGGCCACTCGACAGGAATAGCCCCACTCGTTGTCGTACCAAGTCACGACTTTGGCCATATTGCCGCCCAACACCTGGGTGAAAGGAATGTCGATGATGGAGGAATACGGGTTTCCGATATAGTCGCTGGAGACCAGCGGCTCGTCTTCGCAAGCCATGATGCCCTTGAGGGACGTCCTGGCGGCCTTGCGGAGAGCGGCGTGCAACCCGTCGGTGTCGGTCTTGTTTTTCAGCGTAGCCACGAAATCGACCACGGAAACGGTCGAAGTCGGTACCCGCAGGGAATAGCCGTCGAACCGTCCGGCCAGGTCCGGTACCACCAGCGCTACGGCTTTGGCCGCGCCGGTGGTGGTGGGGATGATGTTCATGGCCGCGGCCCGGGACCGGCGCAGGTCTTTGTGCTGAAGGTCCAGGATGCGCTGGTCGTTGGTGTACGAGTGAACCGTGGTCATCAGGGCCTTTTCGATGCCAAAGGTCTTGTGGACGACCATGGCCGGCGGGGCCAGACAGTTGGTGGTGCACGAGGCGTTGGAGATGATGTGGTGCTTCTTGGGATTATAGGAACGGTGATTGACGCCCATGACCACGGTAATGTCTTCTTCCTTGGCCGGGGCGGAAATGATGACTTTCTTGGCTCCGGCCTGAAGATGGGCCTTGGCCTGCGGTCCGGTCCGGAAAAGCCCTGTGGACTCGACCACAATTTCCACCCCGACATCCCCCCAGGGAATTTCCGCGGGATTGCGGAAACTGAAGTTTTTGATGGTCTGGTCGTTGATGAGGAAGCCGTCCTTTTTGGCCGCGACCTTGCCGGGGAAACGACGATAGTTGGTGTCGTACTTGAACATATGCGCGTTCGTTTCCACGTCGGTCAGATCGTTGACGGCGACGACCTGAAGCGTTTTGGGGTGTCTTTCCATAATGGCCTTTAATACCTGCCGGCCGATACGACCGAACCCGTTGATGCCGATTCGAACCATGGGACCTCCTTAAGGTTATCAATTGTCGTCTAGACGGTACTTGTGAGCCAGAACCAGCTCGAAATCCGTCTGAAGTGCCTGATGCAGTCTCGCGTTTTCCAGGGCAATGGCGCTCAGATTGGCCGCCGCTTCCATGAATTTGATCTCGTCGGAATCAAAGTCCCGCAACGCCCCTGAATAGACCCGCAAAACACCGACGGCCTGTTTATCAACCATAAGCGGAACGACCAGTATGGATTTGATTCCCTCGGTCTTGGCCTTGCCGCGATATTGAAACAGCTTGTCGGTCTGGGCATCGCGAATGTAAATGGTCTGGCCGGCCAAGGCCTTCTGGTCCAGCCCACTTTCCTTGACCAGAACCGTGCCCTTGCGGATGTATCCTTTGGAAAGCCCATAGGAGGCACCCCAGAACAGTTTCTGGCCTTTGGAGTCCAGGAGCCGAAGGGAACAGGCTTTGGCCTGAATGGTTTTGGCCACGCATTTGACGATTTCCTGCATGACCGCCGACGGCTCGAGCGAAGCATTGATGAACCGGGCCACCTCATACAACGCGGCAAAATAATCTTTTCCCTTCTCTTCCATGAGTCCCCCCTTTTTCAAGGTGTCTTCCCATCATCCAAACCCATGAAGCAAAAAGATGAAAAAATTATGAAAATTCTATCTCAAACCATAAATCAGGATCGGCCTCAAGTCAAAGCAAAAACACCAGGGGCCGAAAACATCAGGCCGGCTCGGCCGCCTCGATCAGGCGCCGGGTCTGGCCGACCCGTTCCAGAACACCGGGAAAACATTCCCGCCTCGTATGCGGTAAAAACTGGGACGCGACGTAGTAGTCCATGTAGGCCGGCACTTCGGACAACTCGAATCCGGTCATTTTGGCCAGAATGTCCATGCACTCGCGGCGGAGGGTGTTCGACAGGCTGGCCAGACGGGCGCCGATCAACGAGGCGTTGCCCACATAGATGAATTTTTCCAGGGGCAGTTCGGGAAGCAGGCCGATCATGACCGACTTTTCCAGATTGATATGGCGTCCGAAGCCGCCGGCGATAACCACCCGTTCCAGGCTTTTCATGTTCAGCCCCACGCCTTCGAGAAGGGTCTGGTAGCCGGCATACATGGCCGCCTTGGCCCGCATCAGATTGTCGATGTCCACTTCGGTCAGGACGATGTCCCGCCCGATCTGCGTCTCCTCCGCCCGGGACAGCACGTACTCCCAGCCGTCCTCGCCCTCCCGAACCCGGTCGGTGGCCAGGTTCCGCTCGAATCGGCCCGTTTCGTCGATCACGCCCATCTCGAAAAGGCCGGCCACGGTGTTGATCAGCCCGGAACCCGCGATGCCTTTGGGCTTCTGCATGTCCACGGTCAGGATCATGGGCTCGAGGGTCTTGGGGTTGATGGCAAAGTCCTCGATGGCCCCGGCCGCGGCCCGCATCCCGAATTTCACGCCCCCGCCTTCAAAGGCCGGACCGGCCGAACAGGCCGCGCAGGCCATCCAGTCCTGGTTGCCGACCACGATTTCTCCGTTGGTGCCGAAGTCGATGAACAGGGTCAGTTCCGGCTCGCGATACACGCCCGCGGCCAGAATGCCCGAGACGATATCTCCGCCCACGTAACTCGACACGGCCGGAAAGACATTGAGCCGCACGTGTTCGCCCAGGTCCAGGCCGATTTCAGCGGCCCGGATGGGCGGGTAATAGTTAGCCGTCGGAACGTAAGGCGCCAGGCGGATGTATTTCGGGTCCACCCCCAGCAGGAGCTGGGTCATGGTCGTGTTGCCCGCGGCCGTGACCATGGAAATGTCTTCCTTGTCGATCTTCTTGCGCTTGCAGATGCGGTCGACCAGGCCGTTGATGGTCTGGGTGATCAGGCCCTGCATCTTGGCCAGACCGCCTTCCTTGGCGCTGTAAACGATTCGGGAAATGACGTCCTCTCCGAAGCTGAGCTGGCGGTTGAAGTCGCCCAGGGTGTCGAGGACCTCGCCGTCCTCCAGGTTCAACAACTGGACGAAGACCGTTGTCGTGCCCACGTCCACGGCCAGCCCGTAATTGGCGCCGATATGATCGCCGGACTGGACGTAGGTCAAGGCGATGTCCGACGGGTTCTGGCCTTCGAAATGCGTGGGCTCGTAGGCCAGGGTGACCGCCAGCTCGAAATGCCCTTCCCGGGAGACCTGGGGCAGTTGTTTGATGAACCGGAAGTCCGGGGCCAGCTTGTGCAGGTCGTGTTGCTGCCGCAAGCCATTGATCAGGCGGGTCAGGTCGCTGACGTTGTCCCCGGCCTCCGGAGGTGACATCCGAACCAGCTTCTTGACGTATGGCGGGTCGAACTTTCCGGTTTCCACCAGGGTCTCGACCCCGATCTCCTTGGCCAGGGCGGCGGCGTTCGGGCTGGGACGCGCCCGGTTCAGCGCCCGGCTGTCCATCTGGGACTCGACCGGCACCCGGATGACCACGTCCCCCTTGACCCAGGCCTTGCAGGCCTGGCGGTAGCCTTCGCCATACTCCTTGGCCCCGATCTTGTCCGTGCGCGGGGAGTCCAGGTCGCCCGACTCGATAATGACCTGGCACTTGCCGCAGACCCCGGCCCCTCCGCAGGATGCATTGATGTGCACCCCGGCCAACATGGCCTCCTGAAGCAGATTGGCCCCGTCCTCGACCTCTATGGTGACCTCGTCCGGCAGAAATCGTATCTTGTGTTTCATGCGTCTTCCTCGTTTGCGTCCCCGGATCGGAGATTTGCGGTCTGAACCCGCCGCGCGGGCGAATGTGAACATGCGGGGCGAACGCATTCCCCGCGGCTTGCCGCGGGGGCTGGCCCGCCAATTCAAAAAAAAATTCTTCCTGACATCTCGAAGATTCCCCGCGGCAAGGCGAGGTAGAGCTTCAGTTATTATAGTATGAAGGCCGTTTCCATGCTGTCAAGGCATAATCCCGATCGGCGGGCCGGAAACCCGCGTCATAGCGGCCCCGTCTTGACACGGGGCATATCGTTCCCTGGATCGACGTGATATACTGGACCTGAATATAGGCTCGAAAAGGAGTGAGTCCATGGCGGTCGTGTTGAAAAACATTCCCATCTCGGATGTTGAAAAAGAGTTCTCCAAGGCGCTCCACAACCTGACCGGATACTATTTCACCGTGAGCGTCAAGGACATCGACTACGAGACCGGGGAAACCGTTCTGGAGGTCCACGTCGTGGACCTGGGAGAGAAGTCCCCGGAACTTATCGAATGATGCTTCCGGTCGCCGGCCGGCTCCCTCCAAAGACCCGAGGCCGGAAGGTCGGGAAAGGAGTTCGAATCCCATGATCGATTACGACGATGATGCCAACAGCCGGAGCCTGAGGATCGATTGGGAAAATCGGGAGCAGGTCGAAACCGAGACCCGACGGCTTTTCGAGATTTTTCCGCACCTGCCCGAATGCGCCTCCTCGGACGGAGGGAAATGTCCCCGGTGCGGTTCCTCCCAGGTCAAGCCCGTTGAACGCGAAAAACACCTGCCCGGCCATATACGGAGCTTTCACTGCCAGGACTGCGGCCAGGGCTACACCCGCTATCACGTCGATCCGGAACACGAAGAGAAATGGGGTCCGACCTGGCACAGTAACGTAATCAGCTTCCAGATCGAAGGATATCCTCACTATCTTTATTTCAAGCCGGGCACCCATATCTTCGAGGGACTGGGGCCGGACGTGTTTCCCTGGGAGCGATAGCCCCTATTCCCGGGCGGACGAAGGGGTGAAATATACCGGCCCCGTACGGACATCGTCTTGATGCTTGAACACCTGATCGACCAATATGGGTACCTGGCCGTCCTTGCCGGCACCTTTTTCGAAGGTGAAACCATCCTGATCCTGGGCGGCTTTGCCGCTCATCGGGGCTACCTGGCCCTGCCCGGGGTCATGGCCGCCGCCTTCATCGGCAGCCTGTGCGGAGACCAGCTCTTCTTTTTCCTCGGCCGCCGGCACAGCCAGGCCGTGCTGTCCCGGAGAAAAGTCTGGGCCGAACGCGTCGCAAAGGCCAACCGGATCTTGATGCGCCATCGAAGGTGGTTCATTCTGGTGTTTCGGTTTCTGTACGGACTCCGGAGCGTGTCGCCCTTTGTCATCGGCATGAGCGACGTGCCGACCCGGGAGTTCATACTGCTCAACGGAATCGGGGCACTGATCTGGTCGGTGGCGGTCGGGACCGGCGGATACTTTTTCGGATCGGCCCTGGAACTTGTAATTGGCAACGTCAAGAAGTTCGAACTGGCCGCGCTGATCGCGGTCGCCCTCATCGGCGCCGTGGTCTGGGCCGTGCATTTTTATCGAAATCGGACGCCGGACCGTGAGGGTAGAGACCCATGACGCTTTCAGGAACAAGCAAGGATCTAGAGGGACGGATCGCATCATCGGAAAACGAAAAACCACCCGAAGCCATCCTCATCAACGAAGCCCAACTCATCCTGGCCGAAAAGCGGACCTCCCTGGCCCTGATGCGAACCGGCATCGCTGTTTTCGCCATACCGCTCTCCGTGCTCAGCTTTCTGGTGGTCACCTCCAAGTACTATGAATTCGGGAAGGTCCTGCATTTCCTTTTGCCCTTGTTGATCATTTGCGCAGGCCTGATCATCCTGGGAGGCTTTCTGGTCGTTCGATCCTTTATCCGCATGCGCCAGCACGAGCGGCATATGCTGGCCCTGAAGAAAAAGCACAGCGTTCTGGCCGAACTGATCGATTGAGGGCAGGCGATTCGACAGGAGTTGTAAACCGGATTTCGGCGAAGGCTCGAAGCACCTGGCCTCGAGTATTGAAGCTCCCCGCGGCAAGCCGGGGGGAATGCGCCCGCCCTGCATGTTAAGGAGTGTGATATGGAGACCGGTCAAGCGGCCTTTTGGAGTTTTTCAGCGGACCGGATGCTGGAAGAACTTCAGACCTCTTCCGACGGACTATCGAGCGAAAGGGCCAGAGATCGCCTTGACCTCGCCGGCTCCAGGCCGCTGAAGTCCGGCGCGCTGGCGGGCCGCCTGTCGCAGCTTGCCGGACAGTTCAAAAGCCCCATCATCCTCATTCTGCTTTTCGCGGCCGGCATGTCTTTTTTCCTGAGAGACCCGACGGACGCCATAATTATTCTGGTCATCGTCCTGGTCAGCGGTCTGCTGGGCTATTGGCAGGAGCACAGCGCCTCCAACGCGGTGGAAAAACTGTTGTCCGTCGTCAGGATCAAGACATCGGTCCTCCGTGACGGGGAGCGGCGGGATATACCGGTTGAAGAGGTCGTTCCGGGCGACGTCGTGATCATGTCCGCGGGCGGGACCGTTCCGGGCGACTGCCTGATTCTGGAATCCAAAGACCTGTTCGTCAATGAAGCGGCCCTGACCGGAGAAACCTTCCCCGTGCCAAAGGAGCCGGGCCGGCTCGAACCGGACGCGCCGCTCGCCCGGAGGTCCAACTCGCTTTTCATGGGAACGCATGTGGTCAGCGGCACGGCGAGGGCCTTGGTGGTCCATACCGGACAACAGACCGAGTTCGGCCAGATTTCCGCTCGCTTGAAACTGAGGGCGCCGGAAACCGAGTTCGAACGGGGCGTCCGACGCTTCGGTTACCTGCTCATGGAGATCACGCTTCTTCTGGTCCTGACCATTTTTGCCTTGAACGTCCTGTTCCATCGCCCGGTTATGGATTCTTTCCTCTTTTCGCTGGCTCTGGCCGTGGGGCTTACTCCGCAACTGCTTCCAGCCATTATCAGCATCAATCTCTCGCGGGGCGCAAGCCGGATGGCGGGGCGCAACGTTATCGTCAAACGGCTGGCCTCCATAGAAAATTTCGGCAGCATGGACGTACTCTGCTCGGATAAAACCGGTACCCTGACCGAAGGCGTCGCCCGACTGCATTCCTGCGTGGATATCCAGGGGAACGATAGCGACAAGGTCCTGTTTTATGCGTACATCAATGCCGCTTACCAGACCGGTTTCAGCAATCCCATCGATGAAGCCATTAAAAACCACCGGCCGTTTGATCTGAACGGATGGCAAAAACTCGATGAAGTGCCATAGGATTTTATCCGGAAACGGCTAAGCATCCTGGCGACTGACGGAAGCGAGCCCATCCTGGTTGTCAAAGGCGCCCTGCTCAACGTGCTCGAGGTCTGTTCCGGGGCCGAGTCATCCGAAGGGGCAGTATTGAAAATCGAATCCATTTCCGAGGACCTGCTCCAGCGATACCAGGATTTGAGCGCCAGGGGATACAGAACCCTGGGCGTGGCTTATCGGCGCGTGCATGCCGTTTCGACCATAAGCCAGGCCGAAGAGACCGGAATGACGTTTCTTGGCTTCCTGGTATTTCACGACCCGCCCAAACCCGGGATTATCGAGCCCCTCGATCAGCTGCACCGGCTCGGCGTCTCCCTGAAGGTCATGACCGGCGACAACCGGCTGGTGGCGGCCACATTAAGCGAAAAGATCGGGCTGCCCGAAGCCAGGATCGTGACGGGGCGGGAACTGCGGAGCATGAGTGACGAAGCCTTGGCTCATGACGTCGGGAACATCGACATTTTCGCCGAAGTCGAGCCGAACCAGAAAGAACGCGTCATTCTGGCCTTGAAAAAATCGGGTCACGTCGTGGGCTACATGGGGGATGGCATCAATGACGCTTCCGCCCTGCATGCCGCCGACGTCGGAATTTCCGTTGATGGGGCCGTGGACGTAGCCAAGGACGCAGCCGACATCGTCCTCCTGGAAAAGGACTTGAACGCCCTGGTCAACGGGGTGCGCGAGGGGCGGGAAACATTCGCCAATACACTTAAATATGTCTTCATGGCGACAAGCGCCAATTTCGGCAATATGTTCAGCATGGCCGGGGCCTCCCTATTTCTGCCCTTTCTGCCGTTGCTGCCCAAACAAATCCTGCTGATGAATCTGTTGACGGACCTTCCGGAGATGACGATCGCCTCGGATACGGTCGATCCGGAATTGATCGATCGACCCCGGCGCTGGAACATCCGCTATATCAGGAACTTCATGATCAGCTTTGGTATCCTGAGTTCCGTCTTCGATTTTATCACGTTCGGCGTCTTGATCTTTCTGCTCCAGGCCGGTACGGACCAGTTCAGGACCGCATGGTTCGTCGAGTCGGTTCTTTCGGCTTCCATGATCGTCCTGGTGATTCGGACCCGGCATCCTTTTTTCCGGAGCAGGCCGGGGCGGGGACCTTTATGGACCACTCTGGCGGTCGCGGTCTGCCTGTTGGCCATGCCGTATACTCCGGTGGCCGCCGTGTTCGGATTCACCGCCTTGCCCGCGGCTTATATCCTGCTGATGCTTCTGGTCGTTGTTTTCTATGTCATAGGCGCGGAGGCGACCAAAAGGATTTTTTATCGGAAAGTCAATCTCTGAACCATGGGCGCCGGATACGGTTCATCATGGGAAGGATGGCGGGGGCCAACGATTGATCCAGCCCGACTTCCGAAAGCGGGCAACTCCACCGGTTTCGTCTTCAGGAACCGGCGGCGGCCTTGATCGATCCGGCCAGATAGAGTACGGCGAAAAAAAGCGCGACCAGACCCAGAATCGTATCGAACCAGTCTTCCAGGTTCAGAGCGCCGATCCAGGACTTCCAGGCGGGCTTCTCCTTTTCCCGTTCATACTCCATTCCGGCCCTTTCCCGAAGATGGAAGGACACGGCCTGCTCGATGTCCTCGAAACCGTCGTACCCGGAGTTGAGAACGACCCGGTTGCCGCGGCCGTCCCATAAAATCAGGCGGCTCGGCACCACAACGCCCTTGACCCGGCCACCGTGCTTGACCCGGAAGCCCGCGACCTCCTCCCAGCGCACCTGGCGGAATTGCAGAAACCGCTTCTGCCCGATGAACTCTTCGGTGATCAGAATCTGTTCGCGCAGGACGTGGAACTTGAGGACCAGGAAAACGGCCACCGGTATCAGGGCCCGGATCAGCAGTCCGGGACCGGGGGATGTTTCCGTGTTCGAGAGGAGGATGCCCGCAATCAGGACGTACAGCCCCATCCAGTAGAGCAGCAAACGGCCCCCGACATAGCGGGCGCGGATGACCGGCGGCGTTTGAGCCGCCTCGCCGGTCGCCTCGGGTGACATGCCCTCAATGCTCATAAGTTCCCATGCCGGCGTTTGAGTTCCCGTTTCCGCTTTTTGCCGGTTCATCCGGGACCAGGTAGTCCTTGGGCGCCTTGAAACCCGAAAGCCGGGCCTTGAGGCAGGCCTTCAAGGGGCCGGATTCAACGGTCTCCCCCGGCTGAGGTGCGATAAAGGCGGCGACCCGTAGCCCGTATTCCGTGTCCGGCAGGCCGATCCGGGAACAGGCGGGCCAGGTTCATCCGGGTGCCTTCAGCCTTGTTTCATCTTGAAAATGTAATAGGTCCCCGTGGCCTGGGCGATCAGGCGGCCGTCGTTGCGTACTTCCGATTCCAGAAAGGCGATCTTGCGTCCTTTGTGGACCACCCGGGTGTCGCAGACCAGGCGGCCGCCGAAGACCGCGCCGAAATAGGCGGTCTTGATCTCGACCGTGCTGCAGAGTTCCTCTTCCTCGATTTCCGAATAAAGCGCCGCGCCCATGCCCGTGTCGGCCATGGTATAGATGACGCCGCCGTGCAGGACGCGGTGCGGGTTGAACAGTTGGCTGGTGATTTCGAGTTCGCAGCGGCTGCGACCCCCTTCGGCCATGGTGAAACACAGGCCGATCATTTCGCAGAACGGGTTGAATCCATCCCCGTTCAGGTTAAACGCTTTGGGCATGACAGTCCGTCTCCGTCGCCGACACGGCCGCCGCCCGTCGGAAAGCGCCCGGGCCCGGTCCATTCGCCGGCGGTTCAATTTTGGATAGGGGCCATTATGCGGACCCGGAAGTCCGGCGTCAATTTTTTTCCGGTCAAGGCCTGACCGCTCAGGGATTGGGGGCGCTCCCCAGCCGTTCTATCACGGATGCCCTGGCTCACGCCCGGGGAACGTGTTATATTCGGTTGGGCGGAATAAACGAGGCAGGGTTGGCCGAACATGGAATGGCGATCGAAAAACGTCGATGCCGAGACGGCGGACAGACTTTCGAGTCTGCTGGGGCTGTCCCGTGTGGCCGCGACCATGCTGGTCCGACGCGGACTGGCGGACCCGGACGCGGCCCGGTCCTTCCTGAACCCCTCCCTCCGAGACCTGCCCAGCCCTTTTTTGTTGCCGGACATGAACCGGGCCGTCGAACGCCTGATCCAGGCCCTGGACCGCCGGGAGTCCGTTTGCATCTACGGCGACTATGACGCCGACGGCCTGACCGCCACGGCCCTGCTGGCCGACTTCCTCGAGCGGCTCGGATTCCGCGTTTCGACCTATGTGCCCCACCGCCAGGACGAGGGGTACGGCCTGAACGGGGAGGCCCTCGAGACGCTCAGCCGGAGCGGAGTCGATCTGGTGGTCACCGTGGACTGCGGGGTCTCCGATGTCGATGCCGTTAGCCGGGCCCGTTCCCTGGGCCTGGACGTCATTGTCACCGATCATCATCAGCCGCCCGAGCGTCTGGCCCCGGCCCTGGCCGTGGTCAACCCTAAACGAAAGGACGCCGCTTTCCCGCAACGTGCCCTGGCCGGGGTGGGGGTGGCCTTTTTCCTGGCCGGCGGGCTCCGACAGGCCATGCGGGAGCGGGGACTGATCACCACGGCCGAACAGCCCGAACTGGCGCCTTTGCTGGGCCTGGTCGCCATCGGTACCGTGGCGGACATGGCCCCGCTGCGGGACGTCAATCGCATTATGGTCCGCATGGGCCTGGAACGGCTAGCCCGGCCGGACCAGCCCGGCCTGATAGCGCTCAAGGAGGTCAGTTCCCTCGAACCAGGCCGGCCTCTTACGGCGCGGGAAGTGGCCTTCCGTATCGCCCCCCGGATCAACGCCACCGGCCGCCTCGATTCCGCCCAGCCCAGCCTCGAACTGCTGATGACCCGGGAGGCCGACCGGGCCGCCAGCCTGGCCCGGATGCTGGAACAGACCAACATCCAGCGCCGTCGACTGCACGCCGAGATGGTGCGGCAGGCCTTGGGCATGATCGAGGCCGAAGGCGCGGACCCCGGGAAGGCCATTGTGCTCTGGCGGCAGGGCTGGCATCGGGGCGTAGTCGGACTGGCCGCATCCAAGCTGGTCGAGCGGTTTTGCCGGCCGGTCATTCTGATGTCCGTTGAAGACGGATGGGCGCACGGGTCCGGGCGGTCTGTCGAAGGTTTCAACATCTACGTGGCCCTGGACCGATGCCGGGATGTCCTGACCCGCTTCGGCGGGCACGACCTGGCCGCCGGACTGACCCTCGAGGCCGATCGGGTCGAGGAACTCAAACGCGCCTTCCTCGAGATCGCCGAACGGGAAATCGACGACCGGTTTCTCGAACCCGCCTTGGACATCGAGGCCGAGGTCACTCTCGATGACCTAGAAGCCGGCCTGGCCTCGGAACTGGCCCGCCTGGCCCCTTTCGGAGAGGGCAATCCGGAGCCGGTCTTTGTCTTGAACGATCTGAAGATGATATCCGGGGGCCTGGTCGGCGGCTCGCACCTCAAAATGACCCTCGGCCAGGGGGGGCGGAGCCTCGATACCATCGGTTTCGGCCTGGGGGAGCGGCTGATCGAACTGGGACCGCGAGTCTCGGTGGCCGTGCAGCGCCACACCTCCAATTTTCGCGGACGAACCACGCTGGGCTGGAAAGTGGTTGACATCAAAAAAAGCCCGGCCTGATCCCGGCCCTCGAAAATGGACGATCCATCCGCGCTCCTGGCCCTGACCCTCGGTCCGGAGCTTTGCCGGGCCGTTCCCCCGGCCTGCCGTCAACATCTGGCCGAACTGCTTCCCCTGGCCGAACGGATCACTTCGCCGGAACTCGGCTCGGCCTTTATCCGGGCCGAAGCGGCCCGGCTCACCACCCATCTGACCGATTTCCTCCGTTACCGGTACGAGGAACGGACCGCACCGCCCCTCAGGCTCATGAGACGAATCGTTGGCGGACGGGAAATCGTTTTGCCCCTGGCCGTCTGGCCGACTCCGGACCGGTTCGGGGTCGACGACATCCGGGGTCGCCTGATGTCCTCGCACCGGGAGATGCCGGACCGGGTCTCGGCGTCCGCCTGCCTGAAAATCCTGTCCCAGCGCGGCATACGCATCCGGGACAACCTGATGTACGAACTCCTGGATTTCGAGGATCGGGGCGACCGGACTTTTTCACGTCCTGCCCGCGGCCATGTTCCAGCCCGAGTCCGGTCTTCCGGAAGCGGAATGGAGCATCGAACTGGCCGTGTTGAAAGAATACGGGGAAGAACTGTTCAGTTTTGAACTGGACCCGGACGTGCGCCCGCCCGATTACTTCCTGAGTGCGTGGGGGCCGGTGGCCGAACTCCGGGCCGCCCTGAATTCACCTCGGCGGGCCCGGCTCCTGCCTACCGGCCTGGCCCTCAATCTGATCAACCTGCGATGGGAAATCTGCACCCTGCTGCTGGTCGACGATGATGTCTGGTGGCGGAAACAGGCCGCGGCCATGAAGGTCAACTGGGAGTAGGATCAAGTGAGCGAAGACCCGAAGGAGCGGGAGCCCGGGCCGCGGACCCTCTCTCTGGAATCGGCCGAAGCGGTGTTCGACCGTATCTTCGGGGCGGGGGGCCGGTTATGGACCCCGGCCGGACTGGCCGCCTTGTGGCTCGGCATCGACGCCGCCCGCGGGATTCTGGGAACCGAAGGGGCGATCAGCCCCTGATTCCGTCGGCGATTTCTCGAACCCGGGCCAGGGTTTCCCGCAGGTCGAAGGCGATGAGGCGGCCGTCTTCCACCACCACGCGGCCGTCCACCAGCACGGTCCTGATTTCATGGCCGTTCGAGGCATAGACCAGGTGGGACCGGGGACGGTAAAGGGGCGTCAGGTGAGGCGGACTCAGGTCCAGGACGATCAGGTCGGCCCGCAGGCCGGGTTTGAGCATGCCGGTCACGTCCCGCCAGCCCAAAGCCGCGGCCCCGGCCGGCCCGGCCAGGTAAAGGGCCCGGGCCGCGGGCAGGGCCGTGGGGTCCATTTCGCGGACCTTGGTCAGACGGGCCAGGGTGCCGGCCTCGCCGAACATGTTCAGATTGTTGTTGCTGGCCGGCCCGTCGGTGCCCATGGCCACGTTGACGCCCCGGGCCAGCATCCGCACCACCGGAGCCGAACCGGAGGCCAGTTTCATGTGGCTCTCCACGCAAACAACCGCCGGCGTGCGGCGTCGGGCCAGGATGTCGATCTCCTCGTCATCCACCCAGACACAGTGAACGGCCAGGGTCGATTCGTCCAGGAGTCCCAAATCGTCCAGATAGCGGACCGGGGTCAGTCCCCGATCCGACCGGACCTGCTCGACCTCCTCCCGGGTTTCGGACACATGAATCTGAAAGATCGTCCCGAACTCCCGGGCCAGTTCCTTGCCCC
This sequence comes from Pseudomonadota bacterium, assembly GCA_018830135.1. Classification (GTDB taxonomy): domain Bacteria; phylum Desulfobacterota; class Desulfarculia; order Adiutricales; family JAGVGV01; genus JAHJTB01. The sequence goes on along the minus strand of JAHJTB010000312.1, from coordinate 4,330 downwards.
CGATCAGGGTCTCCTTCGAGCAGGTGTAGGGCGAGTGGCAGAAGACCGAAGGCTGGATCAAAGGGGAGACGCCACGCCACTTTTCCAAAAACTCCCGGGCCGTCTTCAGATTCTTCCCCGGATCGGGCACGCCGGGCGCGGGAAAGTCGATGACCCCCTGTCCCATTACGCACCGCAACCCCGCCTCCTGCGCCGCCCGCGCGGCCTGATCCTCCAGAAAATAGCCGTCGGCGAATCCGGTCGTGCCGCTGAGCAGCATCTCGGCGCAGGCCAGCTTGGTTCCCCAATAGACCAGTTCCTCGTTGACATGGGCGGCTTCGGCCGGAAAGATGTGTTCGTTGAGCCAGACCATCAGCGGCAGGTCGTCCGCCAGGCCGCGAAACAGGGTCATGGCCCCGTGGATGTGGGTGTTGACCAGACCCGGCATGACCAGACCGCCCCGGGCATCGATGGACTTGGCCGCGCCATGTTCCGGGTCGAGATCGGACATGGACCCCAAGGCGGCCAGGACTCCGTCCTGGACGGCGACAAACCCCCGGGGAATCGGGCCCCGATCGGGCTCCTGGGTTACCAGGCAGGCGTTGATAATCAGCAGGTCCCACATGGGTCAGGCCGTCAGGCGATCGAGACCTGGGGGTGCATGACCACTTCGCTTTTCATGGAATTGGTCACCAGGCAGTACTTTTTGGCCAACTCGAGGGCCTTTTCCACGGCCGGGACCTGCTCCTCGGCCCGGACCGTCACTTTCGGAAACAGTTCGATGCGAGTGAAGATGAGACCCTGGCCCTTCACCAGCTCGAGGTGGCCCCGGCCGGAGCAGGAAAAAGACTCCCATTCGGCCCGTACCTTGTTGCCCATGGCCAGGAAGGTGGTCATGATGCAGACCGCGGCCGAGGCCACGAACATCTCCTGGGGGGAGTTCATGCCCTCCGGACCTTCGAACTGGGGCGGCGGGGCCACCTGCAGGTCGGGTCGGCCCTCGAGTTTCAGACGACCGGCCTTCTCTCCGGTCCATTCCACTTCGGCTTCGAAAATGATTGCCTTGTCAGACATGATTTCTCCTTATCGTTTGACCACTTTGAGCATATCGGCTGCAATCGTCTCCATCCGGCCGTAGATTTCGCCCAGATCGAGCGTGGTCAGACGGCGGTTTTCCATTAAAATCCGGCCGTGGACCACGCTGTGGACCACGTCGGCGCCTGTGGCCGAGTAGACCAGATGGCTGACCGGATTGTACATCGGCGTCAGGTGCGGTTTGTCCAGATCGATGACGATCATGTCGGCCAGGCAGCCCGGGGCCAGCCGCCCCAGTTCGTCCCCCCAGCCCAGGGCCACGGCCCCGTTGATCGTAGCCATGTCCAGGACGGTTTCCGCGCTCATGACCGTGGGATCGAGACGGTGGACTTTCTCCAGTTTGGCCGCCGCGTCCATCTCCCCGAAGACGTCGAGATTGTTGTTCGAGGCCGGTCCATCCGTGCCCAGGGCCACCCGGGCTCCGGCCTGGAGCAGGGCCGTGACCGGGGCCACGCCGGAGGCGAGTTTCATGTTGCTGCGGGGGTTGTGGATCACACTGACGCCCCGTCCGGCCAGCAGTTCGATCTCTTCAGGGTCCAGGATCACACAGTGATCGGCGATCAGATTGGGAGTCAGGAGGCCCAGATTGTCCAGATGGCGGGACGGGGTCGTGCCGTATCGCTCGATAATGGTTTCGACCTCCTCCCGGTTTTCGGACAGGTGAATGATCAGCGGTACGTGGTGTTTTTCGGCCAAGTCCCGGCAGGACCGGAGCATGTCCGGCGAGCAGGTGTACGGCGCGTGCGGTTCGACGGCGATCCGCACGGTTTCGTGCCCCCGGTAAGTCTCGATCAGGCGTTCCGTGAAACGGAGACCCTCCTCGATCGGCCCGTAATTCGGGGAGGGGAAATCATAGAGCACTTCGCCGACCAATGCCCGCAAGCCGGCCGTTTCAACGGCCCGGGCCACCCGGTCTTCGAAAAGATACATGTCGCAGAAGCAGGTCGTGCCCGAGAGGATCATTTCCGCGCAGCCCAGCAGCGCGCCCCAATACACTTTTTCCCCGTCCAGAGTGGCTTCGGCCGGGAAGATGTGCTCGTTCAGCCAGGTCATCAGGGGCAGGTCGTCGGCCAGCCCGCGCAGACAGGTCATTGAAACATGGGTGTGCGAGTTGACCAGACCGGGCATGACCAGACCCTGACCCGTCTGAAGAATCCGGGCCCCGTTCCCGTGCTCCCGTTCGATCTCTTCGGCCGGTCCGACGGCCGTGATTCGGGAACCGCTTACGGCCACCGCTCCGTTTTTGATGGCGGGCTGGCCGTTGTTACGGGTCAAGACCAGGTCCCCTTTGACGATGAGGTCTGCCATGTGGTTCATCCTTTCGGATCGGCGATTTCCGGACGGCTGGTCGCCCCCGGGAGGGGCCGCGGGGAATTCGCTAACATTCCAAATTCATAGGAACATAGAGGCCAGGACCTTGGTTGTCAATGGTTTTGGCGGCCGGCCGGAGTCCGATTCTCGATCAGTCGAAGAAAATCTGCACTTTCATCGCTCCTGGCCGGCCGGCATGTTCAAAGGCTGTCTCGAAGTCCTGGAAAGGGTAGGCTGCTTCGATAAGCGGCGCCACATCGATCCGCTGTTGTTGAAGAAAAAACAGGGCCAGGGCCATGTCGCCGCAGCGGGAGCCGACGAGAGTGTATTCGTTGACCACCAATGCGGCCAGATCGATTGCCGAAGACTCGTGCGAAGTGGTCTTGGCCACGATGACCCCCTCGGGCCGGACCAGGTGCATGGCCTGGGCCAGACCCTCCGGCCGGCCGGTGGCCTCGACGACCAGATCGAAACATCCGGTCCAGGCTTCGAGCGCCCGGAGGCCCGCTTTCGGATCGACCCGGTGGACGCGCACCCCCTGAGCCTCGGCCAAGGCCAGTTTGCGCCCGTGCCGACCGATAAGTGTCAGGCCGGGGTTGAAAAAACGAAGCGCCAGGGCCGTGAGCAGACCCAGCTTTCCATCCCCCAGGATGGCCATTTTCAGGTTCGCGGTCAGATGGACCTGCTGGCCGATTTCCAGCGCCGCGGCCAGCGGTTCGGCAAAGACCGCCACTTCGTCGGGCACCGATTCCGGGACCGGGTGGAGACCGGCCACCGGGGCCTTGACATACTCCGCGAAACACCCATCCCAGTCCTTGATGCCGATGACCCGCCGCTCTCGACAGTGCCGCGGGTCGTCCCTTTCGCACCATTCGCACCGGCCGCAGCCAATGTTGATGTCGACCACGACTCGGCGGCCCACCATATCCGGCCGGCCGGGCGCGGCCTCGACCCGGGCCACGAACTCGTGGCCCGGAACGCCTCGAAAGCCATAATACCCGCGATACAACTCCAGGTCCGTGTTGCAGATGCCGGCCCGGACCACCCGGAGCAAAGCCTCACCCCGGCCGGCCCGGGGCTTGGGGCGGTTGACCGTGGAAAAAGTCCGGTCCTCCAAAAAAATGGCTTTCATGGGCCGCGCTCCTTGAGGTCCCGGCCCGACGGCCGGTTGTTTTCAGACGTCGCATCAAACCCGGATTCTGGGGCCGAGTTCGTGGCGAGGTGTCGAAATGCATAGCGAAACGCGAAGTTGGACCGGTTTTTGGCCGCGGGCGCATTATACGATACGTCGAGGTCAAAAAGCGAGAAACGAGCGTTGCAGCACGCGTTTCGACGCCGCGATAGAAGGCAACTGCAATATCCGGGATTATACCGGTCGATGCCGATAAATCCAAGCAGTCTGCCCATGGCCGGCCCGCCGGCTCCGGAGAGGCCGCCCCAAAGGGGTTTTTCGGGTTTTTCGGCTGTAATATATTGATATTTAAATGGTAACAAGATTAGGGGTTGACAGGTCTTTCTTGAAGTGTACATTGGCCCTTACCGGGTACCCGGTAACAGGGCACAAGAAATGAGCTTCAAAAAAATACTCGTCAACACATTGTTGGCCGTAGTGTGCGCTCTGCCCCTTGCCTCCATTGAAAGCCGATTTTCCTTGCCTGACGCGGACTTGTTCTCGCCCAAGCGCGTTGGCCTCGAAATTCATGACCCAGGTCATGTGGGGTTGCGCTCTACCGGGCCCGACCTGCTCGATACCATCAATGAAAAGATGCGACGGCGGTTCAGCCCGAAGCGGGTGGAGCAGCGTTACGACCGATTCATCCATGACATCTCCCGGGACCACGGCATCTCTCCCGCTCTGGTCAAGGCGGTCATCAAGGCCGAATCCGGTTTCGATCCCAACGCGGTTTCATCCGTCGGCGCAGTCGGGCTGATGCAGATCATGCCG